>JAHILF010000099.1 GCA_018897105.1 Pseudomonadota bacterium
AAGAAAAACTGACTACACTCGTCGTCACCCCGGCGAAGGCCGGGGTCCAGAATTGTCGTAACTACCTGGATTCCGGCCTTCGCCGGAATGACGAACCTGGGCTCAGGCAACCGGCGAAAAGGCTTAAGTTAATGACATTGTATGTCTACTATTAAGGTCGAATTTGAAAAAGTCAAACTATCTCCCTTATAGTTGAATTGTAACCCCTCTCGAAACTTGGCTATTTTGGGTCTTAAATTTTTACCAATCGGTAACCACTCAACTATCCCCAAAAAACCTTATACCAGCTCCGCCAGCACCCGGTTGGCAATCGGCAGCGCCAGGCATGACAGCCGCAGAAAGCCGTTATCGAGCACGACAAGACCCTGGGCCAGCAGTGTCTGCAGGGTCGCCCCATAATAATCCATGGGATTGAGGGCAAAGCGATCCTCCAGCTCCTTGATGCTGACACCTGCCAGCATCCTGAGCCCCATGATCATTGTTTCCCGGAAAAGTGTCTGCCGGCACAGACATTCCATTTCACTGATCGGGTCATGATTGCTGTTTACTCTGAGGGTATAAATCAAGGGGTCCGCCACATTGGTCACCTTGGTGCCGGATAGCGAACCCACCGCCCCGGCCCCCAGGCCCAGCCAGGAGCGGTTCTGCCAGTAATTGATGTTGTGGCGGCAGGTAAATCCCAATCTGGCGTAGTTTGATATCTCATAGCGTTTGTAACCCCGGCTTGCCAATAGCCCGATGGTTACGGCTTCCATGTCGGCCACCTCATCCTCGGTCGGCAGTTGGTATTGCCCGTCGGCGACCAGGGCGGCAAGCGGCGTCTTTTCCTCCACCATCAATTCATAGAGTGAGAAGTGTTCCGGCGCGAGACTTATGGCCTGCTCAAGGGTCTGTTGCCACTCATCAGCCGTCTGCCCCGGCAGAGCGTACATCAGATCAAGATTGATATTGTTGAATCCGGCATCCCTGGCCATGGCAAGTGCAAGCACGGCATCCTCTGCCGTATGGCTGCGGCCGAGGCATTTGAGCCGGGCCGGGGAAAAGGACTGGACGCCGATGCTGAGCCGGTTCACCCCCGCCGCACGCAGGGCTTGCAGCTTGGCTGACGACACGGTGTTGGGATTGCTTTCCACCGTGATTTCCGGCTCCGGGCAGAAAGAAAAAGCGGCCAGGCAGTTGGTGATCAATTGGTTGAGCAGGGATGCGTCACAGATGGTGGGGGTGCCGCCGCCGATATACAGGGAGAAGAAGCTATGGCTGCGACACCAAGGATGGTCGGCCATGCGCCGGATATGGCTGTTCAGGGCCTCAAGATAACCTGCGATTTCCACATCGCGGCCGGCATGGGAATTAAAGGAGCAGTAAAGGCATTTTGTTTTGCAGAAGGGGATATGCAGGTAGATTCCCGCCTGGTGGTGCTCGGCCGGGCTGTTCAAAGTAGAGGAAGACATTCTTGTTTGATCTCATCCATCAGGCCGTGGTCGGCAAAGCTGAAGGGGCTCTCGCCGGCCCCGACAATAAGATGGTCAAGCAGTTGCACGTCAATCATGGCACAGGCCAGAAAGAGATTTCTGGTGAGCTTGCGGTCGGCGGCGGACGGGGTCAGGCTGCCGGAGGGATGATTATGGGCAATGACCACGGCGGCAGCGTGGTTGGCCAGGATGGTCTTGATGAATTCTCTAGGGTAGACCGTGTTAACCGACAGAGTGCCCTCAAACAGAATTTTCGTGTCAATGATGGCAAATGAGGCATCAAGGAAAATGGCCTGGAATACCTCTTTTTTTAGATCACGCATGGCGTGGATGAGATAATCCCCTACCTCCCGGGAAGAGCGCAGGTAGTTTTTGCTGCGCAGGCGCTGGTTGAGATAGCGACGGGCCACACTCTGAATAAAGTGGATGGCAAAGCCGTTCTGTGCTCCGATACCGGATATGGTCTGCAGTTCAAAAGGGGTGGCTTCCAGTACCGCGGCCAGACTGCCAAATCTTTTCAGCAGCAGCCGGGCGCAATCCTTGCAGTCGCGCCGCGGCGTTCCCATGGTGAGGAGCAGCTCAAGCACCTCATCATCATTTAAGGCGTCGATGCCTCGTATGGCAAATTTATCGCGCAGACGCTGGCGATGCCCTTTACCTTTATCCTGCTCCCTGCTGTTATCCATTAATTGAAAGTGAAAAGTGAGCGGGGTTGAAGTCGCTCAAGGAACTTTTTTCGGGAGTAGGAGCGGGCCGTGCCCGCGATAATCCTGTTTCCGCAATGCCAGAGGTCGCGGGCATGGCCCGCTCCTACTCTAAGATGACATACAAAATTTCTTTTCACTCCTTACTTCTCACCTTTCACTTATTTGCTGAGTTCCTGCATGAAGAGTTCATTGGCCATTTTGGGATTGGCCTTGCCCTTGGTCTTCTGCATGAGCTGACCGACAAAAAAGCCCATGAGCTTGGTCTTGCCGCCCTTGAAATCGGCAACCTGTTGCGGGTTTTCCTGCACAATCTGCTGCACGATCTGAATCAGATCGCCCTCATCACTCATCTGCACCAGGTTCTTTTCCTTAACAATGGTCTGGGCGTCCTTGCCGCTTTTCATCATCTCGTCAAAAACTGTTTTGGCGATTTTGCCGCTGATGGTGCCCTTGTCGATTAAGGCAAGCAGGGCGGCAAGATTTTCAGGAGTAACCGGAAAGGCAAGGATATCAAGGCCATCTTCGCCTTTGAGCTCGCGCATCATCTCCGTTTTGATCCAGTTGCCCAGTTTTTTGGCATCCGGATAGAGAGACAGGGCGGATTCAAAATAATCGGCCAGTTCCCAGGACGAGGTGAGAATGGAGGCATCCTCTTCGTTAAACTGCAGTGTCTCTATAAATCGCTGCTTTTTGGCATCGGGCAGCTCGGGCATGGATTCTTTTATCCTGGCTACCCATGGTTCATCAATGACCACCGGGACAAGGTCTGGATCAGGGAAATAGCGGTAATCGTGGGCCTCCTCCTTGCCGCGCATGGAGTTGGTTACGTTGCGGTCAGCATCCCACAGCAGGGTCTCCTGGACCACCTTGCCGCCGTCCAGCAGAACATCGCGCTGGCGCCGCACCTCAAACTCCAGGGCCCGCTGCACATTGCGGAATGAGTTCATGTTCTTTAACTCGGTGCGGGTGCCCAACTCTTTTTGTCCAACCTGCCGCAGGGAGATATTGGCGTCACAGCGGAAGCTGCCCTCCTGCATGTTGCCGTCGCAGATATCAAGATAACGGAGAATGGCATGCAGCTTTTTCAGGTAGGCGGCCGCTTCTTCTGCTGAACGAATATCCGGTTCGCTGACGATCTCGATGAGCGGGACGCCGGTTCGGTTCAGATCCACGTAGCTCTGCGGCTTGACATCGTCATGGATGAGTTTGCCGGCATCCTCTTCCATGTGAATACGAGTCAGGCCGATGCGGCGCGCCTTGCCGTCCACCTCGATATCCACATAACCGTGCTGGGCGATGGGCAGGTCAAACTGGGAGACCTGATAGCCTTTGGGTAGATCGGGGTAGAAATAATTTTTCCGGGCGAACTGATTGAGCCCGGCTATGACGCAGTTGGTGGCAATGGCCATTTTTATGGCGAATTCAACCACCTGCCGGTTGAGAACCGGCAAAACGCCAGGCATGCCGAGACAAACGGGGCAGGTATTGGTATTGGGCGGTTTGCCGAATTCCGTGGTGCAGTTGCAGAAAATTTTAGATTTGGTCTTCAACTGGGCATGGACTTCAAGCCCGATAACAGTTTCAAATTCCATAGTCGTTGCTAAAGGCACCAGTCCCGGGGGGGCGCAGAGCCTTTGTCCTTTGTTACGGTCCGTGGCCGGACCATGCAGGTTAATAATCAATCAACGGGTTACTCAGGTTTGCGGATCCATTTCCGGATGCGGTCCAGTTCTTCCTGCCAGGCGGCCGGACTGGTCCTGATCTCAAGAAAGACGCGGAAAAGCTCATCAATGGTCCGGGTTGCCGTCTCCAGCATGCCGATACGGTCAAGCAGACGCCCCTCAACTGCTTCCGCCGTGTCGCCTTCCTCGGAGCCAGCCATGGTCTTCGGCGGTTTGACGCTGCGGAATTCCAGCAGACTCGCTTTCAGCGTCATGTGCCATTCATACTCGCCCTGGATAATATGGATGCGGGCCTGTTCCAGTTTTTTGCCCATGCGCAGACCGGTGCGGGCTTCGTTCAGCTCCGCCTGCAGGCCCTGGCAGATGATCTTTTCAAAGGCCTCTCCCTCACCATACTCCAGCAGCATATGTTTTTCAAAAACAAGCTGGGTGTCGCCAGTGCCGGGCAGAAATACTGTACCGCCGCGCTCGTCGCTCTTATACCAGAGCCAGGTAAGAAACTCCTGGCCAAGAAATCTTTTTTCGACAATTAAATCAACTAAGTCCATAAATGGCCCTTTCAGATGAGGATATCAGGGGTTAGCCGGGAAAGGGCATCGTGATATTCCGGTTTGAGAAGATGCTCCGCCGTGAGATAGGGAATCTGCAGCCGCAGCGAAAGGTCAAAGGTCTTCTTGAAGAAATCTTCCAGCTCCGTCTGGGCCTTCTGGCTGGTGGAAAAAAAGAGCAGGGTGCCCTCGGAAAGATTCCAGCAGAGATCATAGATGGCCGGCGACGGCACCGCCTTCTTCATCAGCATCAGCTTGACACTTTCCTTGATCTCGATTTTCTGGGTTCGGCTCAGTTTGGGGATCTGCCTTTCCTTCAGCAGCCTTGCCTCCTCTTTCATGGTGAATTTTTTCAGAATCTTGGGCGACACCGTACGTTCATCAACCCGTAGGGTGAGAACAATATGGTCACCGGCTGCAAAGGAAGCATACTCAAAAGAGGAGTCAAACATGTTCAGCACGGAAACCCAGCCCACAGACCGTTCTTCATAATTGTCGTCAATATCCCGGTAGGCGTTGGTCGCAATCCGCTCAGCGGCGAAATCCAGGAAATTAGGCGGTAGCTCACCTTCAACCGCATAGCGGACAAAGGTTGCCGAGGAGGATAGAAGCCCCATATGGTAAGACCTTAAAGGTGAAAGTTATGGGGAACCTTGATAAATTGCCCTCTGGCTCGATTACTACGTCGCAGCGAAAATAAAAATGCTCACAAATAAATATGCGGAGTTTATACCCGTTGGGGTGCTTTTTATTTTCACAACTCCTTGTCCTCAAGCCAGATGCCTAATTTTTCAAGGCACCCTTATGTGATCGAAGGTTTTCATTAGAGAAGATTTTTATTCTCTAATGTAGATGGGCAAGAATAGCAGACCTGCTCCGCTATCTCAAGGGATTTTCCTGAGGAAAAAAAACAGGCGAATTCCACTTGATGTGGACAAAAAAAATTAAATAGATTAAAAGGTGGTTGACAAACGAAATCGACTGATGTAAAAAAACCGCTTCTTGTGTAAGGGTCGTTAACTCAGTCGGTAGAGTATCTGCCTTTTAAGCAGAGAGTCGCGCGTTCGAGTCGCGCACGACCCACCATGAGGTCCCCATCGTCTAGCCAGGTCCAGGACACCGGCCTTTCACGCCGGCAACAGGGGTTCGAATCCCCTTGGGGACGCCAAGGAAAATTCAAGGAGTCAGCCGTTTCGGTTGACTCCTTTTTTTTTTGCCCGGCATGGGGGGCAAACCCAGCCTGCGTTAAGCAGGCGTCACCCCGACCAGGGGGAAGACAATCCGTCGCAGGTAAGCGAAGACTCCGAGGGCGTTGACGGCAACGGCAGGGTCTGCAGGAAGCGATAGGAAGTGAACGGTACATAGCGCAAGCGAACCTGATTCGGCGGTGTGGGCGGGTAAACGTGCAAAATAGCGTGAAGCCCTATACCTGGTCAGCCCCGCAACGTGATTGAGGATGGGATTGTTCACAGGGAGTACGCCTTACCCGGGTAAACCTGATATCGTTCCCGTAAGGGATATGGAAATTATAAATTTACCGTTTTATGGGCAATACTGTTCACTTAAGTTAAATTATGTGGTATCCTGTTGTCAAACCCAAACAGGAGGACCGCATATGGCACGCACTGTAGCAGAACTTCCAAGTGGCACCCGCATCACGGATTATATTAGTCTTGGCGTAATTACTAAAACTTTTCCCCCTGGACACGATCCAGGCTGTATTGCGTGATACCGAAAGAGCCAGTGTCCAGCATAGAGATTTGCCGGCCCATGTAACCGTTTATTATGTGATTGCCATGGCATTTACATGCGGGCATCATACCGTGAGATTTTACGGTGCCTCACAGAAGGTTTACAATGGCTCCTTGGTCCGGACGTGACACTGAAGGTAACCGGTAAATCCGGCATTTCGCAAGCTCGTACTCGTCTGGGTTGGCAACCGGTCAAACAATTGCATTTGGTTTTAGGGGAGATTGTTATATCCCACCAGCGCAGAACAGGTGAGCGTTGTAGTCGTTGTTCAAGGTCTGATTTTTCGTCGCCGCAAACCTTGATACCTTTTTCATATGGCACATCTAATAGCCGCGTCACAGCTCGTAGCCCCTTCTAAATGAAATTGCCCGCTCGTTTTATCACAGTCTCCACTGTATCCAACAAATATCCGTTCCATGACTTCTCTAAACCCGGCCCAATAACGCTCAATACTATTGTATTTGCTGTGATAGGGAGGGTAGTAAATGATTCGGACACAAAGTCCGGTCATGTCGGCGAATTCTGTTAAACGGAACGGAACAGAAATTGGGTGCGACGCCCGCTGCATTCCGGTCCGTTATCCACATTAATTACAAGCTGTTTCAAAGCGCAAAGCTCCTGCTTTCTTTCCTCCCACCAGAGAAAAAGCCCGTCAACAAAGAAGTCGCAAGTTTTGTAGTTGGTGCCGAAAAATAAAAACGACCTGCCGCTAACTGGTTCCAGGATGCCGCCAGGAAGCACTTTTCCCTTGGGGCACATATCATGATCTAATGCCTTAACCGCCACGACGCCACGCGAACGCCCACCCCTAAAAAACGTTATCGATGTACTGGCACTCAACGCCTAATAGATTATTTTGTCGTCAAGCTTTGCCCATTGTTTGAAGACCGCCAGGGCCTCTGTCCGCATTGCTTGCTTAATGGGTATCTTTCTGTCATCTGGTTGTCGCAGGAGTTCCTGGTAGAGAAAGTCATCGACAAAACCCAGATCAGCAGCGTCCTTCCTGCCGGCGGCGAAATAGATTTTGTCGATGCCTGCCCAGTAAAGGGCGGATAGGCACATGGGACAGGGTTCACAGTTGACGTATATGGAGCAGCCGGCAAGGCTGTAGTCCTTTAATTTGTGGCAGGCCTTGCGGATGGCGACCATCTCGGCATGGCAGGTGGGGTCATTGTTTTTCAATACCTGGTTCCAGCCTCTGGAAATAATTTTCCCGTCGCGGACGATGACCGCTCCGAAAGGGCCGCCTTCGCCTTGCAGGGATTTTTCCAGGGAAAGCCTGATTGCCTCATGCATGAAGTTGGGATTCAAAATAATTAATTCCTCTCATAAAAAAAATGCCCGGATGAAACAGGTATGTCTGTTTCAGAAAAATGCTGGTTACACCTCTCTTTTTCATTACCGGATAAAATATACAGCGAATGAGGATTGCGTTATAGGAAAATCTCGCTTAACTTGTTGCCGGTATCTGTTTCAGGAAGATATTGATCAGCGTCAGCTTGCCTTTCTGGCGCTATGAAAACTAGCAAGAGATCACAGCCTTGGATTATTTTCTCATCATCATCTCATATCTGGTCGGTTCCATCCCCTTTGGCCTCCTGCTTGGTAAATTGGCCGGTATCGATGTGCGCAGGGACGGCAGCGGCAATATCGGCGCAACCAATGTCAGCCGGCTACTGGGTAAAAAAATCGGAGCTGTTACCCTGTTGCTTGATGCTGGCAAAGGTTTGCTGCCAATGGCTGCGGCTGGAGCCTTGCAGTTTGAGCAGCATATCGTCATGCTCTGCGGCGCAGCGGCTTTTATCGGCCATTTGTTTCCGCTTTATCTCAGATTTCGAGGGGGCAAAGGAGTGGCAACAGCCTTGGGAATATTTCTCTATCTTTCCCCTTTGGCCCTGCTCATATGCGCAACTGCCTTCTTTGCTGCCGTATTTCTGTCGGGATTTGTATCTCTGGGTTCACTCATGGCTGCGGCTCTGATGCCTGTTGTGGTTTTTTTTCATCAGGGCAGCAGCAGTTGTTTTTATCTGGCCGTTTTTGTCAGTCTGCTCATCTGGATCAAACACAGGAGTAACATAATCCGGCTGATGCATGGCGAAGAAAAGAGCTGGAAAAAGAAAAAAGAGTCTGAGGTATGACCAAAAAAGACTGGGGAAAAATAGTGGCGGCCAGGGATTTGCTTGGCCTTGAAGAAAAGGCAACACTTGCGGAAATAAAGAAGGCCTACCGCAGGATGTCGAAAAAACATCACCCTGACCTGGCGGAAAGCAGAGATGGCGGACAACCTGCAGTGGCGATGCATGAGATTACCGTAGCCTATCAGGTGCTCCTGGCCTATTGCCAGAATTACCGCTTCCCCCTGGTCATGCAGCAGGACACCCTGGACCCTGAAGACTGGTGGATGGACCGTTTCGGTCAGGACCCCTTATGGGGGAAGCGGAACGACGACAGTTAGGAATCAGTTCAGATATTTCTCATTAATCGTTATCTTGCCGCTTTTGGTGAGATAATCGATCCAGGCATCCATGAGTTCCTTCTTTTTTTCCGCAGCTAGTTGCGCTTCAAAAGCCTTTCTTGCCTGTTCATCGTTGTCACCGACGTCTTTCATGTCCTTAAAACGACAGATATAATAGACGTTGTCTGCGGCAATTACTTTGCCCGGATAGGACGACCCGGCATTAAGTGTGAGGCCAACCGCGATAACCTCCGGCGGCAGATCCTTGCTTGTCCTTTTGCTGCGGGAAAAATATTCTGAAGCGTGTACCGTCACTCCTTTTTCCTGCATTTTCTGGGAAAAATCAACATCTTTACCCTCCCGCAGGGCAGCCAGAGTTTCTTCGGCATCCTTCTGGCAAAGGGTTTTCGCCTCAGTGGCAATAAAGTCTTTTGCAACGTGCTCTTTTACCTCGGCCAGGGCGGGAATTGCCGGCTCTTTTCTGTCTTCAACAAATAAAATGGTATAGCCTTCCGAGCTGTCGATAATGGAACTCAGTTCCCCTTTTTTCAGGGAAAATGTCGTATCAATGACCGTAGCCTCGTTGGCCAGGGCCGCAGGAGGAGCAGTCTGGGTGAAAAAGTCTGTTTCGGAGAGCGTTACCTTAAAATTTTCAGCATATTTTGCCAGACTGCCGGCAAAGATGATTTTTTCATATGCCTCATTTGCCTTTTCAAAGGCGTTGTTTAAGGCCTGCTGTTTTTTCAATTTGCTTTCAATGGAGGTTTTGGCGGCTGTCAGAGGGGTGATGTTGGCCGGCTGAATATCTTCAAGTTGAATGATGTGAAAGCCAAACTGCGTTTCAACAATATCGCTGATCTCGCCTTTCTGCAGGCCGAAGATGGCATCTTCAAAGGGCTGCACCATTTCGCCGCGGCCAAAAAAACCGAGATCCCCGCCCTGGGCGGCGGAACCGTCTTCGGAATATTGCCGTGCCAAGGCGGCGAAATCCTCGCCGGCTTTGGCCCTGGCCAGGATTTTTTCAATTTCCGCCCGGCGTGCCTGTTTATCCTGATCGGTTGTTTTCAGCAGGATATGGCGGGCGCGCCGTTTTTCCATCTGACCGAATTCATCCTGATGGCTCTTGTAGTATTGTTCGATCTCTTCCGCCGGGACAGTGATTTTGTCCATTTCGTCCTTGAGCAGAAAGGAGAGGTATTTGATTTTCACCTGGGGCTGGGTCATGTATTTCTCTTTATTTTTCTCAAAATACTGGGCCAGTAGCTCGTCGGATACGCTAACCTTGCCGGTGTAATTTCCCGGTTTAAATACGGCATAATCGAGTCGGGTTTCACTGTTGTCGAAGCGGAAGCGATCATCCAGCTCTTTAGGAGTGACCTGGGCGAATGCAGCAAGGCCGGAACCGACCTTGGTCAGCAGCAGATCACTTTGTAAACCTGCTTCAAATTTTGTCGGGGTGAGGCGGGAACCTTTCAGGACCTCTCTGTACCGTATCACGTCAAAGACACCGTTGTTCTGGAAGACAGTCATCTCTTTAATGGCGTTCTGGATTTCATCACTGCTTACATAAATGCCCATCTCTTTCCCGCCCTGCTGGAGAAGAGATTTCTGGATCAGTTCATGGATCACCTGTTTCTTCAGGTTGAATGACTCAACGAATCCTTTGGGCAGGCTGCCGCCGAACTGGTCGCGAAAATTGTCCAAGGTGCGTTGAAAAGCCTGATCAAACTCCTGCAGGGGGATTGATTCACCATTGACGGTGGCCACTGCATTCAGGGAGCCATTATTTTTGCCGCCAACTCCCCAGAAGATAAAAACAACGATTATGACCAGCACGGTAGCCTGCAGATAGGGGGACTGTGCTTTCCGGCGTAAAAGATCAAGCATGGATACGACTCCTTCTATGAAAAAAGGTGTTAAGTATAAAGAACCGATTTAAACATTATATAATAAAAACAACATGTTGTTAGTGAATGCAAGGCCATGTTTTGGTATATTTATACCTCCAAACAAAAAACATAACGGAGGCGTTGCATGCTTATACTACATCAATTTCTCAAAGAGCTCAAAAGTGAAATTGACGTTTCTCGCAAAGGTGAAGAAAGGGGGACATGGTTTGTCCACACATTACTCGCAACCATCGTTCCATTTACATCTTCAATGACTTCAAATTTGCTCCGCTGTCTTAGTAGAGCGTTTTTTGGATGTAGCGGTATCCAAAAGAAGCGTTATTAAACATTTATGGCATCGTCAAAAAATTCCATGGTATCCCCCTGCCGACATCAGGAGGTCTGTCGTTTCTATCACCTCAAAAAGGTTATTGAGAAGAACAATTACAAAAAGATGGCAAAAGATTATATCGTCAATCTTTGCGGAAAGACGAGAACAGTTCGTTCCTACGACCTGGTTGTTATGCTCAGGACTCTTAAGTGTCAGATCCGAGTAGTTTGGATTTATCGAAAGACGCAGTGGGTGGCACAATTCTCTACCGATTTGTCTCTTTCTGTGGAAGAGATCATTGAGTATTACGGAGCCAGATGGAAAATAGAATCAGGTTTCAAAGAGCTTAAACGAGATATCGGCAGTGCCGACACCCAGACCAGAAATCCTCATGCGGTGATGAAC
>JAHILF010000100.1 GCA_018897105.1 Pseudomonadota bacterium
CAGGCCATCTTTGGCCGTGCCTCAATCGCAAAATCCTCGCCGGAGCACTGCTACGCCTGCGGTTTTGCTTAATCGGCGCAACCAAATCTGACCCAAATCCAGGCGCGATCCAGGTAAATTAACATTTTCCGAGTCCCTTAACAGAAAATAAAAACCGTTTGTAGCGGTTATGTTATCTGAATTTTTTTACCTGTGGGGCGATGCCCGCGGGCCATTAACCGATATTTAAGAAAAGAATTGCGGAGACGGTTGTTAAAGGGGACTATTTGAATTCAAAAAGCAGCTCGTTTTTTTTAAGCAGGTCGTATTCCTTGCGGGCTAACTCTTCCAAATAGGCCGGATCATTTTTGATCTTGTCGATTTTTTGCTGCAGCAGTCGGTTCTCTTCCTTTAACTGCTCGTTTTCCGTTTGCACCGCCTCAATCTGTTTCTTTAAATGATAATATGTTAGAATCCCATTGGGCGAAAAAAACAGCCAGGCAATTACTGCGCATCCGGAGAGGATGCTGACCAGAATAAGCGTCCGGAGTTCCTTGCTGTTTAACTGTTTAATAATTTTTGCCAGATCCATGGGATTTTCTATTTATTTTTGTAAAAGACAGATGGTAAACCAAAGCCTGGAAAAGGAAAAGACAATTTTGCATGAAAAGCCGAGGATTTACCTGGTAAGTGCCTGTCTGCTCGGTCTGCAGACCAGATATGACGGCAGATTGAAGCCCTGCGAGGCCTGCCGGTTAATGGTAAAAAACGCTCTGTGGATACCCGTCTGTCCAGAGCAGCTGGGCGGCCTGCCCACGCCCCGGACTGCGGCGGATATCGTTGGCGGTGACGGTTATGATGTCCTGGCGGGCCGGGCCGCAGTGGTCACCCGGGATGGTCGGGATGTGACCTCCCCCTTTCTGCTTGGCGCCCGACAGGTGCTGGCAATCGCCATGGCGCAGCAGATCACCGGGGTGCTGCTCAAATCCCGCAGTCCCTCCTGCGGTATGACCCCGCGATTCGGCGTCACCGCCGCCCTGCTCGAGCAGAATGGTTTTACCCTCCAGGAATATTGATGGCTTCATAAGAACTGAAAAATTACCACAGAGCACACAGAGATCACAGAGAAATATTTTTATTACAGTCAGTTAGCTCTGTGGACTCTGGGCTCTCTGTGGTGAAAAAAAGGTTTTTACGAATCCATCATTATGAGCAGGTTCACCAGCTATTTCTGATACCAGGTTCCATCCGGCTTCTGCAGCCAGGTGCCGGCATCGGCCTGTCCTGCAATCTGCAGGGCGCGACGGGAACCGACCAGTGTCGCGTCCGCCCCCTGCTGTTTGGCAATGGCGGTATAGACCTTGCTTCGGTCTTCGTTTTCCTCTTTGATCAAGGCCTCCTGGCTTTTGTCGGCTTTTCTGAACTCAAGGTATCCCTGACTGTTCTCACCGATAACCCCCTGGGACTTTAAAGTGGCAAGGGCCGGGAGCCGTGCCTTCATCCGGCTTTTTATATCGTCACTTGCCATGCAGGTGGCGGAGAGCACAAATGAGATCAGCAGAAAAAAGAGAATAACAGACCGGCTGCGGGATTGTTTGTACATGGGAAAATCTCCTTATTTACGGTTGCGCCTTATCAATGTCATCAAAGAAGTTGTCCAGCGCCCTGTCAACCTTGATGTTGATATCAATGGTGATGTGAATCGGCTTTATTTCAACCGGCGCAATCTGTACTTCATTGCGGGATTGAATTTCATGTTTTGTGCAGGCGCACAGCAGGAAAAGGGAGGTGATGACAAGCATCGTCTTTTTGGCAAACATCATAAACTCCTGTCTTTGCGGCTCATGGGAAAATACCCGGCAAGTGGTTCGTTACCGGGCGCGTTGCAAAAGATCCTTAAGGTTTTTATCATAATCGAGAAAGGTGTTCAGGGGAAAGCGAAAATTGACATCCAGCAGAATAGGTTGAGAAATACCCTGTGCGCCTTGCACATGGGTACGCTGCAGCCCCCCTGTTGCCGAGTCATAGGCGAAGGGCAGGGGTGATGCCGGTTTGCCGTCAAGATTCAACTGCATCACCAGGGTGTCATTTTCACTGAAGAGATGCACCTTTGCCCAGTTGTAACTGAAATTGCGCAGGGCCTCCTGGGCAAAATCGAGCTGACCGAACTGGGGGGAATCAAGGGGGATGGCCTGGGTGAGGAAATCCCCGCCGGCAATACGGATAACGCCTCCTTCGCCTGGAGTGGAGTAGAGATAGCTCGGGGCAAAGGTAATTTTTCCGTCAGTGAGACTTACCGGAATGCGGCCATTGACCGTGCCATCCCCTTCGACATTCTTGATGCCCACCTGTTCCAGGATTCTGGCCAGCTTCAGTTGGGTGCAGTAAAAAATCATCTCCGGCTGCAGATGGTTTTCGGAAAAACGCAGGGCATAGGTATTGACGGACCCATCCGCCCAGTTGAAAATTCCCTTTTCAAGTAAGAACGAGCTGTTTGACTCCACTGTGAAATGCAGGGTGCCTCCGTCTATGGCAAGCTCACCTAAGCGGGCCGAGGAAAAATTGAGTTGCTGGTTCGGGGCGCTGCGCAGTTGCGGCAGAAAGGGCAGGGTAAGGGTTGTATCAATGCCGGAGACGGTGATTTTCTGCTCTGCCAGCTCAAGGCTGCCTTTTTTCAGGGACAGCCGGCCATTGCCGGTCAATTGGCCGTCAGCAAGGGACATTTGCGCTTCACCGCTGATGAGGCCGGAGAAGGTGATGTCTTTTGCCTGGGGGAAGATTTTGGCCGGGGAGAAGTTCGTCAGTCGGGATGGCGGGATGGTCAGCGCAAGCTCGCTTCTGCCTGACTCGCCTGAAATATCAGAGGACAGCGATAAGGATGCGGTAACACCCTGCAGCAGCGGGGAGTGAAAATCGGCCGACAGGTTCAGTTTGTTTTCCTGCAGCTGGATTGTCCCGGCCAGTGCGCCGATATCCTTTTTCTGCCAGGTGATTTTTGTCAGTGCCAGTTTTCCTTTGGCATTGCCGTCGGCCGGCGGCCAGCTCAGCGGCAGGGTAAGACTGCCACCTGCCGCCCTGGTGCCTGAAGAGTGGTGATCAAACAACGCGTTGTTAACGGTGAGATCACCCTGCACCTGCCATCCTTCCTTGCCCTGCCGCCTGCCTGCCGCCTGCAGGGCGATGGCGGGCAGCTTAAGGCTGAGATCCGCATTTTCCGCGCTCAGGGACAGGTGGACATCTGCGTCAATGCTGATGGCTTCTGCTGTCGCAGAACCCTTGATAGTAAAGGAGGGCGCAGGCAGGGACAGGACGGTTCCCTTGAGCGCGGCAACAAGATCGGGCAGAGCACCGTTAACGGTAAACAGCAAGGGTTGGGCGATGTCCTGTTGGCTGCCGGAAAAAATGATGGTGATCGGCAATGGCTCCTGCTGCGGAAGCTGTTTGGGTGAGAGGGTGGTGTCCTGAAAGCGCAGTGCGCTGTTATGCAAAGTCAACCGCCCCTTGCCGGACGAGAAAACTAAAGGAGAAAGGCCGATATCGGCGCTGCCGGAAAAATCCGCCCAGGTGTCCAGCTGCAGGCCGGCCGGCAGGTTGAGCAGGTCGGCAAATTGCCGGGGACGCAGGTTGGCTGCGGAAAAGGCAAGGTGCGCCTGCTGCTGGTGCAGATCAAGGTCTGCGGTGATGGCGATTTCCTGCTCTGCGGGGAAAAGCTGCAGATGAACCTGCAGTGGGCCGGAGGCGTTGCCGTTTGCCGCCAAAGCCGCATCTGCGGCAAAGGGCAGACGGATCACCCGGTCCGCCAGGCGGCAGATGAGCGCTGACCGGCGGATAGCCACCCTTTTTATGGCCAGGGGCAGCTGGACGGTATCCGCTGCTCCGCCTTTATCTTTGGCCGGGGATGGACTGTTGAAAAGTTTCTGCAGTCCCGGATCGGTAAAGATGATTCGGTTATCGCTTACAGCACAGTGGATCTCCACTCCACTCAGGGTGAGTTCATCCACTTTTCCGGCCAGCAGCGCAACAGGATGATAGCTTGCGGTCAGCTCGGAAACGGCAATGTCAGGGGATTCTTCCTGTCCGATGGCAAAGCCTGCGCCGGCCTCGGTCAGATTGATAAACAGATGCTGGACATGGAAGCTGTCGATGCCTGCCCTGGCGGCCAGGGATGGCAGCAGGGAATGTTGGAGATAGACGGGCAGCAGCGTGGTGATGGCCGCCCAACCGATAACCGGCAACAGGGCAATGATTATGATGCGACGGAGGAAAATCCTTGTCCTGGTTGTCATGGCAATAGTGTTTTCAGGCTGTGATGATCTTGTCCGGTGAATGGCGGTGAGCTTGTTCCCAGAGAATACAAGAATTCAGGAGTCAGAAGCCAGAATAAAACGGATAAAGTCACACATTCTGAATTTCGCCTCCTGTCTCCTGAATTCCAGTGACGAAGATCCTTGTTGCAATCATGTCACAAAAGCGACGTTATTCCAGTAGAATAAGGCAGATCAGCCCAGTGTTTAGTTGATTTTCATGATTTTGAGAACAACAATTCCCATTTCATAGAGGAGATAGAGCGGGGCGCCCATGAGCAGCAAGTTGACCACATCCGGCGTGGGGGTGAGCAGGGCCGCGACGATGCTGATGGCAAGCAACGCGTAGCGGCGGTTTTTTTCAAAGGTTGAACGGGGGCAAATTCCAGCCCGGGCGAAAAAAATCATGAAAATGGGCAGTTCGAAGATGAGACCGAAAGCAAGGACGAAGATGGTGACAAAGGAGACGAATTTGCCCATGGAGATAACCGACTTCAACTGCTCTGTAGCAAATCCCAGCAGGAAATTTACCCCGAAGGGCAGCGTGACGAAGTAACAGAAAAGGGTGCCGAGGTAAAAGAGAAGAGAGGTGAAAAAAACAAAGGCCGCCAAGTCCTTGGCGGACAGGGCAAAGGGTCTGGCCATGGCGCGCCAGAAGCAGAAAACGATCCAGGGCATGAGCAGAAAGAGGGTGACAAAGAGGGCCAGTTTGACATGGGCGACAAATGGTTCGGCCACGGTAAAGAAGGCCAGTTGCTGATGGAGATGGTTCTGCACCGTGGCAAAGATTGCCGGGGAGAGAAAATAGAAACCGAAGGTGCCCAGACAAATGCCGCAACCCAACGACACGATGGTCTTGCGTATTTCGAGAAGAAAGCCTAATAGCCTTTTTCCCGGTGGGGCAGGTTCGGCCGCTGTTGTCATAGTGCAGAGGCGCTCAAACGTTTGAGCGCTTTCCTCACAGGTTTTGTCTGATAAAATTGATGCCGTTGCGGAAAAGCGCCAGGCCCTGTCCCTCTTCCGGCAGTTCTTCCCTGGTCCAGCGCGGATGATTGGTGCGATGGAGAAAGGCTTCGGGGTGGGGCATCAGACCGAAGAGCCTGCCGGTGGGATCGCAGATTCCGGCAATGGCATCAGGGGAACCGTTCGGGTTGGCCGGATAGTCCAAGGTCGGCAGATTGGTCTGCGGATCGGTATAACGGAGGACAACCAGTTTTTCATCCTTGAGACGCTGCAGGGTTGCCGCATCTTTGGCGACAAATTTTCCTTCGCCATGACGGACGGGAAAATAGAGGTTGGTCAGCCCGGTGGTGAAAACACAGGGAGAGCTTTGGTCAACCGCCAGGGTCACCCAGCGGTCTTCAAAACGGCTGGAATCATTGTAGGTGAGGCTGACCTGCCGGTCGTCGTGCCGATTGGCAAAGGCCGGCAGCAGACCCATTTTCACCATGAGCTGAAAGCCGTTGCACACCCCCAGGATCAGCTTGCCGCTCTCGATGAAACGGAGCAGTTGGTCCTGCAGTTTTTCGTTGCTGCCCTTGACCTTCGCATATTTCATGCGGTGGGCTCCGGCCTGTCCGGCCCCGAGATCGTCGCCGTCAAGGAAGCCGCCCGGCAGGTTGAGAAAATGATAATCGTTTAAGGAGTATTCGCCGTGGATCAGCTCGCTGATATGGACAATGTCGACCTGGTCGGCCCCGCCCAGTTTACAGGCATGAGCCATTTCCGTCTCGCAGTTTGTTCCAAAGCCGGTGAGCACAATGGCTTTTACCTGTTTTGTCATCAGAGAGTACCCCGTTCATCAAAAAATTGTTGTATCAGCCAGTCTACGGCGCAACGCAATAATGCCAGATCAGTCAGTTCGTGGAACTCCCGGTCAGTGTTCCTGAAATTCTCAAGATGGTAAAGGGTGGCCAGATAAAGATCCTGCTGCCCGGCAGTGGGTTTGCATCCCTGCTTCAGCTTCTCATGGTGCTGCAGCGGCATCAGCATGTCATTGGCCTGATAGTAGTCCGCAAGCTCCTGCCCGGCAATCCACTGGTGCACTCCCTGCTCAATCGGTTCGGCAAATCCCCGGCAGTGTGTTTCCCGCTGTACAACATAAAAGGCCTGCGGGGAGCCGGACTTGTCCTGCCAGGCGGCGCGGCCCAGAGGATAGGTTCGACAGGGAGCGGGACGTCCCCCATACACCCGGCATCCCTTTCCCGTCACAAAAGGGCAACTTGCCCGGCCGTCATCCACCATGCCGAGATAGACCTTGGGGAAGACGTCATCTTCTTCCCGTTCGATGATGGCGTAGCGGTCAAGAAACTCCTGGCTTGTTATGGCCAGTTCGCGGCACAGGCGCAGCACGTCATAGGGCGAAAGGGCCAGTTCCAGATCCCGGCAGCATTCGGTAAAGCAGAGAACAGCGGGATGGCAGGCAAAGGTGAATAATTCGTTGTCCGCCAGGGGGTGAATGTGTTCCGGTAATTGCAGATCTGGTTTATTCATGGTTTTTCCCGGCGCGGTCAAATGGTCTCTTTATGCCAGATCATGAGCAGCGGACTGGCCACGAAAATTGAGGAATAGGTGCCCACGACAATACCGACCAGCAGCGCAAAGGAGAAATCATGGATCACCGTGCCGCCCATGAAATAGAGGGGCAGCAGGGCCATGGCGGTGGTCAGGGCAGTGGCAACGGTGCGGCTCATGACCTCGTTGACGCTGGCGTTGATGATGGGACCGAGATCAGGGCTCTGGTTCTGTTTACGCACGTTTTCCCGGACCCGGTCAAAAACAATGACCGTGTCATTCAAGGAATAACCGGCCAGGGTGAGCAGGGCGGTGACGATGAGCAGGGTGATCTCGATGTTTAATACCCAGCAGATGCCCAAAACGAAGATGACGTCATGGAAGGTGGCGATGGCGGCCGCCATGCCGAAGCGGTAATCAAAACGCAGGGCGATATAGACCACCACGCCGATCATGGAGATGAGGACGGCCTGCATGGCCTTGGTCTTGAGGGTGTCACTCACCGAGGCGCCTATTTCCGACTGGCTTTCCAGACTGAAATGGTATTCCGGCAGTTTCTCGTTGAGGAAGGCGGTGATCGTTTCAGCGTCCTTGCCCACGATCTGCTCGGATTTTTTGATCTTGACGATCAGCCGGTTTTCGCTGGTCACCGGCTGCAGGTCCACCCCGTGCAGCTCGCTGTCGGCAAAGGTCTTGCGCACCTTTTCAAGTTCATAGGGTTGGGAGGCCTGGTACTGCAGCAGCGAGCCGCCGGAAAAATCAACGCCGATGTTGCCCTGGCCCCGCAGCAGCTGCACAAAGGAGAAGATGCCGAGCAGCACCATGACGGCGGAAAAGGTGTAGGTGATCCTGCGCAGTTTCATGTAGTCAATGTTGGGTTTCCTGATGAGGTGCAGAAACTTGAGCGGACGCAGGAGTTTTTTGTAGTACAGGGAGTCATAGACCATCTTGGTGCAGAACAGCGTGGTGAAGAGGTTGATGGACACGCCCAGGATGAGGGTCACGGCAAAGCCCTTGATCGGACCGGTGCCGAAGAGAAAGAGGGCGAATGAGGTGATCAGGGTGGTGACATGGGAGTCGACAATGGTCCAGAAGGCCTTGTCAAAGCCCGCCTCCACCCCGGAGTGCACTGATTTGCCGAGATCAAACTCCTCCCGCATCCTCTCAAAAATAAGGATGTTCGAGTCCACCGCCATGCCGATGGACAGGATGATGCCGGCGATGCCCGGCAGGGTGAGGGTGGCCTGCAGCGCCGCCAGGCCGGCAAAAAGAAAGACCATGTTGAGCACCAGGGCCGCGTTGGCAATGATCCCGGACATGCGGTAGTAAAAGATCATGAACAGGATGACCAGCGCCGTTCCCAGCAGACCGGATGAGATGCCCTTGTTGATTGAATCCTGGCCGAGGGAGGCGCCGATGGTCAGGTTCTGTACGATGGAAACCGGCGCGGGCAGGGCGCCGACCCGGAGGATAATGGCCAGGTCCGAGGCCTCTTCATAGGTGAAACTGCCGGAAATCTGGGCGCTGCCGCCCAGGATTTTTTCCCGGATGACCGGGGCGGAGCGCACCACGTCATCCAGGACAATGGCCAGCCGCTTATTGACATTCTTTGAGGTGATCTGGCCGAAGACCTTGCCGCCGCGGGCGGTGAGATCAAGGCTGACATAGGGTTCGTTGAAGCTGCCGCCCACCCGGACCTGAGCGTCTTTTACCATCTCGCCGGTCATCAGCACCTGGTTGTGGAGCAGCAGCGGGGTCTTGGTTTCCCTGCCGCTCTGCTGGTCCTTTTCCTTTTCAAAATAGACCTGGGTGTCATTGGGCAGAAAACGCTTGAGGGCCATGTTCAGTTTTTCCCGGCTTTCCCCTTCCTTCCACTGGCCGGCAGTGATGGCCTGGTTGATCAGCGCCGGGAGGTTGACCCCGCTGTCGTCCACCACCTTGAATTCAAGCTGGGCGGTCTGGCCGATCAGGGTCAGGGCGCGTTTCGGGTCTTTCACGCCGGGCAGCTGGACGATGATCTCATCCTTGCCCTGGCGGACGATCACCGGTTCGGCCACGCCGAACTGGTCAATACGGTTGCGGATGATCTCCAAAGACTGGTTCACCGCGTTTTTATTGATGAAATCGATTTGATCCTGCTTGAGGCTCAGGGTGACCCTGGGAAAGCTGCCCTCCTCGGACTCGATGTTGATGTCCAGGTTGGGGAAATCGTCTTCCACCAGTTTCTGCACCTTGCCGGCGGAATCCACATTGGGCAGGGTGAAGATGATTTTTTTCGGGTCGCCGGACACGGTCTGCACCACGGAAATGTGTTGCTCCTTCAGGTTGCTTTTCAGGTCCTGGGCGGCAAAATTCAGCGAGTTTTCAACGGCCTTGTCAAGATCGACCTTCAGGACGAGATGCATGCCGCCCTGCAGATCAAGGCCCAGCCGCAGCCCTTCCGGGGTAACATATTTTTTCCACCAACTCGGCATATTGCCGTAGAAAGTCGGCAGCATCGTCAGACCGGCGAAGGCGATGAGGCAGAAAAGGAGAAGAAATTTCCAGCGAAGTGACTTATTCATTAACAGTGTTCCTTGGGTGGCCTGTTTTCATGGTATTATTTTTTTAATCAGGTGCGAGATTATACTCCAGATGCCTCAGAAGTCAATCAGATGAATGTTGTAATTGAGTATTTAACTTGTTAGCGTAATAGTATAGGTTGTCGGTAAATTTTTTTATAGAAAAAAAAGTATGAAGGAGCAAATGATGGTTGATGTGGTTGATGTGATAGGGCGCCGCGTGGTTGCCGGTCACTGTGAAGTTTCTTGTCTTGAAGCAGGACCGCCCGGCGGGCGGGATATTGTTTTGTTGCACGGTATGAAATTGAAATAGGAAACACGGAGCATCTTGTTTGCCAGGCCGGGCATCCGGTCGCATTCATCGCATTTTTGCGGTGTGAGCGAACGAATCTGATAAGTAATCTTTTCGCACGGAATCTTCCCGGATTTGCCGCAGGGAGCTTCAATGCTGACACATGGTTGTTTCGTTCCATTACAGGCGAAGGATCATGCAGAGGGGGAGTGATGGGGCCATGGTCCCTGATGTGGACATGACCTGAAAATTTTCAGAGTTACTGATAAGCTGGAACGAAATGAGTGGCAAGCGCCGGCATACGGTCCGATCAGAATCCGAATTCGGCCAGGAGATCATCCACGAGGTCCTGTTTCAGCAACTCGGGTGTTTTGGTTTCTTTCACTTCCTGGAGAAGTTGGACCTTCTTTTTGACATTTTCCTCTGACCCGTCCTTTCTGATATTCAGGACAATGAGCGCCTCCAGCAGCCAGTCACGCAACTGGGTGAGATCTTTGATGATACCTTCCATCTTCTGGCGGGCAACGTCCTGATAGGACTGGGAAGCTATGATGTCATAGGTGGCCGCCTTCATTGAGTTGAGCTTTTCCTTCACGCCGATGACAACCTCCGTACAGTCGGCCTCGGGATTGTCCAGCATATGGGTAATGCTGTCGGCAAGTTCCGTCAGTCTGTCCGACTTATTCAAGACTTCGTCCGTCGACTGGCTCATCAGTTCGGCCACGGAATTGGCACGGTTCACAAGCTCTGGAGCGGCTTCACTGGCGCTGGAAAGGGGCATTTCCACATTGCGGAGATTGACAATCATTATATTGATCTTCTTGGCAAGCTGTGGAAGAAGGCCTTCAGCATCGGGAATCTCCACCCCTTCCTGCGTGAACTCACCACGAAGAAGCGCATCAGCCACGTCAAGCAGTGATGCGAGTTTTTTATCTAAATCTGGAGATCCTGTTTCTGTCATATCTTCCTTACCATATATACTGCCGACATCAGGAGGTCTGGAATTCATGTTTAATAATAAACTGTTACTCCATTAAATAATATACCTTTATCTGAAAAGCAATGCGTGTGAATCTTTTCATGTTATTTTAACGACCATGGGTGAAAGTAGTTACTCAGAGGCGGAAGAAGGCTCTGCTGGAAAAACATCAGCAAATAGAATCTAACGATATTTCTCCCTGGTTTTATAAAACTCTTCCTTGGCTTCGTACATTCTCCGGTCAGCTTCCTTAATAATGACTTCCGGGGCGAAACAGTCGGTGCCGGCGGCGCCCATGCTTACGGTCACGGGAAATTTGTCGCCGTCTCCGACATCTATGAACGCGTCCTTGAGGATGTCTTTAATTAGTCGCCGGATATAATTCTGGGCGTTTGCCGTAGAAGTATCGGTTAGCAGCAGCAGGAATTCGTCTCCCCCGGTCCTCACAACGACATCCGTCAAGCGGGAAGCATCCTTGAACAGCCTGCCCACCGTGATGATCAGATTGTCTCCCGCCTCATGGCCATAGATGTCATTGACCTTTTTCAGGCCGTTGACGTCGGCTACAACCACAGAGTAGTCAATTTTGTATTTCAGGAGTTTCAGGTGTTCCTCTTCCAAGGCCTGGTCAAGAAAATTTCTGTTATACAGGCCGGTCAGGGCATCCGTATTAGCTTTTTCCTCAAGCTTCTTCATCAGGAGCTGGTTGTGGATGTAAGCGCCCAGAGGCTCCGTGAAAAGCTTCAGGATTTTCTCATCTTCCCCTGCGCACAATGTATTGAGAAGCAGAAGCCCCACCCTTTTCCCATCCAGACCGGCAAGAACAACCTGCGCGGTCACTTCCCAGGGAAAGAGGTCTGTGCTCAGTCCTGAATCCTCCGAACTCTGCACCTTTCGGCTGAGATAACTTCTGGAAATGCAGTGGATGGTCTTCTCCTCCACTTCTCGCTGCTCCGTTATCCAGATGTTGCCGGGCCGAATATCATTGACGAGCAGCACAGCCCTGTGCACTTTGATCAGGGGCAGAAAGATGTCCAGAAAAAAAGACGTGACCGCGTCAATACGCATATCCTTTTGCATCCTGGCGCTGAAATTCACAAGGCTTGACAGGATGTGGTTCTTCTTCTCGATGGATTCCTGCTGTTCCTTGATCTTGCCGATGAGATCAATCTGTCTTGTGATGTTACGGAATTGCAGCAGGCCGCCTTTGCTGACCGGTGACTTCATAATGATTTCCGTAAAGTATTCATCTCCGATCCTGTGGCTCTTCTTGAGCTCTCCCCGGAAATCAAAGCCGTTCAACACCGGGCAGCCGTCGCAGATGTGATCGTTGCCCGCCAGTTCATAGCATTTCCCGGCGCTTGCAGCGTGCTGCATGTTGGAAAGGGCCGCATTTTTTCTCTCGATGTTGAACAGTTCGTCAACAGTCACGAGGGGCTCAGGCAGATTGTTCCATAGCGTTTCAAGGTTTCTGCGTTCTTCGAGGATTTCATTGCTCCGCCGTTCGACAAGTACGTTTTTTGCCTGCAACTCCTTGCGCCCCAGATCAATTTCCCTGAGCAGGGCGACTTCCCGGGTGACATCATGAAAGGTGAGAACAATATGATCCATCCACCTGGAAAAGTAGACCTTGGCGAAAAAATCCCCTTTTTCTCCTCTTTTGATGACTATGGATTTGTGGAGTCCGGAGGTTACGCCATGGGTAAAAACAGGGCATTCCGGGCAACGGTTATCCTTGTTCAGCAGAAGATTGTAACATTTTTTATTACTGCCCAGACAATCTGGCGTGTGCCGCAGTATTTCTCTGGCGGCCCTGTTCAACATGACTACCCTGCAGTTGTTATCGATGACGATAATCCCGTTCTGGACGCTTTCGATCAGTTCCAGGACGGTGTCTGCATTGGTAAGGTAACTAAAAATCGACATAGAATACGTTCTGAACAATATTTAATAGGTGGCGGTGGACACTGGCCAGTCATGCCAATACAAAGTATTATTGGTAATTCAAGTAGTTAGTTTGTTTTTGTCGATGAACCAAATGTTTTGCGTAAGCTTAAACGCAAAATTTACATTTTAATAAAAAACATTATTCTCGCAGGTTAGCAGCCCTAACGCGTTATTTCGCAAAACACTTTTCAACACCCTTATCATGACATTTTGCAAAATAACTGTTTTTCTTTGCAGTCACATATCATTATAATGAATTTTTGGCCGCCTTGGTCGAATAAATTTCGAGGTTCCGCACATTCAGGTCGCTGCAACTTTTCTGGAACAGATTGTTTCTGTAATTGAGTATTTAACTTGTTAGCGTAATAGTATATGTTGTCGGTAAATTTTTTTATAGAAAAAAAAAAGCATAAAGGAGTAAATGATGGTTGATGTGATGCCGCGCCGCGTGGTTACCGGTCACTGTGAGGTTTCTTGTCTTGAAGCAGGACCGCCCGGCGGGCAGGATATTGTTTTGTTGCACGGTATGAAATTCAAGGCGCAGACCTGGAAAGAGCTTGGCACCCTCAATGTGCTGGCCGAGGCGGGAAGGCATGCCGTAGCCCTTGATCTGCCCGGCTTCGGCGCATCCCCTGCCTGCGAAGCCAGTCCCGGCGAGTTCCTTGCCGATTTCCTCACGCAGATGCAGCTGACCAAACCTGTTTTCATCGGGCCTTCAATGGGCGGCAGGGTGGCGCTTGAATTCTGCCTGGAGCATCCCGAACTGGTCGGAGCACTGGTGCTGGTCGGCGCTGTCGGCGTCCAGGAAAACAGGGAGCGGCTCTCGAAAGTCACCGTGCCCACCTTGATCGTCTGGGGCGGAGCCGATGCGGTATCTCCCATGGCAAACGGCCGGCTGCTTAATGAGAAGATCGCCGGTTCATCCTTTTTTATTATTGACGAAGCCCCCCATCCCTGTTATCTGGACCAACCTGTAATATGGCATCGTGAGCTGGTTTCCTTTCTGGAGAAAACATGAAAAAAATTCGTAAGAAAAATATTGATAAATCGAGCCTGGATATCGCCCGCCAGATCGGCAGGGCCGCACTCGATAAAAAAGCCGAGGATCTGCTGATTCTCGATGTGCATGAAATTTCCTCCTTTACCGATTATTTTGTCATCATGAGCGGCAGGTCCACCCGTCATGTGCAGGGTCTGGCCGAAGAAATTGACGGCGAGATGCGGTTGAAAAAATTAAAGGAAGGTTCAACCGAAGGCCTGCAGGAGGGACATTGGGTGCTGCTTGATTACGGCGATGTGGTTGTCCATGTCTTTTACACGGACGAGCGGGCGTTCTATGATCTGGAAGGGTTGTGGCATGACGCCCCCAGGATTGAGGTTGAAGAGGCATGATTTTTTTCCACCAGGCGATGTGAAATCCGTACTCGACAGAGCGCGGCAGAAGAGATGATTTCCGGTGAAAATATGAAATACATCAGTACCAGGGGCGGGATCGCTCCCATTTCTTTTAAAAAGGCGGTGATGATGGGGCTGGCCACCGACGGCGGACTGCTGCTGCCTCAGACCATGCCCCTGGTTGACGAGAAGACGCTTGATTCATGGCAGAGCATGTCGTATCCGCAGCTGTCCCATGCCGTTCTCTCCCTCTTTATTGATGACATCCCACCAGCGGATCTCAGGGAACTGATCGACCGCTCCTATGCCACCTTCACTCATCCGGAGATCACGCCGCTGGTGAAAAAAGGCAAGGTATATATCCTTGAGCTGTTCCACGGGCCGACCCTGGCATTCAAGGATGTGGCCCTGCAGTTTCTCGGCAATGTTTTTGAATATCTGCTCAAGGAAAGCGGCGAGAAGATGAATATCGTCGGCGCCACCTCGGGAGACACGGGCAGTGCCGCCATCTACGGGGTGCGGGGCAAAGAGCGGATCAACATCTTCATCCTCCACCCGCATAAGCGGGTCAGCGCCGTGCAGGAGCTGCAGATGACCACGGTCATTGATGCCAATGTCTTTAACCTGGCCATCCGCGGCACCTTTGACGACGGCCAGGCCATCGTCAAGACCCTGTTCAACGATATCCCCTTCAAGCAGCAATACCAACTTGGTGCGGTCAATTCCATCAACTGGGCGAGAATTCTTGCCCAGATCGTCTATTATGTCTATGCGGCGCTCAAGCTGACCGAACAGGGCGGCGCGGTTGATTTTGCCGTGCCCACCGGCAACTTCGGTGATATCTTCGCCGGATTTGTCGCCAGAAAACTGCTGCCGGGCCGCATCCGTAAACTGGTGCTGGCCACCAATGAGAACGATCTGCTCTCCCGTTTTGTGTTAAAGGGTGAATATTCCCTGGGCAAGGTGGTGCAGACCTCCAGCCCGTCCATGGATATCCAGGTGGCCAGCAATTTTGAGCGCTACCTCTATTTCCTTTATGATAGGGATGCCCGGCGGACCAAAGAGGCCATGATGCGTTTCGCCCAAAGCGGAATCCTCCATTTTTCAGCGGCGGAACAGGAAAGAATCACGACCGCCTTCCTTTCGGCAAGCGTCAGCCAGCAGAAAACGCTGTCCACCATCCGCGATTTCTACCAGGACTACGGTTATGTGCTTGACCCGCACACGGCAGTGGGGGTGAGTGCCGCCCTTGCTCATCTGGACTCGACCGTGCCCATGGTCTGCCTGGCCACCGCTCATCCCGCCAAATTCGGAGCCGCCGTGCAACAGGCCATCGGCCGACCGCCGGAGATGCCGGAAAGCTTCCGGGACCTGGACAAAAAGGAAAGCCGGTGCCAGGTGCTTGATGCGGACCTGGCTAAAGTCAAGGCCTTTATCGAAGCAAACGCCATTTAGCAAGGGCTGCTGTTCTGTTCAGAATTCCGCCATGCCGTCGGCATCAAACCGATCCGGATAAAAATCGATTGAACGATCTGTCAAGCGGCAAGTTGATATTCCCAGTTAACGAGCTTGCTGATCAGTGCAAATCGATGCTCCCATTTTGCTTCAAATAGCCGCCGAACATGGTTGCAGACAGCGGTGAAACGGGCACGCTGTTTTTCGAGCAGTACTTTGAGTTTGTTCTCCCCAAAGCAGGGGACAGAATGATTTTCGCCAAAACCGCGAAAAAAATTCAGTCCCCTCAGTCTGGAGGAAAAATTAAATCTGTCTCCCGGCCTTACGTCTTCGGGAAGATTCCTTGTTTCCCGCTTATTGCGTATTGCAACTTCAGCAGCCGGTTAAAATGCTCTGAGCTGTGGTGATCTTGCCTGGTTGTCCATCCTATCAACTTCAACACCTACAGACTATTCACCTGAGTCGGTACGCTTGTTTTACCATTCTCGGTCCATTGATCACCGCACGGGAAAATAAACTGATCTGCCCCCGCAGTTTCCACTCGACTTTTTCATATTCCAGTCATAATTGTCGGAAAGAGATTGATTTCAATGAAAGGTTAGGTTATTTATCAACAATCACTGGAAGATCCGATGGATAGTTGCGGAGGTCGGGCATGAATTGGCGGGGAAAAGCCACCTCTTTATTCCCCTTTCCTCTCTCCCCTGGTTTGCGATAAAATGGAAATTAGGATGTCCTTACCGAGACAGCAAAAAAACGATTGTCTATCACCTTTCACCAGGGAAGATCCGGCATTGCAGATCAAAGCCTCTCTGCTGTCCCGTTGCCGTGTGCGCACCTTTACCTCCTCGGGCCGCCGCAGGATGTTGCAAATTTTTCAATGGGCTCTGTATGGCGAAGCAATTCGTGAAGATCGGTTGACCACGCGGTGACAAATCCTTTCACAGCGTAAGACCAATACCTGAAGGAGAAAACCATGACTATCTGCCTGCGTCTGATCTCTGTATTTTTCTCCCTTTTCTTTCCCGCGTCGCTCATTGCCGCACCGGCAACAGGTGAAATTACTCTTTTTTACAGTAATGATGTTCAAGGTGCAACAGCACCTTGTGGTTGCAGGCCGATGCAGTTGGGCGGTCTGTCCAAAAGAAAAACCCTCTTTCAGCAACTTGACATCAAAGAGGACCGCGTTCTGTTTCTTGATGCGGGAGCATTGCTGTTTAACAAAAGAAAACTTCCTCCGGGCCGGTATCTCGATCTGGCAAAAATAAATGCCGCAGGTGTTGTGGAGTCCTATAATATCCTTGGCTATGAAGCTGTTGGCGTCTCCGAGTTTGATCTTGGCGGAGGATTGGATTTTTTAAAGCAGTTAGAGAGACAATCAAATTTTACCTGGCTCAGTGCCAACCTCGTGGACATGAAAAGCAGACACCCCCTTTTCCCTCCCTATATCATCAGGGAAAAAACAGGGCTGCGCATAGCCGTTATCGGCCTCACAGGAAACGGCGCGGCAAATGTACCCCAGGAGCGGGAGAATTACCTCATCCTTCCCTGGCAGGATCTGCTGCCAAAAATCATGCAGGAAATCAGTAAACAGGCCGATTTCGTCATCCTGTTATCCAGTTTGTCCCCCCCGGAAAACGAACAGATCAGTCGGGAATTTCCCCATATCCATATCATTCTTCAGGCGGGAATGGACTCCCATCATCAGGATCTTTCACTGATAAACAACACTTTGATCTGTCAGGCGGAAATGCAGGGTAAATACATAGGTCACTTGCGTATCAAGTGGAAAAAAAACGGCAAGTGGGCCGATGAAACAACAGATCCGACCCTCATGAAAAAACAGGAGCTTGACCGGTTGACTTGGCAGATAAGAAAGCTGGAAATTCAGGGAGAACCGCGTATTGTCTATAAGGACACCCCGGCAATTTTACAGTCTTATTATAGACTTGTTGAACGGCTGAAAACCGTTGAAGAGGAAATCCGTGATGCGCAACAGAACAAGAAGCAGCCCGCGGAAAGTTCCTTGTTTAATAATACCTTTTTAGCCATCGAGCCGACTATTCCCGCAGATCCTGACATAGAAAAAATCATTATGAAAACCAGGGACAGAATTAATACGTTCGGCAGAGGCGGGAGCGGTGACGGCACCCTGAACGACTATGTGGGCAGCCTGGCCTGCGTGAAATGCCATGAGGAAATAGGCAAGCGTTGGCAAAAGACGCTCCATGCCCATGCTTATGAAACACTGATCCGGAAAAAACAGCAATTCAACACCCACTGTCTTCCCTGCCACGTGACCGGCGTTTCCATTCTCGACAAACAACCCTCCCTGGCTCTAGCACTTACCGACTCTTTGCACAACGTGGGCTGTGAAACCTGTCATGGGCCGGGCATGGCCCATTCGGTAAATCCGGAAGAGGCAAAACTGAACAAGCATCCTGACGCCTACCTCTGTCTGCAATGCCACAGTACGGAGCATGACGATGCATTTCATTTCGAGCAAGACAGTAAACTTGTTCATTGACAGGAAGGAAGAGAGAAAATAAGTTAGATCCCATGGTTCAGAATTTTTTTGATAAAAAAAACCGCACCGGAAAATCATCCCGCGAAATGCGGAAACGAGCGGAACAGTTGCTTGGCAAAAAGGCGAAGATGGTTCAGGATATCGCGCCGGGGAATATCCCGGCGCTTATCCATGAGCTGCAGGTGCATCAGATCGAACTTGACCTGCAGAACGAGGAATTGCGCAGGACCAAACTCCAGCTTGAGGAATCCTGGGCGCGCTACGTCTATCTCTATGATCACGCCCCGGTCGGTTATTACACCTTTGACGGCAAGGGGCGGATAATAGCGGTAAATCTCACCGGCAGCCGGCAGCAGGGTCTGGCAAAAGACGCCATGCTGAAAAGGCCTTTTTCTTCTTTCATGAGCAGGGATGATGGTGATTTGTTTTACCTGCATTTAAAGAAGGTATTTGCCACGGGCGGCAGGCAGTGCTGCACCCTCACGCTTTTTCAGGAAAACGGCAAACCATTTCACGCCCAGCTTGACAGCATTGCTTCCGTCATGGTCTCCGGCGAAAATCCTCTCTGCCAGACCACGGTCACCGATATCACCGAACGCAAGGAGTTGGAGGAGGCGCTGCAGGTCTCGGAAACCTTCTTCCGCCGTCTCTTTGAAGATGCCAGAGAGGGAATATTAATTCTCGATGCCGAGACCGGGCAGATATCCGATGTCAATCCTTTCCTGATGGAAATGCTGGGCTATTCACACAAGGATTTTTTGGGCAGGAAACTCTGGGAAATCGGTCTTTTCAAGGATGTTGAGGAGTGGAGAGTCTCATTTGCGGAACTGCAGGGCAAAGGATTTGTCCGTTACAACAATTTGCCGCTGGAGACCAAAAACGGCAGGATAATTGCCGTGGAATTTATCAGCAGTGTTTTTCTGGTGAACCATCAAAAAATGATTCAGTGCCGCATCCGCGATGTCACCAGGCGTGAAGTTGGCTCAGGTTTTCCGCCTCAAGAGCACAACGGAACAGAACGACGCGTGCGGGAACGGCGGACCGAGCAGCGGTTGAGCAATGCGGAGCTGGAGCAGGAGAGAAAAAGAAACCCGCAGCTGGAGGAATCCCTGCTGCAAGCCCTGGCGGAAATCAAATCATTGAAAGACCGGCTGGTGATCGAAAATATATACTTTCACCAGGAGAGCAAAAAGAAACGACAATTCGATCATATCATCGGCCAAAGCGATGGCCTCAAATATGTTCTCTATCGCGCCGAGCAGGTCGCGCCGATAGATACGACCGTGCTTATCCTCGGCGAGACCGGCACGGGCAAGGAGCTGATTGCCGAGGTCATCCACCACTTAAGTCCCCGCAAGGATCGACCGCTGATCACCGTCAACTGTGCCGCCCTGCCCGCCAATCTGATTGAGAGCGAGTTGTTCGGCCGGGAGAAAGGGGCCTTTACCGGGGCCGATACCCGCCAGCTGGGCCGGTTCGAGATGGCCGATGGCTCCACCCTGTGTCTGGACGAAATAGGGGAGCTGCCCATGGAGATGCAGGCCAAGCTGCTGCGGGTGATCCAGCATGGCGTGTTTGAACGCCTGGGCTCGTCGAAGACCATCAAGGTCGATGTGCGCATCGTGGCCACCACCAATCGCAATCTTGAGGAGGCGATCCGCACCGGCAGGTTCCGGGAGGATCTTTTCTATCGGCTCAACGTTTTCCCCATCACGGTCCCCCCATTGCGGCAGCGAATCGAGGATATTCCGCTGCTGGTTCAGGCCTTTGTGGAGCGCTATGCCCGCAAAATGGGGAAACAGATCACCTCGATCCCCAAGGAAACGATGACGGCCTTGCAGAATTATCTGTGGCCCGGCAACATCAGGGAACTGGAAAGCATCATCGAACGGGCCGTGATCCTCTGCCGCGGGCCGATTCTGCAACTGGCGGATAAACTGAACATCTCGCCACCCCCTTTGTCTTGCTCCGGGGGAACCATGAAGGAGATGGAGCGCGGCCAGATCCTGCAGGCCCTGGCCAAAACAAATTGGCGCATCGAAGGCAAGAACGGGGCCGCCCAGCTCCTGGGCCTTCATCCCAGCACCCTGCGGGCGAGAATGCACAAGCTCGGCATCGCGCGTCCTCATTCCGGGTCGCCGGTTTAACCAGCACTTTCCCTCAATATATTGAGGAGCCGCCATATATTGAGGCCAGACACTCCCTCTTACCCTTCTCTTCTGTTTGCGCCGCCTCTTCTCAACCCTTGTCAGTAAAGGCTTTTCCCATATGTTTGTGTCTGCCTCCGGTTGCAGGCACACCTCTTGCTAAGCTCTCTGTATGGTTATGGCGAAATTGAAAAAGCAAAATTGAAGGAGGTAATGATGGGATTAGTAATCGGAATTTTGGTGGTCGTTATTCTCGTTATCGTTATCATGCAATTAACGTAGCGCAATTCGAAGTTATAAAAGTACCGTTTATCTTTGCCGTCATGCCAGCAAGTTTTTAGCTGGCATCCAACTGATGGACTGGATTCCGGCTTAAAGCATCCCGTCAAGCGGGGACTAAACAGAGTGCCGGAATGACGGACATTTCGAGGATTTATAAACGGTATATCAACACTCCCTGAGAAGGCAGATGTTATTTCGTAACGTCCTTTAAAGAGGTAATACTGAAAGGAGGTAATCATGGAATTCGTAATCGGTGTTTTGGTGGTCGTTATTCTCGTTCTCGTTATCATCCAATTAACTTAGGAACCGCTACGAAATAACATGGCTATTTTTTCTATTTCGTTACGGCTCCTTATACCCCTCAAGGGGGTACTGAAAAGAGTGCCGTTCCACGCATTTCTCTGGCCATGTTATTTTTTTACAACGGCGTAGCGCCCAGAAGGGTCTGCTGGCCAGACAGCATCCTTTCTCCACCGCCGGGCAGGCAAGGGATTTCTGGGGGGTGACGTCGTTTTGCCGTCAGTCCGTTTTGCAAGAGGCTCTAAAGATGATGGTTTCGTAGTCAATTTTCAGTTTTTACGAATTTATCAAAGATACGACGTAAGGTATGCAGCTCGAAATCCTGAATCTGACAAAGCTCTATGACCAAAAAAGAGGTCTGCAGCCCACCAGTTTTGTAGTAAAAAAAGGCGAACTGATCGCTGTTGTCGGTCACAACGGCGCCGGCAAATCCACTCTGCTGAAAATGCTGGCAAACTGGATTCTGCCGGACAGCGGTCAAGTCACGATTGACGGCATCGATCTGAAGAACAGGACGGCGGTTGTTAAAAAAGTTGGTTTTGTTCCGGAAGTACCCAATCTTTTTGATTTTTTCAGCGTTGAATACAATCTCAAACTCTTTGCTTTTCTCTTTCAAACGCCCTTTCCGCGGGTGGATGAGATCTTGCGGGAGTTCAATCTGCTTGCTTTTCGAAAAAATAAAATACAGGAACTGTCAAAGGGTTTAAAGCAACGGGTGAACATCGGGCGCGCCCTGTTGGCGGACCCTCCGGTGCTCCTTTTTGACGAGCCGACATCGGGTCTGGACTTCGAGATGACTAAAGAACTCTACCGGCTGCTGCATACTATCCATGAGGCCGGGAAAACAATCCTTTTCACTTCCCACCGGCCGGAAGAGATTAAAAGCCTGGCAACGCGCATCATGGTGCTGCACAAAGGCAGTCTGGTCTTCGACGGATCTCCGCAGAAATATTTTCAATCCGAAGTCCATGAAAATCTCTACGCATGATGATCAGAAATATTCTTGCCCTCGCATTCAATGATTTAGCCGTCGCTTTAAAGAATAAAACGATTTATCTCATTCTTTTTATTCCTCTTTTTGTTTTTGTTTCGTTAAAATTGCTGGACCGGACCGACGGGGACATAGGCAAAATCAGAATCGGTCTCCTGCAGCATTACGCCTATGCGCCCCAGATCACAGGCAGCGTCAAGGCTGCCGAAAAAATCATGGAAGTTACCTGGGTGCAAAATGAAGAGGAAGGCACTCGTCTGTTGCAGGAAAAAAAAATAGACGGGGTTTTGCTGAGCAATGAAAAAGAACCCGGCAGCCTTGCCCTGCTGGTTTTAAAAAAAGAGTCTCTCCCCACCCTGGCCATTGTGGAAAGTTTTTCAGCTTTGCAGAAAGCGGCGGAAGGAAGCAGTACCAGTTGGATTACCGACATTAAAACGCTGCACGAGGGCAGCATACAAAGGCAGACTTTGCCGACCTGGATTCTGATGCTTGTCCTGCTCGTCGGTTTCATTATTCTTCCGGCGCAGGTCGCCGAGGAAAAAGAAAAAAAGCTGCTGCTGGCGCTCCTCCAGACCCCCATACGCGAGGTGCAATGGCTCATTGCCAAAGTAATCATGGGGATGGTTCTGACCATGATGGCGATCCTGTTTCTCCATCTTCTGGGAAGATTTACCGTGGTCAATCTCTTCGACTATATCGCCTTCATCATGGCCGGCAGTTTTTGTTTCAGCGCCTACGGGGTTTTCCTGGGTTTTCTCTGCCGCAATCAGGCCAGCGCCAGAACCATAGGGGTGCTTTTTTATCTGCCGCACCTTCTACCTTCCGCGCTGTCCGATTTTTCACAAAAATTGACCGTTGTTGCGCCTTTGCTGCCGTCCTACCAATTTTATGAGCCGCTGAAAGCCATTCTGCTGGAAGACGGCAGGGCAGGGAACATGTCTTTTGAGCTGGTCTATTTATTTCTCGTGGGATCATTTACCTTTTATCTTTCCTATTTATTGATGAAAAGACGCTGGCTGATGTGATCTCTCGAGTACTTAAAGTGCCTGGAATGCCTAAAATACCTAAAGTACATATTATTTTGCAAAACCAAAAGGATTCATATATTGTTTAGGGATCAAGGCGTAGGAGGCGGTTATGAACATAGGGAATCTCGATGAGTTGCGCAAACGGGCAACAGAAATGCTTGGCTCCGGAAAATACCCCTTTTCAGAGAATACCCGTGATGAACTCCGTACAGTGCTTCATGAACTCCATACCCATCAGATCGAACTGGAATTGCAGAATGAGGAGCTTCGCCGGGTTCAGGAAGAGCTTGTGGAAACCCGCGACCAGTATGTTGATCTCTATGACTTTGCTCCTGTCGGCTATCTCACCCTCAGCGCTAAGAATCTGATCAAGGAAGCAAATCTGACCCTGGCCGACCTGCTGGGCGAAGAAAGGAAGTCTCTCCTCGGCCGACCCTTTTCCCGTTTTATTTTCCATGAAGATCAGGACATCTTCTATCAACACGCCAGAGAACTTATTGCTGCGAAAAGTCAGCGGGCATGCGATCTGCGGCTGCTGAAAAAGAATGGTGACTGGTTCTGGGCCAGGCTGGTATGTGTTCCCCAGCAAAAAAGCGATAACCGTGGGATGCGGCTGCGCATAGCCGTAAACAACATCACGGAAGCAAAACGCATGGAAAACGAAATCATCAAGGCTAAAAAGCTTGAAGCCACGGCGCTGCTTGCCGGCGGCATTGCCCATGATTTCAATAATCTTCTCGCGGTGATCCTGGGCAATCTTGAGATGGCTCAGTCAGATATGCTGATTGGCCGGTCTATTGCCAAAGAATTGCAGACTGCGCGGGAAGCGTGTCTAAGCGCCGGAACTCTGACCAAGAAGTTCCTGACTTTTTCAGCAGGCGGTGAACCGTTAAAAGAACTCATCCCTGTCGAGGCGTTCATTACAGACGCGGTGAGTCTTGCGCTGGCCGGATCTGCTGTGAATTCCGAGTGTTTTTTCCCTGAAGGGTTATGGCCTGTTGAGGTTGATGCCGGGCAGATGACTCAGGCAATTGCTAATGTGATCAGCAATGCGCGGGAGGCCATGCCCCAGGGAGGCTCGATTCGCATTCGCGCTGAAAATGTCGACTCGGTCCCCGGGGAAAACCGGCAATTGCCGGGCAAACAGGGTGCTAAGTATGTCAAGGTTTCAATCCAGGATGAAGGAGTGGGCATACCCAAGGATATTCTCCCCCAGGTGTTTGACCCTTATTTTTCATCCAAGGAGATGGGCCAGGAAAAAGGAATGGGCCTGGGGCTCACGGTTGCCTATTCCATCATAAAAAACCATGGCGGCTCTATCGATATTGCCTCGCAGCCAAACAGCGGAACGACGGTTTCAATGTATCTGCCTGCCATTGAAAGGCAGATCGTTGCGCCGGCGGCCAGGGCCGAACTCACCCCTATGCTGAACAACAAAATTCTGGTCATGGACGATGAGGAAATGCTGAGAGACGTAACCCGGGATATTCTGGAAATGGTGGGTTATCAGGTGGAAACGGCCTGCAACGGGGAAGAAGCCATCGAGCTCTATTCGCAGGCGCAACTTGGAGGGGCGCCTTTTGGCGCGGTTATTCTCGATTTGACCATCAAGGGCGGCATGGGGGGCAGGGAAACCATCAAACGGCTTAAGGAAATCGATCCGGATATCAGAGCCATTGTGGTCAGCGGCTATTCCAATGACCCGGTTATGGCGAACTTCAAGGAGTATGGTTTTTTTGATGCACTCCATAAACCATATCGATTGGAAGATCTTGAGAGATCATTGCGCGCTGTTGCCCACGCTTGTGGAAAGAACTTTTCCCGGGTATAAACGAGGAGTAACTGCAGCGGTTCAGGTTGCTTAGGCTTTTAGGTTTTTAGGTTTGTAGTCTTTTTATCCGAAAGTCTTTTGTCTGTCTTGCTGTGCAGGCAGGGCCGTAGGAGCGGGCCATGCCCGCGACCTCCGTGGCATTGCGGCGATCTCTATCGCGGGCATGGCCCGCTCCTACGGCACGAGACTTTCATTGTTCGTTGTTCCCGCTTGCGGAGATGGGGGTTAGCAAAAACCCTAAACCCCTTCAGACTATCGACCTGAGCGGTTCAGGTTGTTTAGGCCTTTAGGTTTGTAGTCTTTCAGCAAAAACAGTTGCAGCCGGGGGCCAAAGCAGGCCTATCTGGTATGTCCGTTGCTAAAAACCCTAAACCCCTTCAGACTATCGACCTGAGCAGTTGCCGGAGTTGAATATGCCCCCCAGAAAAGAGAAAAAATCCAGGATCGGCGCCCCCAGGGGGACTGCCGGGACCAAAAAGGCCGTCCCCCCCAAAGCTAAAACCAGTGCCGACACCTTGCCGGCTTCCGGTGAAGGCGCCTTCCGGCCTAAGACGACACTGCCGGTTGTCGGCATAGGGGCCTCGGCCGGGGGGCTGGAGGCCTTTGAAACGTTTTTTGCCGCCATGCCCGCGGACGCCGGGATTGCCTTTATTCTGGTCCCGCATCTCGATCCAACCCATATCAGCATCATGCCCGAATTGATCCAGAAGCGCACGGCGATGCGGGTCCTGCAGATCACGGACGGGATGCCGGTGGAGCCGGACACGGTGTATGTCGTGCCGCCCAATCAGAACCTCTCCATCCTGAACGGCACCCTGCAGCTCATGGAACTGAGCCGGCCCCGCGGCGTCAATCTGCCGATTGACAGCTTTCTCCGGGCCCTGGCCCAGGACCAGGGGTCCAATGCGGTGTGCATCATTCTCTCCGGCACCGGCAGCGACGGCACCCTGGGGGTGAAAGCGATCAAGGGGGAGGCCGGCATGGTGATGGTGCAGGACGAAAAGTCCGCCAAATATGACGGCATGCCGCGCAGCGCCATTGCCACCGGGCTTGCCGACTATGTCCTGCCGCCCGGTGAAATGCCGGAGCAGCTGATCAAATACCTGCGCCACGCGGTCCATAAAAGCACGACAGCGATTCTGGCCGATGACGGGAGGATGCCCGACGCCCTGCAGAAAATCTGCATCCTCCTGCGCACCCGCACCGGACACGATTTTTCCCTCTACAAAAAAAACACGATCCTGCGGCGCCTGGAAAGGAGGATGCACGTTCACCTGATCGACGAGGTCAAGGACTACGTCACCTATCTCCAGAAAAGCGAGGTTGAAATTGACATCCTGTTCAAGGAACTGTTGATCGGGGTGACCAATTTTTTCCGGGACCAGCAAGCCTTTGAGGCGCTCCGGGAAAAAATTCTGCCCGAACTGCTCAAGGACAAGTCGGAGGGCGATACCCTGCGCGTCTGGGTTGCCGGCTGCAGCAGCGGCGAGGAGGCCTATTCCGTTGCCATCCTCCTGCAGGAGGTCCTGGAGGATCAGGGCCGCCGCCTCAACGTCCAGATATTCGGCACCGATATTGACGAGGACGCCGTGGCTGCGGCCCGGGCCGGGATTTATCCGGCCAGCATCATTGCTGATGTGAGCCCTGCACGTCTGAAGCGCTGGTTCTCCAAGGAAGATAATCACTACCGGATTAAAAAATCGATCCGGGAGATGGTGGTCTTTGCCGTGCAGAGTATTATCAAGAACCCGCCCTTTACCAAACTGGACCTGCTCTGCTGCCGCAATCTGCTCATTTACCTCGGCCCGGAATTACAGAAGAGGCTCATACCCCTTTTCCACTATAGTCTGAAACCGGCCGGCATTCTTTTTCTCGGTACCTCGGAGGCCATTGGTCAGGCCCACGACCTCTTCGCCATAGCGGACAGGAAATGGAAAATATACCGGCGCAAGCCATTAACTGTTGATGCCCGGCAGGTAATGGAACTTCCCGCGGTTCCCGTCATAAAGCAGAGCGCGAAACCGGTACTGCTGGAACCCATCAGAAAGGCGGAAGAGCTGAGCGCCTTCCAACTGGTCGAAACAATTCTTAAACAGGTCAACGCCCCTCCCTGCGTCATTATCGACGAGGCGAGCAACATCATCTATGTCCATGGCCGCACCGGCAGGTACCTGGAACCGGCCATGGGCAAAGCCAGTGTCAATATCCTGGAAATGGCCCGCCCCGGCCTGAAAATGGACCTGGAGGCAGCCATCCGCACAGTGGCGGCCAGCCAGCAGGAATGTGTCCGGCAAGGGGTAGCCATTGAGCACAACGGCGGTCATCTGGCCATTGATCTGACCGTCAAACCGGTCCGGGGACACAGAGCCCTGCGCGGCCTGATGATGGTTATTTTTAAGGAAACCGATTCTCCCCTGGAAAAAAAGAGCGCCTTGAAACAGTCAAGGGCAGGCACAAAAAACGCCACTGTCGAGACCCTCGAACAGGAGCTGCGGTATACCAAGGAAAATCTGCAAACCACCATCGAAGAGCTTAAATCCACCAACGAAGAGTTGCAATCCACCAATGAGGAGCTGCAGAGCACCAATGAGGAACTGGAGACCTCCAAGGAGGAACTCCAATCATTGAACGAGGAAGCCGCCACGGTCAACGCTGAGCTGCAGAGCCGCATCGACGAGTTGTCCAAGATCAATGATGATATGAAAAATCTGCTCGACAGCACAGAGATCGCCACGATTTTCCTTGATATTGATCTGTGCGTCAGAAGGTTCACCCCCAAAGCCCTGGGGATCATTCCCCTGACCAGCGGCGATTTCGGCCGTCCCATCAACCATTTTGCCACCTCTTTGATCGACATGGACCTGGCGGAGGATGCCCACGAAATTCTCCAGAACCTCGGCATGAAGGAAAAGGAAGTGCGGAGTAAAAACGGCGCCTTCTACCGCATCCGGACCCGTCCCTATCGCACCATAAACAATGTGATCGACGGCGTGGTGATCTAAAGTGGACCCCTGAGTCAAGACAAAAATCCACTGAGTTTAAGCTGCACATTCAACTTCAAGCGCAGCTGAACGGCGCTGCCCCGGTTTAGCATTTGCTGTTACTTCTGATCTTGGCAC
>JAHILF010000101.1 GCA_018897105.1 Pseudomonadota bacterium
CTGGGAAGTCAAGGTGAGGACCAGACTGGAGACCGATGCAGGTTCAGGCGAGGCCATTCTTTTTCAAGTCAGTGATAATGGAGCGGGGATGACGGATGAGGTAAAGGCCAAGCTTTTTAGCAGATTTTTCAGCACCAAGGCTGGCCGCGGCACAGGGCTCGGCCTTCTCATCACCCAGAAGATAGTAAGTGAACAGGGCGGAGCGCTCTCATTTGAGTCGGAGGTCGGGCAGGGAACGACCTTTTCCGTGAGGTTCAAACGGTCTATGCAAAAATCTTAAGCAATTACTGATAAGCAAATGAAGAATCGAACTAAAACAATTAATGTGGCAATTGTCGGCGGCGGTCCTGGATGCATGCGGAGAAACGTCCATAAAATTATCTGATTACCATCGAACTTCAGCCAGTTTCAGAAGGTGCTGAGGCATAGGAGGAGTCCTCAAGGCGACATAAATCAACCTGACGACCATCGCATCCAGCCGAAAACGGCGATTAAAAAAAAGGGTAGCAGAACTCAGCCAAATATCGTGGCAAGTGTTTCTTGCTGACCGCATGATATGTTCCATGAATGGCATTTTTAAAGTTGCCAATCATGGTGTTGACCCATTTGAATACGTTGAATTCATCGTACTCGGTCCCACCGGTGGTGATAATCGGTTCATGTTGACACTCGACTTCTTCCAGGCCGTGGAAGCAACTCAAACCATCGGCGGCAACCAGATTGCCAGGAGCCAGATGTTTGGTTGCCCAAGCGGTGATTTCTTGCTTGGTAAATGCCCTGAGCTTACTCAATTTCAGAGAAAGAGGATGACCGTCTGAGGTGATAGAGAGTGCTGCAACAAAGGGCATTTTGCCTGATGCCCCTCGGCCACGTTTTCCATCTCTCTTTTTACCTCCCCAATACGCGTCATCCATTAAAATCAAGCCATGCAACTGGTGACTGTCATCTCGCTCTTTCATTACCTGTTGGATTTTATGCTTCATCCGCAAAGCAGCGTTGGCCGAGATTCCAAGCGTCCGGGCCAAGTTGAGAGAAGAGATCCCATCTTTTGACTGAGTTATGATTCTGAGTTCATTGCCGCGACAAGAGCACTGCTGGTCGCCTTGAAAGCCGGAATAGAAAAAAATTTCCACAGCGAACCTGTCGCGGAGGCGTCCCGCCCTTTTCAGATTACCGACTTACGGCAAAGTGGCCGGACTTAGTCAACTGACCCAAAGCCGGGGACGGAATGATTTTCACAAAAAACCGCGAAAAAAATTCAGTCCCCCCGGCTGGAGAAAAAATCAAATCTGTCTCCCGGCCTGAGTTAAAGACATTGGCCTTATGGATTCTTAAGGTTGACGTGAATGGAACAGGCCCAATGCAAATTCATCGGCATTCTCCATGGGGACATAAAAAGCATTGAGGAAGCCCCAAAAAACTTCGATGAGCCGAAGAAAATATGTATAACAGACAAAAAATTGGCTGAATTTCTGTGGTAATAAAAAAAAACGGTGTAGCCGTGCTGCGGCACTCCGTTTTTTTGCGTAAGAACGTAAAATTGCCTTGTCAGGGGAAAAATATTGAAGTATTGGCTAGAAAATCAATGATGTGTGACTGGATACCAGTCAGAAAAGCGATTTCTTATAGCCTTATCGCCTTCGTCTACGGCTTCAATTTGCCGAGATAATCCGAGGTTATCAGCTATGTACGACATCTTCAGTCTGCCGCCCATCCGCTTCCCTGAAGGCTTTTTGTGGGGCAGCGGCACAGCCGGGCATCAGATTGAAGGAGACAATATTCACTCCCAGGCGTGGCACAATGAGCAGCAGCCGGACTTCTACAAGGATGACCCGGAGCACAAGATCCGCGCCCCCTCCGGCAAGGCCTGCGACCACTACCGCCTCTATCGGGAGGATGCGGATCTGATCTCCGCGCTGGGCCACCAGGCTTACCGGATGTCCATCGAGTGGAGTCGGATCGAGCCCCTGCAAGGGCAGTGGAATCAGAATGAGGTAGCTCATTACCTTGATCTCCTGGATCGCCTGGTGCAGAAAGGCATCCGGGTCTTCGTCACCCTTCATCACTTCACCCATCCCCTCTGGTTCGAGCGGTTGGGGGGCTTCGGCAAGGCCGACAACCGCCGTTTCTTCGAGCGCTATCTCAACTTTATCGTGCCGAAGATCGCCCCCTATGTCAGCGGCTGGAACGTGATCAATGAGTTCAATCAGTGGGGTGGGCTTACGGCGGGGCCGTCCATCGCGTCCCTCAAATTCACTATGCTGCGGGTGCACGCCCTGGGCTACCACCTGATCAAGCAGCACTCGACTGCCCCGGTGAGCAGCGCCCATGCCTTCACCCACTATTTTCCGCGCCGCTTCCACGATACCCTGGACCGGCGTATGACCGATTTCGCCGATTTTGCCACCAACGAGTTTTTCTTTCACGCCATGCGCACCGGTGAGCTGGTCTATCCCAACGTCGATGCCGAGTACGAGCCCGAGGTGAAGGGCGCGCTTGATTTCTGGTCGGTCAACTACTACACCCGCAACATGGTCGATGCCCGCTTGGCCAATCTGAACGGCCCCCGGCTCCACCACAAGGAGCTGAAGATGGTTCCGATGAGGTTCTATCTGGAGGAGATGTATCCCGAGGGGCTGATCGCCAACCTGGAGCGCCTGAGCGACTATCCGGTCTACATCACCGAGAACGGCTGCGCAGCCATTGATGACCGCTTTCGCATCGTCTACCTGGCGTTGCACCTCTCCGCCTTGCGGGAGGTGATGGAGCGCGGCGTGGATGTGCGTGGCTATTTCCACTGGTCGCTCATGGATAATTACGAATGGACCTCCTTCATTCCCCGTTTCGGCCTGGTGGCGGTGGACTTCGCGACCTTTCAACGCACCCCGAAGCCCAGCGCCTTTTTTTACAAGGAGGTCATCCGGGAAAATGGATTCAGCGGGGAGACGGTAAGACGGTATCTGGATGCATTGCCAACCCTGTCACAACAAAAAATATGACCCGCCGCGTGTATTCCATGATGCAGACATCGTCTTTCCCTGACCGTGCCGACCAACGATCCATCCCCGCTGAAGTGCGCCACTTCACTTTCCGAACCTTGAGCCCAGATGCCTGAATCCCGCTCTTTCTTTGTCGAATTCCTTCGTTTGACCAAACAGTTCTGGTGCTCGCAGCAAAAGCTGAAGATCCGGGGCACCGCCTTGCTCCTGGCGCTTCTCACCATAATGCAAAACGTCATGGCGGTGTTGCTGACGCAGTGGAGCGCGGACCTGTTCGACGCCCTGGAGCAGCACTCCATGCACGATCTCATGATCCAGATCGGTATGCTGGCAATCCTCTTTGTCTCCGGCATGTGCGTGACCGGATCGCATCTGTTCATCAAACGGAATCTGCAGATCGCCTGGCGCGACTGGCTGACGGAATATGTCAGTTCCCGCTGGATGAAGGATGGCCACCACTATTTGATCTCCCACCTGCCGGGCGAACACGACAACCCGGATGGCCGCATCGCCGAGGATTGCCGTGTCGTCAGTGAATCGGCAGTCGTTTTGTGCCATTCGCTGTTTTACAGCATTATGCTGCTGATCAGCTTTACCGAGGTGTTATGGTCCCGCTCGGGAGTGGTGACGCTCGACCTGGGATTTGCCCGGATTCCCATCTACGGCCATCTGGTCTGGATCGCGATCATCTACTCGGCGTTGGCTTCCTGGCTGGGCTGGCGGGTGAGCCGGCCCCTGACCGGCGCCACCAATGCCCGGCAGTCGGCGGAGGCGGACTTCCGCGCCAGTCTGCTGGAGGTGCGGGAAAACAGCCAGGCCATCGCGCTGATCCATGCCAATGCCACTGAGCGGCGGCAATTTCGTGAACTGTTTAGCAAAATCCGGCTGGTATGGGACGCGCAAAGCAGAGCATGGCGAAACATCCTGATGTTCGGTAGCGGCTATTCCACGCTGAACATGGCCTTTCCGATTCTGATTGCCGCCCCCCGGTACATTCTGGGGAGAATCACCCTGGGCACCTTGATGCAATCGGCCCAGGCCTTCCAGCACATGGTCTCTTCCCTTTCCTGGCCGGTCAACAACGCGGGCGCAGTCGCCGAGTGGCGCGCCTCGGTGGAACGCATTTTAAGTTTGTTGAAGGCAATTGATGATGTGGACGCGGAGCTTGCCAAACCGGACCACTGGATCCAGGTGAAATGCTCCGATCGACCTATCCTGGCCTTCCGTAATCTCAGTATCGCCAAATACAACGGACCGGTATTTGCCGAGAACATCAACATGGAGATTGGCAAGGGCGAACATGTCCTGATCACCGGCAATGCTTACACCGGGGCCAAGCTGTTTCGCGCCATCGCCAGGATACGCCCCTGGGGCAGCGGCGTCATCGAACTTCCCAGCCAGGGCCGCCTCTTCTTCATGCCACCCCGGCCACATCTGCCCATCGGCACCCTGCGCAACGCCATCTGCTATCCATCCTCCCGCCGGGTCTTTAACCAGGAACAAATCGAGCAGGCTCTGCGTTTGGCGGGCCTTGAAAACCTGATCGAGCAGCTCGATCAGAAGGAAAACTGGGTCCACACCCTGGCTCGGGGGGAGCAGCAACTTTTGGGCATGGTACGTTTGCTGCTCAACCGGCCCCAGTGGATATTCCTGCAGGAGGCCTTCGACTCCCTGGCCCCCCAGGAGGAGGAACGGATGCTGCGCCTGATCTGCGAGAAGCTTCCCGATGCCACGCTGCTCGCAATTACCCACATACCCAACGGCGCCTCTTTCTTCTCGCGCCGGTTGCAACTGTAACTCTGGTGTCCGTCCAGAAACGAGAATTTTTGTTCGAGATCAAGGCATGCAAAAAAAATCACCGCAGGCATATAAATGATATTCCGAGGATAATTTTTTGAGCATAACGCAGAGATCGGGCAAAAAGACCGTTTATGGACGGGCACAACTCTAGCAAGGAGACCACACATGACGACTCCCACGGTTCACGAAAGCGGCAGCAAACTTCGCGGCGTCAATCTCGGCGGCTGGCTGGTACTGGAAAAATGGATCACCCCCAGTCTGTTCGCCGGGCTAAAAGCCACCGACGAGACCTCTTACTGCGTCGAGCTGGGCGAGGCCGAGACGACGCGGCGTCTGCACCAGCACTGGAACACATTCATCACCCGCGACGACTTCGCCTGGCTGAAACGTGCCGGCATCAACGCCGTGCGCCTGCCGATCGGCCACTGGCTGTTCGGCAAGGACTATCCCTACCACCCCCGCTATCACGAGGTGCGTTATCCCTTTGTGGTCGGGGGGCTGGAGATCGTCGACAAGGTCTTCCAGTGGGCCGGGGAGTTCGACCTGCGGGTGGTCCTTGATCTCCATGCCGCACCGGGCTGCCAGAACGGTTTCGACAACGGTGGTATTCTTGGTGTCTGCGAGTGGCATACCAGCGAGGAGTACATCGGGCATTCCCTGGATTTCCTGGAGCGCCTGGCGAGGCGCTACGCCGAGCACCCGGCGCTGCACGGCATTGAGGTGCTCAACGAGCCGCGCTGGGATGTCCCCACCGACCTGCTGAAACGCTACACCAGCGACGCCTATCACCGCATCCGCCGCCACTGCCCGCCCGAGCGGGTGACAGTGGTCTTCCACGATGGCTTCCGCAGCTCCCGGGAGTATGCCGGGTTTCTCCAGGAGCCGGAGTTCCGCAACGTGGCCCTCGATATCCACCGCTATCAATGCTTTGTCAGAAGCGACATCGACATGGACATCTTCGGCCACATCCGCAAGAGTGCCGTGGACTGGCGCAATGAGGCGGACGAGATCATCCGTGGGTCGGGTTATCAGGTCTATTGCGGCGAATGGAGCCTGGGGCTGAACCTGAAGGTTGTCTCCCTCTGGGCGGAGGGCCCCTTCAACCATGCCCTGGAGTCAATGGACGAGTTCCAGATGTCGGCGGCCTACCGCGGTTACGCTGCAGCCCAACTGCTGACCTACGAGAAATACGCCGGCTGGTTTTTCTGGACCTACCGCACCGAGACCACCCCGGAGTGGTGCTATCGGGACAGCGTGAATCAGGGTTTCATTCCCGACATGGGCAGGCCGGAGCAGTTCGCGGGAATACGAGCGGCCCTGGAACGGGCCAGGAACGAGGCGGCAGGGCTGCCGGCAATCGGACCATGATCAAGGTAATGAGCTTCAATATCCGTTATGGCCTGGCGAGCGACGGGGAGAATCACTGGAACAAGCGCAAGTCCCTTGCCCTTGCCAGGGTCTCCGCCTTCGGTCCCGATCTGCTCGGACTCCAGGAGTGCCGTGACGATGCCCAGGCCGATTTCGTCCGTTCCAACCTGCCGGACTACCATTTTCTCGGCATCCATCGTCAAGGCCCCGGAGATACGGCACTGGAGATGGCACCCCTGCTGTTTCGCCAGTCGGCCTTCCGGCTTCAAGGTACGGGATGCTTCTGGCTGAGCGAGACGCCGGAGGTACCCGGCAGCAAGAGTTGGGACAGCTACTATCCGCGAACGGTGAGCTGGGCCAGGCTCGCCTGCCAGCCCGCCGGGGCTGTGCTTACCTACGTCAACACCCATTTCGACTACCAGCCGACAGCCATCGATGGGGACGCCCGGTGCCTGCGGCAATGGCTCGATCAGATCCGCCAGGAGACCCCGCTGATCGTTACCGGCGACTTCAATGCTAACAAGGATTCCAACGCTTACCGCCTCCTGACCGGAGATGGGGCGCTGATCGACGCCTTCCGGCAGGTCCATCCGAACGCGGATGATGAAGCCACCTTTCATGCCTTTGGGCGGCAGGAGGAAATGGCGCCTATCGACTGGATTCTGGTCTCCGACCATTTCCGGGTAGTGGATGCACAGATCGACCGTTGCCGCGAAGGGAACCTCTTTCCATCGGACCATTACCCCGTAACGGCTGTCCTCGATTGGAAGGCGTAACAGGGAGAAAAAAGGAACAAAAAAAGGGGGGTTAACTCATATTGAGCTAACCCCCTTCGGGTAAAACTGGTCGGGATGAGAGGATTCGAACCTCCGGCCCCTTGAACCCCATTCAAGTGCGCTACCAGACTGCGCTACATCCCGGCCTTATTCCTAATGAATCTTATTTATTGTAAACGGTCTATTTAGCATGACGGATGAATAACTGTCAAGCAGCATTACGAGAAACTTAGGAGCCGTTGCGAAATAACTTGTCACTTTATAACTATTTCGTTACGGCTCCTTATGCCGTTCTGGGCATTCAGATGTTCATGTTATTTATTTACAACGGCTTATCATTCATCCTGCAATATTTGCCGGATGGCAAGCAGTTCGGCTTTCAGGTCGGCCAGAAGGCTCTTCACATCCTTATTTAGGTTTTCCGGCTGACCTTTCAGCTCACTACCTTTTCTGCCGGCAAAAAATTTTTTTGCCCCAGGGATGGTAAAACCATCTTCCTTGAGCAGCTTTTTGATGATCAGAATATTTTCAACATCAACTCTCCGGTAGAGGCGCTGCTTGGAGGAAGCGCGCTGGGGGCGGATCAGCTGTTTGAATTCAGACTCCCAGTAGCGAAGGACATGCTGTTTTACCCCGGCTATTTCGCAAACCTCTCCAATCTTGAAGTATCGTTTGTCAGGAATAACACCTTGGTGTTCTGCTTCCTCACCGCTTTGGCTTTCCATATGATTGTGAGGTTTGCCGGTCACTTATCTGCTTATCTTAATGATTTACGTTTCTTTGTCAGCTCCACTGTCCTATCGTAACATCTTCAAACGAAAAACTCTTCCCCATTTTATCCATCCGGCAAATCAGGAATTTATTTTCTGCCGTAAACTCTTGCTCGCCTTGAATGACACCATGCTGCGTTTGGCAATTTCCATGGTTTCGCCGGTGCGGGGATTTCTGCCCATGCGGGGCGCTTTATTTCTTACGGTAAAGGTGCCGAACTGGACGATCTTAACAGACTCTTCATTCAACAGAGTCTGCTTCAGCGTGGAAAAGACCAGATCGACCAGCTCGCCGGCGCTGCGCTGGGAAATACCCAGCTTTTCATTGATCGCCTGGGCAAGTTCCTTTCTGGTGAGATTTGATTTCATGCGGTTATACCTCACGTAACTGACCGTTAAAACGAGTCAGTAATATATCGATAATTTTCTGGTGTTCCCGGACTACGGTTTCATCATCAAGGGTCTGCTCGGCTGACCGGTAAGTAACTTTGATAGCAACGCTCTTCATCCCCTTGCTGATCGCCCCCCCGCGAAAAACGTCAAAGAGTTCGACCTGCTCAATGAGGGCGATGCCGGAATGCAGAATCGACTCAACCATCTCACCTACCCGGACCTGCTCGGGAACAACAACGGCTATATCCCACTTGACTGAGGGAAACTTGGGCAGCTGGGCAAATTGTTTTGTGTTCTTGGTTGCTGCAAGCAGAGCGTCAAGATGCAGATTGAGGAAATAGACGTCCGGCTTGATGCCGAAATCGGTGAGTACCTTTGTGGCAATCCGACCAAAACATCCCAGGGCTTTGCCTTGCACGGCGACCCGGGCAAAAGTGTCAGACTCGCAATAAGGTTCCACCGCCTCCCGGGCAATATCAAAATCGATACCTGGAAAACCAAGACCGGCAAGCAGGGTCTCAATCACACCCTTCACATCGTAAATATCGCATTTTTCCTCTCCCGTATGGAGAAGCGGGGCGCCCGGCAGCCTGCGTCCACTGAGCACGGCGGTGAGATAGGTGCTCTCCTCCGGTTGCTCAAGACCAGGGCCCGGCACGAAACATTTGCCGATCTCAAAAAGTCTGATATCGGCCACCTGATAACTGACATTCCGCCGCACATTATCAAGCAGACCGGGAAGCAGCATGGAACGCAGCACACTCTGGTCCTCGGCCAGCGGATTGAGCAACTGCACCGTCCTTTTGCGCGCATCATCTTCGGCAAGCCCCAGCATGTCCAAATGGCGGGGATTAACGAAACTGTAGTTGATCGCCTCATAAAAGCCAAGGGCGGTCATGGCTGCGCATATATCCTGGCGCAGTTTGCGAGCCTGATCCTGCCATGCTGCCGACATGGGCACCAACGGCATGGTCTGGGGAAACTCGTTATATCCCTTCAGCCGGGCAACCTCTTCAATGAGATCGATCTCCCGCTCCAGATCAACGCGAAAACTGGGCGGGGTAACCAGCAGGGTATCGTCGCTAAGCTGCTTGACCCCGATTTCAATGGCGGCCAGCATGCCGGTGATCTCCTCAGCTTTGAAAGCATAGCCGAGCAGATCATTGGTCCTGTTTACCCGCAGCTTGATAGGTTCATTATCTTTCACGCCTGCAGCATAGTCCACCCCGTCCGCGATCACCTCAGCGCCCGCCACCTGGCAGAGCAGGCGGACCGCCCGTTCCATGGCAATGGGGGGAAGCTGGGGATCAACCCCGCGCTCAAAGCGGTAGGATGCCTCGGTGGCCAGATTGAGTCTTCGTGCGGTACGTCTGACACTGACAGGCGCAAAACAGGCGGATTCCAGCAGCACCTCGGTGGTGTTCTCATCGACCTCGGAGTTGGCCCCACCCATCACCCCGGCAACGGCAACGGGCCGCTCGGCGTCACAGATCATCAGCATGTCAGGGTCAAGGGTCCTTTGCGCATTATCCAGTGTGGTCAGGGTTTCTCCGGCCCTGGCCCGGCGGACGACAATGGCTCCGCCGCGCAGCTTCTTGAAATCAAAGGCATGAAGCGGTTGCCCATATTCAAGCATGACGAAGTTGGTGACATCAACCACATTGTTAATCGGCCGCTGCCCCACGGATAACAACCGTTTCTTCAACCACCAGGGGGATGGTCCGATTTTGACATTTTTTAATAATCTGGCGGCGTATCGAGGGCAGTCCCCATGCTCGACCGTAACGCTGAATTCGAGGTTTTCACCGGTCAAGCGGGGAATGTCCTGCGCCGTAACCGGCGGGGTGAGTGAGGTACCGCAAAAAGCGGCGGTTTCTCTGCCGATACCCATGACCGAGGCACAGTCTGGACGATTGGGCGTGAGATCAACTTCAATAACCGTATCTTTGAGCTGCAGGACCTGGGCCAGATCGGCACCTGACTCATGCAGCCAGGTCAGTTCCATGATGCCGCTGTGACTATCGCTGATACCCACATCCTTTTCCGAACAGAGCATCCCCTGGGAAACCTGGCCGCGTATCTTGCTTTTTTTGATCGTCATCCCGGAGGGCAGAACAGCACCGGGCAGGGCCAGAGCAGTGAACAGACCGGCTCTGGCATTGGGCGCGCCGCAGACTATCTGTACCTTTTCCTCGCCAACCGACACCTGACAGACCACAAGCCTGTCAGCATCGGGATGGGGTGAGACCGATAGAATCTCGGCTACCTTGACCTTGCCAAGACCGGCGAAAATCTCCTCAACCGCGTCAACCTCCAGACCGGCCATGGTGAGCCGGTCAGCCAGTTCCTGCGGGGTGATGTTCACATCAACAAATTGTCGTAGCCAGTCAAACGTAAATTTCATGAGCGGATCGCTTTTGTCACATTATTCAGAACTGGGAAAGAAATCGCAGATCATTTTCATAGTAAAGCCGGATGTCATTGATGCCGTATTTGAGCATGGCGATACGCTCTACGCCGAGGCCAAAGGCAAAACCGCTGTACTCTTCCGGATCATAGCCCACCTGTTTAAATACCTCGGGATCGATCATGCCGGCGCCGAGAATCTCCAGCCAGCCGGTCTGTTTGCAGACCCGACAGCCCTTGCCGCGGCAGATAACACAGGCGATATCGATTTCCGCGCTTGGTTCGGTAAAGGGAAAGAAACTTGGCCTGGCACGTATGGCCGTGCGCTCATCAAACATCCGGGCAATAAAAACACCGAGCACGCCGCGCAGGTCGGCAAAGGAGACCTTTCTGTCCACCAGAAAACCCTCCACCTGATGAAACATCGGGGTGTGGGTGATATCGGAATCGCAGCGGTATACCTTGCCAGGGGCGATCATCCTGAGCGGCGGCTGCCTGTTTTCCATGATACGGGCCTGCATGGGGGAGGTGTGGGTGCGCAGCAGCAGACTTTCATTAATGTAGAAAGTGTCATGCATATCCCGGGCTGGATGATGCTTGGGAATGTTCAGGGCTTCGAAGTTGTAGAAATCCGTTTCAACATCCGGACCCTCGGCAACACCGAAACCCATGCCCTCAAAAATGGCGCAGATCTCTTCCATGATCTGCGTTACCGGATGCAGCTTGCCTAAAGGAAAAGTGCGGCCCGGCATAGTCAAATCAACGGTGGAGGTGATGATTGTTTCAGCGTGAACGGCATCTTCGAGTCCGGTCTTTTTCGCGGCAAACCGATTTTCAAGATCTACTTTGATGTCGTTGGCCAGCTTGCCGAGTCGGGGTCTTTCCTCCGCGGCAGCCTGACCAAGTTTGCGCATCAGTCCGGTAAATTCGCTTTTTCGACCGAGATATTGGACACGGAACGGCTCAAGGTCCTTCAGATCATTCAGAGCTGCCAGGTCACGGCATGCCTCTTTTTGCAGGCGAAGTAATTCTTCTTCCATAAATTTACCAAAAAAAGTCGACTCTGTTATCGATATGCGAGAGGACTCTCATGCCTGATAATGAATGGCCCTGGGCAGGGCCATGATTGTTTTGTAGAAAGTCGACTCCGATCTTCCGTGGGGGATAAACTTACATTCCACACGAATGCGGCTCGCAGGAGCCAGGGGAAACGTAACGGAATTATCTTCCGTTACGATCAGGAAGCGAGCTTCGTAACAGCTGAAAAGGCGTTTGGATCGAGAATAGCCAGGTTGGAGAGAACCTTGCGGTCAAGCTCCACATTCGCTTTCTTCAGACCGCCTATCAGACGGCTATATGAGGTGCCGTTCTGTTCGGCTCCGGCACCGATACGCACGATCCAGAGACGTCTGAAATCACGTTTTTTGGCGCGACGGTCACGATAGGCATAGGTGAGCGCGTGATCAACCGCCTCAGCAGCCGTACGGTAAAGACGATGGCGTGCTCCACGAAAACTCTTGGCCAGTTTAAGAACTCTATTTCTTCTGCGGCGTGCTTTAAAACCGCGTGTCACTCTAGGCATTACAATCTCCTTGATCTACATATAGGGCAGAATACGTTTGATCCCTTTATGGTTGGCGGAATCAACAACTGCGGACTGGCGCAGATTCCGTTTCCTTTTAGTGCTTTTTTTCGTCAGAATATGACTGGTAAAAGCCTTTCTGCGAATAAGCTTGCCGGAACCGCTCAGTTTAAAACGTTTGGCAGCTCCTCTATTCGTCTTCATTTTTGGCATAACATATACTCCTGTTTATAATAAAATTACAAGTTTTAGATTTTAGCCTGGCAGCCTGAACCGAATCACAGAGGAATCCGTTCAATAAAACTTGAATACCTATAAAAATCACTATCCCTTTTCAGCTCTCATTGCCGCCCAATGGGGCAAAAAACCAAAACGGCAGCTATCAGCTTTTGACTATCTCGAAAAAAACCTCTCGACAGCCCAGCCGTACAGTGCATGATAAAGCTGAGTTGAGCAGCTTGTCTGCTCAAACGAAACTTATGCCCTTGCGGTATAAGTTACTGATTAATCGTCACAAAACTTCTGAGCCGTGACTTTTTACCCTCAGGGGGCATAAATACTATACTATCAACTTTTCGGCGCTACGAACATCACCATCTGGCGGCCTTCCATGGTCGGCGGCTGGACAATGACAGCAACATCTTCCAGGATTGCGCCTATCTGATTCAGGAGTTCCAAACCCAGGCTGTCAGCATAGACAATCTCCCTTCCCCTGAATCGCAAGGTAACTTTTACCTTATTTTTCTGCGCTAAAAATTTGCGTATATTGCGGACCTTGAAATCAAGGTCATGTTTTTCGGTCTTCGGCCGGAGCTTGATTTCCTTGACCTCGACAACGGCCTGCTTCTTCTTGGCCTCTGCCTGTTTTTTGCTCTGCTCGTATCGAAATTTGCCATAATCCATAATCCGGCAGACCGGTGGTTCTGCAGAGGCAGACACCTCAACGAGGTCAAGCCCTACCGCTTGTGCCTTTGACATAGCTTCTTCTGTCGAAATTACACCAAGCTGGTTTCCATCCGCATCAATGACCCGTAGCTCTTTCTCTCTGATCTGGTCATTTACTCTGGCCTTTACTTCACGCCCGCTCTTAACACTTTTTTTTCTTTTGATATGCTTACCTCCACATTATTCGATACAAAAAACTTCACAAAGCCTGCCTGTCCGAGCACCCGACAGTATCAGCGGATCCGGCTCTCCTCCCGGATCATCTCTGCAAAATCCGACACGGACATCGGCTCAAGGTTCTTACCGTCGCGCAGGCGAACCGTCACCGTATTCGTATCTTTCTCCTTATCTCCGATAATCACCATATAGGGAATTTTAGCAAGCTGTGCTTCTCGGATCTTATAATTCAATTTTTCATTACGGATATCCTTTTCCACCCGCACATTGGCCTGACGCAGCTCCTGATACACCTTTTCAGTATAATCAAACTGGGCATCGGTGATATTGAGGACCTTTGCCTGGACGGGGGCCATCCACAACGGAAACGCTCCGGCATAATGTTCGATGAGAACACCGAAGAATCGCTCCAGCGAGCCCATAAGCGCCCGGTGGATCATGATGGGCTGATGATCCCTGCTGTCTTCCGCCGTATAGGCAAGCTGGAAACGCTCCGGCAGGTTGAAATCCACCTGAATAGTGGAGCACTGCCAGGCGCGGCCCAGCACGTCCTTGATCTTGATGTCAATTTTAGGGCCGTAAAAAACCCCCTCACCGGGGTCAACGGTGTAGCTCAGACCCTTCTTCTCCAGAGCCATCTTCAAGGCGTCGGTGGCCTTCTGCCAGTTCTCATCCGAGCCTACATACTTCTCGGGTCGAGTCGACAGATAAATATCATATTCACTAAAGCCGAATGTCTTTAAAATGTGAAGATTTAAATCAATAATATTAAAAATTTCTTCTTCAAGCTGCTCCGGCAGGCAGAAAATATGGGCGTCATCCTGGGTGAAACCACGCACCCGCATCAAACCCTGCAATGCACCGGTCCGTTCAAAGCGGTAAACCGTTCCCAGTTCGCACCAGCGGATGGGGAACTCACGGTAACTCCGCTTCCTGGTTTTGTAAATACCGATATGGAACGGACAGTTCATGGGCTTGATCTGATAGCTCACATCCTCCACTTCCATGGGAGAAAACATGTCATCCACATAGAAATCAAGATGACCACTGGTGGCCCACATCTCGCGTTTGGCGATATGCGGGGTATACAGCAGCTCATAGCCGTTGCGGTAATGTTCGTCCTTCCAGTAATCCTCAATGACCCTTCTTACCTGCGCACCCTTAGGCAGCCAGAGAATCAGGCCGGGACCGACCTGGTCGCTGATGGCAAAGAGCTCCAGCTCCTTGCCGAGCTTGCGGTGATCCCTCTTTTTGGCCTCTTCGAGCTGAAAGAGATATTTCTTCAACTCCTTAGCATCATAAAAGGCAGTACCATACAAGCGCTGCAGCATCGGCCTTTTTTCGTCGCCGCGCCAGTAGGCTCCGGCAATGCGCATCAGCTTGAAGGCCTGCAGCAGACCGGTATAAGCAATATGGGGCCCGCGGCACAGATCGACAAAATCACCCTGTTGGTAGATGCTGACCGTGTCCGCCTGGGTCTGGATATCGTCAAGCAGCTCAACCTTATAGGCCTGGCCCTTTTCCTGAAAAAATTTCTTCGCCTCGTCAATGGAAAGGGTTTCCCGGGTAAAAGGCAGGTTGGCCGCCACAATCTCCTGCACCTTGGCCTCTATGGCCGCAAAATCATCCGGGGTAAACGGCTCTTTCCGATCAAAATCATAGTAAAAACCGTCTTCGGTGGCCGGGCCGATGGCCACCTGGATATTCGGCCCGTAGAGTTCCACCACTGCCTGGGCCATGATATGGGAGGCGCTGTGGCGCAGAATATACAGGCCTTCGCGCGAATCCTTTGTCACCGGTGCAAGTACGGCATCTTCCTTAAGTGGCTCGGAAAGATCAAGCAGCCTTTCTCCCACACGCACCGCGACAATGCTCTTGCGCTCCTTGCTGGAGCCGAGCGCCTTCACCGCCTCAGCTACGGTGATTCCGGCGGGGAGATTCTTTACTTCTCCTCCTGCGATGCTCAGCTGAATATCTGCCATATTGTCCAGTTATGTTGTTCTTTACGGAATATTTCATGTGGCATGAACAAATAAACTTCGCAACATTAGATATTGCGAAGTTTATTTGTTCATGCCACAGCTATAAAAAAATTGGTAGGCACGGGCGGGATTGAACCGCCGACTTCTACCATGTCAAGGTAGCACTCTCCCACTGAGTTACGCGCCTGTATATCTTAACATTAACCCATCAAAAAAAAGAACTGCCGTCGTCAGCAAAGCTTTCTTATTGAAGAATCTTTATCTCCGCGGCAGTGCCGGAGATTTCTGCCGGGACATCATTTTCACGGTGTCTCCAAACGGGAAGGAAATACCAATAATGAGCGGCAATGTCAAGAACATTATACATTAACACGCAAAGTGGTCAATACCTTTTCCGCGCCTCAATAGCCCGGCTCAGGGTCAATTCATCGGCATATTTGATGTCCATGCCCATGGGTATGCCGCAGGCCAGCCGGGTGATCTTGACATCTTTTTTTCGCATACTATCAATAAGGTAAGCTGCCGTGGCCTCTCCCGGCACCGTGGAACTGGTGGCAATAAGCACTTCAGCCACCTGCTGCCGGTCAATCCGATCGAGCAGGGCCTGCATCTTGAGCTCTTCGGGACCTACGCCGTCCATGGGTGACAAAACTCCGTGCAGAATATGATACTGGCCCTTGAAGGTGCCGGTCTTCTCGATCGCCATCAGATCCGCCGCCTCTTCAACAACACAAATCAGACTGCTGTCTCGCTGGGAATCGGCACAGATGGCGCAGGGTTCCGTCTCGGAGAAGGCAAAACAGTTAGTGCAGAGCCGGATCGTTTCATGCAGATCCTGTAAATCCCTGGCCATGGCCTGGGCCTCGGAGGCAGGACGCCGCAGCAGATGCAGGGCAAGCCGAGTTGCCGTTTTTCTGCCCACGCCTGGCAGACGGTTCAGATCTGCAATCAGTCTTGCCAGGGCCGGGGGCACCACGTTCATCTTGTCTCACCTACCGAACAGGCCTGGAATGTTGAGGCCCAGACCGCCGGTCAACTGGGCGAGCTCAGCCTGGGTCATTTCCTTGGCCTTGCGCATGGCATCGTTGACTGCCGCCACCACCAGATCCTGCAGCATATCCGCCTCATCAGGATTGATGGCCACCTTTTCAATCTGCAGCGAGACAATTTCAAATTTGCCATTAACGATAACGGTAACCATGCCGCCGCCCACCGTGGAGGTAACCGTTCTCACGGCCAACTCCTCCTGCTTCTTGCTCATCAGATACTGAAATTCCTGAGCGCGCTTTAAAATTGAATCCATATCCATTATATTGGTCCTGTTAGTCTGATTAGCCCGATTAGTCTGGCTGGTCCTATTGGTCTGGCTGGCCTGTTAGTCCGATTAGTCACCGGTTAACGCCGCTCCAACAACACGTCTCGTGGGGTAGGAGCGGGCCATGCCCGCGATAACTTTGTTTCCGCACTGCCAAAATGGTCGTGGGCATGGCCCACTCCTACGGCCAAATGGATGGACAAGTTTGACTGGTCCGACCAGTTGGACTAATCAGACCAGCTAGACCGGTGTCAACGAAACCTTGGGCCGGTGCGTATGGCCCCCACCTGTCCGCCGAAAACATCCACCGCCGTCTGCACCAGGGGATCATTTGCCAGGACGCGGCGTTCCTCCTTGGGGCCGTCCAGGACAGCTTCGCCGTGTCCACCCGCCTTGTCGCCTCGGCTGCTGATCCTCACCCGCAGATCCTTCTGGAAGAAATCCAGTGCGTAGACGCTGAGATCTTTCACATGCTCCGGCTCCTGCAGCAAGGTACCGTCAGAGGGATTATCAAATCTGACAAGCAGCTTTCCCTCCTCTTCCCGCGGATTTTCACAGAGCTTCAAGACTTGCGCCATCCAGGGTTTTCTCTCCTTGACATAGGCGACAAAACTGTCCCAGTTCTTGCGCACATCCTTGGTATGTGTCTGGCTGGCAGCGCCATCACCTTTCTTTTCTCTGTTTTTTGGTTCCGCAATTTTCCCCACCAGCGGTTCAAGCTTTTGCACCTTACTATCAAGCTCCGGTTCGATGACTGCCAGAATTTCGCGGGATGTGTCCGGCGTTTTTTCCGGCAATGGCGGCACAGGTGGTTTCGGGGGAACAACAGCAGGTGGCTTTTCCGCCTCTTTGGCAGCAGGCAGGGCGCTCGGCAAGGGCTGCAGCCCGCCCCCGACCTTGATCATCTCATCGAGCCGGCCGAGTAGCGCTGCCGCCGGGGTCACCTGACCGGCCTGCACCGCCTTGATAAAGGCCATTTCCAGCACCAGCCGCGGATGGGCCGAATACTGCATCTCGGTCATGCCCTTGAACAAAAGTTGAAACAGCATGGCCAGGGTCTCGGGACTGTGGTCTGCGCTGAGCCCCCGCAGTTCGGCAAGCTCCTGGTCAGAGACATCAAGCAGCGCTTCCGGCCGGGGACTGGTGCGGCAGATGAGCAAGGCGCGCAGATAGGCAAGCAAGTCCGTGGTAAAACGCTTTAAATCAATTCCCGCCACATAGATTTTTTCCAGCAGATCAAAACATTGGGCCAGATCGGCAGTCAGCAGCGACCGAGCAAGATGGACGAAAATCTGCTGATCGACAAGGCCGAGGACCTGCACCACATCCTCATCCGTTACCCGATCCCCGCCGAATGAAAAAATCTGATCCAACAGGCTCAAGCCATCCCGGACACTGCCGTCAGCCTCCCGGGCAATCATCTCAATGGCCCGGCGGGATATCTCCACCTGCTCCTGAGTGGCAATTTTGGCAAAAAAGGCGACAAGATCAACAAAAGAGACTCTTTTTAACTCGTAACGCTGGCAGCGGGAAAGGATGGTAATGGGAACCTTGTGCAGTTCGGTGGTGGCAAACATGAAATATACATGTTCCGGCGGCTCCTCCAGGGTCTTCAGCAGGGCGTTGAAGGCCTCGGTGGTGAGCATGTGCACCTCATCAATGATGATGACCTTGAAACGGCTCTTGGTGGGGAAGAAGCGGATATTTTCCTTCAGTTCACGGATTTCCTGAATGCCGCGATTTGAGGCGCCGTCGATTTCATGCAGATCCACCGCATTGCCGGCAGTGATTTCCCGACAGGACTCGCAGACATTGCACGGTTTGTCATCTGTCGCGCCCGTACAGTTGAGGGCCTTGGCCATGATGCGGGCCAGGGTGGTCTTTCCCACCCCGCGGACACCCGAGAAAATCATGGCATGGGCAACCCGGTTACGTTTGAGTCCGTTCTGCAGGGTGCGGACAACAGACTCCTGGCCGACGACATCGGCAAAGGTCTGCGGTCGCCATTTTCGGGCTAAAACAAGATATGACATGGGCAGGCTGAATAGATGACGGCTTTATAAAAAGTCATTGTCGCGAAAAAAAGATAAAAAAAATGATAGCCAGGCACCCCCACGGCACACAGAAGGTATTCATTACCGCTGCTTCCTCCCGGACCTGACGGAGTTCATGAGCCTCTGTTGCGCGGGACCCGGCTATCAAACTCTTAAAATATGGAAAACAGAGCTGTAGGTCTCCCTGACAATATGTATTTTTGCATATTACACTTTTTCCCAGACCTTGCAAGAGATATGGAAAAAATACTGGCGGAGAAGGGGGGATTCGAACCCCCGGTACGTTGCCGTACACACGATTTCCAGTCGTGCACCTTCGGCCTCTCGGTCACCTCTCCGCTGGAGCAAATTTGCAAAGTCAAATACTTTACAAACAAAGTTCAGATTTTGAAAGCGGAAAATTGAATGGACCCGCAAAAAATCCCAGGAGAAAAATTCGCTGCCGATAAATCAACAGGTTAACCTCCGTGACCAGGGCAACACTCTGCTTTTCCCCTGGCCGGCATCTTCAGGCAGCCGCTGTTTTTTTCCTTTTCCGTTGAAAAAAATCTCGCAGCACTGCGCTGCATTCCTCGCCGAGAACACCGCCCGCCACCTCCAGGTTATGATTGAGACGGCCGTCCCGACCCACCTGGTAAAGGGACACCATGCCGCCGGCCTTGGGATCTGCTGCGCCATACACCAGCCGGCTGACCCTGGCATGCACCAAGGCCCCGGCGCACATGACACAGGGTTCAATGGTGACATACATGGTGGTGCCGGAGAGACGGTAGTTGGCAAGCTTGGCCCCGGCCTGACGCAGCACCACCATCTCGGCATGACCTGTGGGATCGCAGTATTCAATGGGACGGTTGCCGTCACAGGCCAGCACTGTCCCCTGGGCATCCACCAGCACCGCGCCTACGGGAACTTCACCCCGCCCCGCTGCAAGCTCAGCCTGCTCCAGGGCAAGCTGCATATAGTGATCATCGGGCAGGACCGCCATCAATCAGCAGTTTCGTGTCTTTTCTGCTTGTTGGCAAAATTTGCCGCATACCAGCCTGCCACACACCCTTCACCCACTGCCTTGGCCATCTGCAGGGGCGGCCCGGCAATGTCTCCGGCCGCATAGACCCCGGCGAGATTAGTCTCCTGCCGCTTATTCGTATCGATATAGGAGAATGTCTCCATGTCAAGCTGCACACCCAGGTTGGTGGCCAGCTCCATGGCGCCCTTGGCGCCCAGCTCAATGAACACCCCTTCCACCTCCAGGGTTGCATCATCTTCCAGCAGCAGCTTCTCCACCGCGTTTTCCCCGATGATCTCCTTGACCCAGGTGCTATGAACCTTGATGCTGCTGGTTGCCAGTTTGCCGGCCAGTTCCTTGGAAACCGCCAGTTCCTTGACAATCAGATGCACCTCGGAGGCGTATTTGAGCAGCGTTAGAGCCCCGTCCACCGCCGCGCTCTCATTGCCCACCACCGCCACCTTGGCGTTGCGGAAAAAATTGGCATCGCAGTCAACGCAGTAACTGACGCCTTTACCGGTCAACTCTTTTTCGCCTTTGACCTTGAGCTTGGTTTTTGAGGTGCCGGTGGCCAGAATAACCGTTCGTGCCAGATAGGTGTCGCTTTCCGTGCGCATCTCGAAATGGTCATCATGCTGCTCAATACCCAGCACGTCCACCTCGGCGAACTGAGCACCAAAGCGGGAGGCTTGGGCCTTGCCAACCTCAAGCAGGTCCTTTCCGTCGGTCACCCCGTCTACACAGAGATAATTTTCCACATGGGCCCAGTAAATGGCGCTTTTATGCGGACGTCCCAGCACCAGCACCGAGGCCTTTTTGCGCACGGCATGAACGGCCGCCTGCAGCCCGGCCGGCCCTGCGCCGACCACAATAACATCCATCAGTTCAGACATATTGCATCCCCTTTATTTTATGATAAGGTCAAAGTCTAAAGTGGCTAAAATAGTTTTTACGTAACAGGTAATTTTGGTTATGTTAGGAGGATACCTTAATTCCGGTTTCTCTGAATGTCAAAAGAACAATGCTATGAAATTTCTCGCCGACCTGCACATCCACTCACCTTTTTCCCGAGCCACCAGCAAGGAAAGCAATCTGACCGGCCTCTTCGCCTGGGCCCGGGTCAAGGGTATCCACCTCATCGGTACCGGTGATTTCACCCATCCCGGCTGGTTCCAGCATTTAAAGGAAAATCTGATCCCGGCCGAACCGGGCTTCTACCGGCTGCGCAATGAAAACGTGCCGCCCGCTTTCAATCAGGTCGCGCCGGAAGCCATTGATGTACGCTTTGTGCTGACTGCCGAAATCAGCTCCATTTACAAGCGGCATGACCGGGTGCGCAAGGTCCACAACATCCTCTTTGCCCCAGATTTCGCCGCGGTGGAGAAAATGAACCGCCGCCTGGCCGCCATCGGCAATATCGAGTCGGACGGCAGACCGATTCTCGGCCTTGATTCCCGTAATCTGCTCGAAATTGCTCTGGAAGAGATGCCGGGCGGTTTCCTGGTGCCGGCCCATATCTGGACCCCCTGGTTTTCTCTGTTCGGATCCAAGTCCGGTTTTGATTCCATTGAGGAATGTTTCGGCGACCTGTCCGATCACATCTTTGCCCTGGAAACCGGCCTCTCCTCCGACCCGGACATGAATCGCCTTGTTTCCGCCCTGGACCGCTTCACCCTTATCTCCAACTCGGACTGCCATTCACCGGGAAAACTGGGCCGGGAACTCAACCGCTTTGACTGCGATTTTGATTTTTTTACCATGCGGGAGGCACTGAAAGACCCGGGCAAAGGCTTTGCCGGCACCATGGAATTTTTCCCGGAAGAGGGCAAGTATCATCTGGATGGTCATCGCAAGTGCAACGTCAGCATGGAGCCCCGGGAGACCAAAAAACACCGGGGCATCTGCCCGGTGTGCGGCAAGCCCCTTACCATCGGCGTCAGCCACCGGGTGCTCGATCTGGCCGACCGGGATGCCCCCGTCTACCCGGCCAACGGGCCGAGCTTCAAAAGCCTGATCCCCCTGCCCGAAGTCATCGGCGAGATCATGGGCAAAGGACCTGCCACCAAAGGGGTTCTTGAGATGTACCAGAAGACAATCAACCGTTTCGGCTCCGAGTTCAATATCTTTCTCCACACCCCGGTGGAAGAAATCTGCCGCTTCTCCCCGCTGCTGGCCGAAGCGGTCGACCGCATCCGGACTAACAGGGTGATTCGCCAGGGCGGTTTTGACGGCGAGTTCGGCGTTATCCACACCTTTGCCGAGGGCGAGATCAACCGTCTGCGCGGCCAGGCCAGCCTTTTTACCGATACGCCTCCGGCAAAAAGAAAAAAGAGGGAGGTAAAAAACGCTCCCCCCGCAGACATCCTCCCTCTGTTCCCTCCCCTGCCGCCAGCTGAAAATACAACGAGGTCTCACAACCCGGAGCAGCAGACGGCCATTGACAGCACGGCTAACCGCATCCTTGTTTCCGCAGGCCCGGGCACCGGCAAGACCCACACCCTGGTCTCCCGTCTGGTCCACCTGCTGCAGGTGGAAAATGCCGTGGCCGCCCGGATCTTTGCCATCACCTTCACCAATCGGGCGGCAAACGAAATGAAAGAACGGCTGATGAGCCGGGCCGGTGGGCAGGCGGACCAGGTATTTGTCGGCACCTTCCACCGCTTCTGCCTGGAATGGCTCAGGCAGGACACCTCAGAGCTGACGGTGATCGGCGAAGAGGATCGGGCCATGCTGCTGAAAAAACTCTTCCCGGCTAAGCCGGCAAAAGAAAAAAAGAAATTAAGCAGCAGCATCACCGACTTCTTCCTCGGGGCCGAGGCGGACAACCAGGACAATCAAGAGGAGATCGACCACTACCTCGATGAACTTGAGCAGCTTAAGGCCGTTGACCTGGAGGCCGTTATCCCGGTCTTCGTGCAGCGGCTGAAAACCGACGAAGACTTCAGCCGTCGGGTGCGCGTCCGGGTCGCCTACCTCTTTGTCGATGAGTTCCAGGACGTCAACCGCAGCCAATATGAGCTGGTCACCCTGCTTGCCGGCTCGGCCAAGATCTTTGCCATCGGCGATCCCAACCAGGCCATCTACGGCTTCCGCGGCAGCGATCTGCATTTCTTCCTGCAGTTTGCCGCGGACGCCGACACCCACTGCCTGTCTCTCAGCCGTAATTACCGTTCCGGTGCGGCAATTCTTGAAGCGGCAACAGCAGTGATCGAACACAACCAGGTGAAAGGTGATACCCGCCTTGCGGCCCAAAACAGGGAAATAGGCGACATCACCCTTTTTCCGGCAGCCTCCGGCAAGGCCGAAGCGGAGAACGTGGTCAAACAGATTGAAAAAATCCTGGGCGGCATCTCAAGCTTTTCCATCAACTCGGGACGCTCCCAAGGAGATGATGCAGGCTTCAGCTTCCGCGATATCGGCGTTCTTTACCGCCTGGGCAGGCAGGCTGGTGATCTGGCCGAGGCCCTTAGTCGGCGGGGCATCCCCTTTCAGATGATCGGCGTTCGCCCCTTTTTCATGGAAAAGGAACTGCGGGGGCTTTACTTCTGGACCCTTGCCGCCGCAGACAGGGCGACCTTTTCCGACTCCCTTAACCTGTGCCGGGAGGTGCCGGGCATCGGCCCGACAAGCGTCGCTCTGCTAGAGAACCGTATCGCGCAGACCAGCCGGAACTTTTTCAGCGATGCCCTGGCCCTGCCCCTGCCGGTCAAAGCAAGCCTGGCCATCCAGTCGGTGATCGAGCACATCCACCGTTTTCAGCAGGATGCACAAACCGATCTGCCCAGGGCCTTTCTTCCGGTCTTTAACCTTCTCGGAGCAGACCCGCATTCCGCCCCGGCCAGACGCTTTATCGAACTTGCCGGCGCCTTCGGCAGCCTCGTGTCCTTTGCCCTGCATCTGGCGGAAAACGCCCGGGCCACCATCTATGATGATCGGGCCGAGGCGGTGTCGCTCATGACCCTGCACGGGGCAAAAGGGCTTGAATTCCCCGTGGTCTTCATCACCGGGCTGGAGGAGGGGCTGCTGCCCTGCCGCTCCATGGACTGCGACATTGAAGAAGAACGGCGCCTCTTTTTTGTGGGTATGACCCGGGCCAAAGCAAAACTGATCCTCTCCTATGTCCGACAGAACAACCCCTCCCCCTTTCTCAGCGAGATCCCGACTCACCTGCTGCAAACCATGGACATTGAAGGGGCCAAACGAAGAAAATCGACGGCAAAACAGCTGAAATTATTTTAGGTCTATAGTCTGTCGGGGGGGTGACCTATTCCCCTGTCATGTATGTTTAGATATTTAGTGGATAGATAGAGACTCCCCCCCTGCAGACTAATAATCTGCCAGACTACGACAACACACCTTCAGACTAAAAAGCTACAGACTAAACACATAACAGACTATGCACCTTCGTAAAATTAAAATCGGCCGGGCCACGGTGGGTCTGATCGGCCTTGAGCAGGCGATGCAGCAGGCGGTCAGCCGCAAAATGAGTGCGGATGAGGCCACGGCTTTTCTCTTCAATGCCGTCAGCAGGGAAAACTATATCCCCTCCACGGCAACGGACCTCTACCGGCATGCACTGCGCCGGGAATACCTGGCAGCCGAAAACGGCGGAAGCCAAAGCCTGCAGCAGCTCACCATCAAAATCCTCGGTCCGGGCTGCGTCAGCTGCAACAAGCTCAACACCATGATCTTCGACATCATGCAGCGGCTTGATATCGCCGCTGACATCGAACAGATTCACGACCTTGACGAGATCTGGCGGCACGGCGTCATCACCACCCCGGCCCTGATCATCAACGGCAGCATCAAATGCTCCGGTCGCATGCCGCCTCCGGAGGAAGTGGAGCAGTGGCTAGTGGAGGCGGCGGAGCGTTTATAATTCTCAACCTGGAGGAAATGATGAACACTGAGCAGAGCAAGATCTTCACCCCGTTCACACTGAAGAACCGCACCCTGAAAAATCGGCTGGGCATCGCACCCATGACGAGAATGTCCTCAGTCAAGGACAGCATACCTCGACAGGACGTTCTTGATTTTCTCGTTCGCCGGGCACAAAACGACGCGGCAATCGTCTATACAGAAGCCATTGTCACCGATTACGAAAGCGCCCAGGGCTATCCCGGCCAGGCCAGGCTGGTCACCCAGCGGCAGATCGACGGCTGGCGGCCGGTGGTGCAGGCCATCGAGCAGACAGGGGCTCTGGCCATCATGCAGATGTTCCACTGCGGTCGCATGAGCTGGAACGAGGTTAATCCGGCGGGCAGGGTCATTGCCCCGAGCGCAGTAGCACCCAAACAGAATAATCCACTGACAGGCGATCCCTACCCCGTGCCGGATGAGATGAGCCTGTTTGACATCGAGCATGTAATCAAAGGGTTTGCCGAAACCGCCCGCGGTGCCGTGGCTGCCGGCTTCAAGGCCATCGAGATCCATGGTGCCCATGGTTATCTCATCAATCAGTTTCTCTCCACCTATTCCAACCAGCGCAGCGACAGCTACGGCGGCTCCTCGGACAACCGCTTCCGTTTTGCCCGGGAGGTTATTACCGCAGTGAAAAAGGAGGTGCCGGACGATGTCACCCTAGCCTTCAGAATCTCCAACTGGGGGATTGCCGATATGGAGATCTCATTATTTGCCAGTGCGGAGGAGTGGCAGGAAATGATCAGATTGATTGCCGCCGAGCCCATTGATGTCATTTCCGTCTCGACCTATGATTTTCGGGACAAGGCATTCGGTACGACAAAGAACATGGCCCAGCTCACCAGGGAGGTTACGGATCTGCCGATCATGATCTGCGGCAAGATCCATGACCGGGACAGCGTCGAAGAGGCCCTGCTGCATGCCGATATCGCCTTGAGCGGTAAATCCACCCTGCTCAATCCCGACTGGTTGGCGGATGTCAGGGCCGGCAAGTCCATGCCGCCCTATACGTCGGATCAGGCCAACATTGCCTACACCACCGAACCGCTGCCGTAAGGAGTATTGAAGGGATGTAGCGGGCAAAGGCTGACTTCAGGCCCCGGATTTCCACGGAATCCTTAGGTGCCTGTTTTTCAAGCCAAGGCTGCCACTGCCGGATTAATAATTCCATCTCCTGATACTGGTTTTGCGCCACATGCAGGTTTTCCGGGGATTTCCTTCCGGCGCAGCCATGGGGGCAGTAATCACGACAATAACCCGCTGCTTTTTGAAAACAGTCAAAAAAGCGCCGATACCCTTGACCCACTCCCATTAATCACACACCAGAAGGCAGACCAGCGCAGCTTGTTTTCTGTCCTACTGAGGGGCAAACTCGGTGAACGCTCGCGAGAAGGTGCGCTCTGAAGGTATATCACCAAGGACCATAAAGCCATAGATACCCCTGAGATTTGAATGGTTGACGATCTTTGAAAATCTGACGAAAAAATTCGCCTGGAAGGCGTACTACTCCTGTCTCTTTTTGGTTGAAGGCAAGTTGAGCGCCTCTCACGTCGTCAACAACTTGGTATAAATTCCTGCAAAGACAGTAAATGCCGGACAATGACAACTGAATCGCAATCGGAGTCGGCGGCCACTGCTGATTAGCCTGGCAGCCCGGTATATCAACTCCTGTATTACTACTGTTTTTATCCGGCGCCTTTTTGCTGGGGGTCTTACTGGGGTGCGGTCGCCAAGTAACCCAGGTTGCCCGATGAGACGCAATATGTTTTGTAGGCGAAAGAGCCAAGGGACATAATCAACGCATTGGTGGCAAATTTGCCACTGGGCAGCTGTTCAAGACCAAGGCCGCTCTTGAATTCACTGTGGAATTGTTCGCTCAGTCCATAGTTTTCATACAAACTGATAGATAATTTTCTGGGCTGGCCGATCAAGATTTATCCACCATCTTTCCAAGGCAATATCCGACACGAGCAACATCTGGACATGCTTATTAATGGTTCGCTCAATCACTCTTACCACCTTGGTAAAAAATAATGTTTTCCCTTCGTGCACCTGGCTTTTGTGGACTGTAAGCAGCGCAACCTTTTTTGCCCTTACGTAGCTCACTCACCCTCCCTGCGCGAAAGCCTTATCTCTCCAGGAAAGACTACCCCCCCGACGGGATTCCATTTTATGATGCAGGAAAACTTTTTTTACCTCGCAGGGCAAGGCGGGTATCCAGTGCATCATGGGCAGAGTCAAGGCAGACTAAGAGTTTTTTGCTGGTAAGGGTTCTGGCCCGGTCGACAACCTGCCCCAGGTAAGGGATGAATTCTGTCTTTTCTTTTTCATTGAACACCTCGTCACGGACTATAAATCCACTCTTAAGAAAGTGTCCATTAAAACCCTACCACCTCAACTATGTCTAGCTGAAACAATTAAGACATGAAAAAACTGAGGCCAGCGCTAATTTTTCCTTACAAATAGGGATGTAACCGTAGATACTAAGATGCTGGCAATATTTTTCAGGAGGTTATCTTCTCAATTTAACAAGGTGGAAATTCATTTTATATTTAATAAACCGATAACGTTATCAAAATTTATACAAACAAAATCGTGGTGTTAGATGAATTTCACGTTAGCATCCCCCTCTACGTGGGAATCCAGGCTAGTTCTTCAGGGACTGCAGCGGCGCCGGAATGCGGCCTCCTCTTCTGACAAAGTTATCTGCGGAGATTTTACTTACCGCCATGATCGGGGCCTCGCCAAGCAGGCCGCCAAAATGCACGAAATCGCCGATATCCTTTCCGGGGGCGGGGATTATTCTCACCGCGGTGGTCTTGTGGTTGGCACAACCGATAGCCATCTCATCGGCTATGATGGCAGCCAGGGTTTCGGCGCTGGTTGCGCCCGGCACGGCTACCATGTCGAGCCCCACAGAGCAGACACTGGTCATCGCTTCGAGCTTTTCAATGGTTATTGCCCCCACCTTGGCCGCTTCGATCATGGATGCGTCTTCGCTCACCGGAATGAAAGCCCCGGAGAGTCCGCCCACCGATGAGGAGGCAAAAAGGCCGCCCTTTTTCACCGCATCGTTGAGCATCATCAGTGCGGCGGTTGAGCCGGGTGCACCGGGCATGGCAAGTCCCATCACCTCAAGCACCTGGCCCACCGAATCGCCGTCGGCCGGCGTGGGCGCAAGGGATAGGTCAAGGTTGCCGAAAGAGACGCCGAGCTGCTTAGCCATCTCTTTGCCGACCAGTTCTCCGGCACGGGTGATTTTGAAGGCGCTTTTTTTAATAGCCTCGGCCACCTGTCCGAGGTCTGCTTCGGGGCCAAGTTTTTCGATGGCGCGACGGATGACACCGGGGCCGCTAACACCGACCAGAATGGAGCTTTCGCTCTCGCCAATGCCGTAAAATGCCCCAGCCATAAAGGGATTATCCTCCACCGGATTGGCAAAGAGAACCAGTTTGGCACAACCGATGCCATCCTGCTCTGCGGTGCGCGCAGCGATATCCTTTATCACCCGCCCCATGGTGTAGCAGCCATCCATATTAATCCCCGCCCTGGTGGTGGCCAGGACAACGGAGGCGCAAAAACGCTGGGTGGTGGCGAGAACCTCGGGCATTGCTGCGATCAACGCCTTGTCAATGGCGGTTTCGCCCTTCTGGATCATGGCGGTGTAGCCGCCGACAAAGTTAACGCCAATCTCCTCTCCTGCCAGATCAACGGCCCGGGCAACCTCCAGAAAGGCGGCCGGGTCGGCCACGGGGACCACCAGGGAAAGGGGGGTAAGGCTGATTCTCTTGTTAACAATGGGCAGACCATACTCGTTGGCGACAAAATCCGCCTTGTCGCTCAGCTTTTCACCCCTGGCCAGAATCTTTTCCCGGACCTTGCGGGCACAGGCGGCGGGATTAGGGTCGGAGCAGTCAAGCAGAGAGATTCCCAGGGTCACTGTTCTGATGTCCAGTTTACCCTCAGCAATCATCCCTATGGTTTCAAGGATCTCTTCATTGGAAAATTTCATTGCTGGCCACTACACCCTGTGCATGTATTGAAAAACTTCAGAATCCTGCACCGTAACATTGAGGGCCATGTCCTTGACGGACTCTTTAAGCTTGGCAGTGATCTCGGGCAGGGAGAGGCTTGAGTTTGCCCTGTCGGCCAGCAGAGTCATGGCAAAAATTTCGTCGCCAAGAATCTTCTGGTTGATATCGATGATGTTAATGCTGTTTTCAGCAAGTGCCGTGGCAATTTTAGCTACGATTCCCACTTCATCCTTGCCGATTACGGTTACAACGATACTTTTACTATTTTTTCCCATTATGCTTCCTAATTTTATGCAGCCGATGTTTTCTCTATAAAAATCTATGAGACAGCAGTGACCAACCACCAAGATATCCCCATGGCGGAATATGTCAATCGAAACCTGCTGACGGAAACCGCCCCCCCGACTATACCTGTCGGTTCTCTTCGCCAATCTTCGCAAAGCCTGCACATTGCCTGATGCGCATCCTTGGCCCGGGGCAGTAAAAAGCAGGCATGCGGATCGCCCTACTGCTGTCCGCAAAAATCTTCCCGACCTTGGCCTTCTCTTCTACCCAAAAAATTCTGAATACCAATTCTTCTCATCTACCAATAAATAATACATTGATTTTCTTAATCTTTTTAGAAAAAGCCCCAAAGGAGATAAGTTGCAATATCTTGCTAGGCAAGACAGAATACTCCCGATATTTCCAGCATCGGGAAGAATTATTTGCTTTCCAAGCAAAATTCAATATAAAATTAATGTGGACTATTATTGACATCAACGCATTCCTCCGTTTCTAAGGGGGGGGGGTTAAACTCTGATATCATGCGCAAGGAGCGCCTAGCACATTCATGGAACTGCGACAATATCTACTTATTCCCTTTCTTTGCCTACTCCTTCTACCTTCCAGGCCTGTCTCCGCCGGCGACTATCTCAACTCAGGCCACGGCAACTCCTCTTACGGCGTTGAGCGCACCAGCACATCCACCCTCGGTTACGCCCAGGGAAACTGTGCGCACTGTCACGAGCAACATGCCCGCATTGGCGGGGAAGAGCCGGTTCCAGCCGGGGGGGTGGCGAGCGATTACCTTCTCTTTAATACCAACCAGACCAGCCAGACGGAAAATTTCTGTTTTGACTGCCATCAGTCAGGGGGCTACCAGACCGGCGGCATCTCGGTAAACAAGAGCTACAGCTACAACTTCGGC
>JAHILF010000102.1 GCA_018897105.1 Pseudomonadota bacterium
GCATCACTCACATCCGCCAGACGAATAAAGGTCGAATGTTCGAGCAGCAGATCGGGCAACAACAGGGGTGATATTCCCGGTGCTTCCTTGACCCGCGACTTTCCGATCTTCCGGCCAATACTGGCTGCGTTGAGGCTTGCGCCTATATCTTTGGTGTCGTAGGTTCTCTGCACAACGCCGTAGCGTTCTGCAAAATGCAAAGACCTGCCAAACTCAAAGCCACCTGCCTTCATCTGATGAGGGAACATCCGCCAGAGCAGATAAAACAGATTTGAGCTAAACCCACCCATTAAAGTACCTGTTAAAGCCAGTACCTTTTTTGAGCGAGCGATAAGACAGGACATTGCTTGACCCTGGGCAGTACCGCCGCCCTTGAGTTCATGCACTTCGTCCAGTATCAGGAGATCAAAAAAGTTCTTGGTGTGAAAAAACCGCTTGATAAACTCGGCCTTGGCGTAGCGGCGGACTTTGGTCCTGTCTGCCATCCACATCGGGGTCTGGCAATACTCGCAGGTTTCTTTGTCAGTTGTTACTTGCCCACCGCAATCAGGACAACATTGCCTTCCAAAAACTGTAATCCGCTGGGGAACACGCTGGAAATGCAATTTAGCCCGTTCTTTTCCCATTACCCATATCTCGGTGCCAACAGGTTTTGTTGACGTGAGCTTATTGGCGATGAGCAGATCGAGGCTTTTCCCGTTGAGGTTGATGCAGTTGCATCCGGAGATGGTATCTTGTGCTTCCCGTATCCACTTATTGACCAGGTGGCCAGGACATTGAATAAGGATGCGTTTGTGTGTTTTAGGAATCAGATGAGCAACAGCCAATCCCATAAAGGTCTTCCCCGTACCCATCTCACCTACCATGAAAGCTGCCTTGTGATCTTCTTTGAAAAATGACCTGGCTATTGGGAATATGCCTTTTCTGGTTTGAGACTCAAACGGTTTCCGCAGTAATTGCTGCAACTTTTCTCTGGCCTGTAAATCCCAATCATCTTCCGCTTTCGGGGAATAGACCGGGTTCATATTCTTTACGACTTCGGCTTTCAGTATATCGCCCCATTCGTCAAGAAACTCGGCCAGCTTGACGGTTTTTGGTCCGTCAATTACTGGTTCGATAATATCGATGATAGCTTCCACAATTCTCCTTTTTAATAGTTGAATAGGGGAGAATATGGCCCCTTGAGGGGAAATACTCTCCCCCTGGTTGGGTTAGGTTGTCAGATTGGTTTGGCTACCGTATCTCTCCGGTCTTGATTGCTTCCAGCACATGCGACTCTAGTGTCTCATCGCATGGGATATTTACAAGATACGCTTCCTGAAAATCCTCGCCGCCGAAGCTATAAAGTTTTTCAGGGGATACCATTGTCTCCCAGAGCCACTCTTGCCATTGTGGTTTGAGTGGAATGGTGGTTGCTTTATCAACACGGCGGAAGGCTCGTTCCTGCACGGTAGGCAGATCAGGGCCAAAGACAGTTGCATGATCAGAAGATTCGTTGAATCCTGTTGCAACCAGCACCTTGTTTACTACGTCACCGATCTTGCGGGTGCGGCAGGTGCGGATTGAGCCAGAAAAACGAAGGTCAGCTGAATTGTCATTATTGTCAGACACCCTGCAATCCCAATCTCCGCTATAAATGAGCGCAGACATGGCCTTTACATGAGATGGCGAACCGATAAGGCTCAACAGACAGCCATGAAATTCTCGGTCTAACCTTCTTACAATCAGGGCGTTGGAATAACAGAGGAATCCAGCACATTTTATGGTTAGGTATGATGTTATCATGTAATTTCTCCAAATCCCCTGTGCGGGAGGTTGCTCCCGTAAGGGTTTGATGAGGGTTGATGAATGCGTCACTACTGTACGGTAATTAATTCAGCAGTCTGCATGTCGATGATCTTGACTGTCGGGACATACTGGTCTTTGGTGGTAATTGAACCGCCACCATCCCCATTTTCATTGGTCTGGACGATTTTCTCCGTTTTGTGAATAACGCCCTTGATGACCAACTGCCGACCATCTTTCTCAATGGCTCCGTTCATGTATCCTCCTGCCAGCATAAGGGCCAGGTGGCCGTTTTCAAGCGAAGTCAATGGACGGATATTATTGTTTTTGGTAGGGATAAGTTCTTTCAAAACATCTTGAAGAATCCCTGCCTTGTTAATCAAGGGAATTGCTTCCAATGGGTCAAGGCGATCTATACGGAAGTTGACTGGTCTGTCTGCCTTGGGAATTTCGATTGGCGCCATCATATTAAGCGGCCAAATCGTGTACTGAAATTCTTCCGGTGTCATAGCAGCCAGTCTTTCTAACATTTCTTGATTTTCTTTGGCTGTTGCTGCTGTTACCGCTACTTTCTTCTCTCCAAAGACAATGCACTGCTTGAAAGTGTGAAAATCTTCATCTGGAAACCCCGCTACCTGTAGCGTGAAATGTCGGGCCAGTGTCTTGGCACAATGTTTCAGCACATAATAGGGGATAACAAAAACGAGAATGCCGCCAATTTGCAATGTGCGGATATACGCACGCAAAAACTGATGTTCCAGTCTTTTATCCGAATTGTCGTCTGAATTGATTGCGGTATCGTAGGGAGGGTTGAGATAGAGCAAGCCGAAGCATTGAGATGATATACGAGCCTCGGTAAGAGCATCGCCCCATACTGCCTTAAAAAGCTGTGATTTAGCTTTCGTGGCTCGCTGGTGGTCAAGCTCAACGCCATAGGTTGCGGTGTCGGGGCTTGCCAGTTGGGAAAGAGTGTTTCCGTACCCGCAGCAAGGGTCTAATGCTCTTGAGTCTTTGTTTAATAAAATTATTCTTTCCAGCAGGGAAACAACACTATCAGGCGTTGGATAAAATCCTGCTTTTGCTTGGGATGCTAGTCGTGCCATGGTCCTGCGCCTCCTTGGAGTGAACAAAAAAAAGGGCAAGACACTCCCGACAGGGGATGTTTTGCCCCTGATGGGTTGACTGGTTTTATCGGCTTCAGATTAAAACGGAATGTCCGCGGCCGGCACTGGTGGGTTATCCCCATGAGCAGGCGACGACGAGTCAGTTTCCTTAAAGTTTTTACCGCCAAGCATTTCCAGGCTCTTGGCTATAATCTCAGTGGTGTAACGAGTAATACCGTTCTCTTCCCACATTCTGGTCTGCATCTTGCCCTCAATATAGACTTTCGAGCCTTTCTTGAGGTGATCTCCGCAAACTTCCGCCAGTCCTTTCCATGCTACAATCCGGTGCCAGTCGGTATGCTCTTGTTGTGCTCCGTTCTCGTCTTTCCACTTTTCAGTAGTAGCTATCGAAAAAGTTGCTACAGCAGCACCTTTCTGGGTGTAACGAATTTCTGGGTCATTGCCTAAATTGCCGATTATCATTGCTTTGTTCATGTTGTTGCTCTCCTTTATGGGTTATTGGTTTTATGCCGCTTTTTTGGTTTTTGGGATTGTCGTCTTGGAGGTATTAATATCCAGGAATGAATACGAGCTTGATTCTTGAAATTCTTGCATCGTATGACCCATATCCGCCAAAAATGCTGTTAAGCGTGCGGTATCAGTATGTTGCCGTGAGCGAACTGCTTTTGAAAGGATGGTGTTGTTGACTTTGATTGAATGTCCGGCCCGATTCACCATTGAAAGCAACTTGGCCTTTATAGGTTCAATCTGTTTGTTCAATGCCTTGCCCTGTTCCTGCATGGATCGTAATTCGGTTACACAGTCTTCCATTTCTGGAACCTCTTCGGCTGCAAATCTGGGGCATGTGGTCAAATTATTACAATATCCGCAAAGCAGGCTGGGTTCAGTTGCTGGATTTTTGGGATGGCCGAGCACCATGAACTGATAATCTGTCCAGATGGATGTCGCCCTGTCTTTCAATCCTTTGTACAAAATCTCATCTGGCTTGTAACCGTTGAAAAATCCAATATCACCGCTTCCCAAATCAATGGCCAGAACTGCACCTTTGATCTTGTGATCGGGGTATTGTTCGGCCAATGCTCCCATCTGCATATATAATTGGGATTCCCAGGAGCTATATGGCCCGTCGGGAATGGCACTAACCGATTTGACTTCGAGTACGGCTTTGAGTTTCGGTGCATTGAAAACAAAATCAATGTGGCACCTGATGGGAGTATTACCGCTGGCAATAGCCTCAACCTGTCGGTCGAAATTATCATAACCGGCGGCGGTCATTGCGTTTGCGACAATATCCTCGGCCATGTGTCCTCTTTGAAAACGGAACAATGTGGCCAGGTCATGTTCAGGGGGATGTAATCGGTCAAGAATTACCTTTCGTGGGCAGTATCCAATATCGGATGCGCCAAGGTAGCTGCTTCGATCTCCCAGGGTAGTCAGGGTGTGTTGTCTTGCAAACTTCTGTAAACC
>JAHILF010000103.1 GCA_018897105.1 Pseudomonadota bacterium
CCACCCCAAAACATGTTGCCATGGCGGACCTGCCGGAGGAAGACCGGTTCAGGCGGCTTGGCACGCGCGGCAAATATTTCATCGACACGATCAAGATGACCGCGTACCGGGCGGAAACAGCGATGGCGGGAATAATAAGGGAAAAGATGAGCCGGCATGACGATGCCCGGAGTCTGCTGCGGGCCATCTATGCAACCGAGGCGGATATTGTGCCGGACGAAGCGGCCGGCACCCTGACGGTTCGCCTGCATCAACTGGCAAATCGAAGCAGCGGCGAGATCGTACAGCATTTGTGCAACGAACTGAATGACACCATGACCCTGTTCCCCGGCAACAATATGCGCCTGATCTACGAATTGGTGTCATGACAAAATCTCCCGAGGTCAGGAGGTGTGACTTTAAGTCTCTCGGACTTGTTTTCCCCTGGATCTGATCCCTGCCTCGATCAGCCGAACCCCGCAACGGAATCTTGCAGTAACGATCACACAATCATCCATCACTTCATCGCATCAACAAAAGAAAAGGTGCGTCCGTCAAACAGGCCCTTGTCGCTCAGTTTCAGTTCCGGGATCACCAGCAGGGCCATGAAGGAGAGGGTCATGAACGGCGCCCGCAGGGAGGAACCCAGCTCATGGGCCAGGCGATCGAGCTCCGCGTAGCGCCGGCCTACCTCCTGGCCGTCGCCGTCGTTCATCAGGCCGGCGATGGGCAGCGGGAGCAGTTCCACGCGACTCTCGCCCGCCACGGCAATGCCGCCTTTGGCCTCGATGACGGCATTGACCGCACGGCAGAGGGACTGGGGATCGGCCCCCACGGCCACCACGTTATGGGAATCATGGGCCACGCTGGAGGCCAGCGCGCCTTTTTTGAGTCCGAAGCCGCGGATAAAGGCCAGGGCCGGCGGGGCCTCCTGGTAACGGTTGACCACGCAGAGCAGCAGAATGTCTTGCCCCGGATCAGGCACCGGCACGCCCCCCATTCGGCGCGGCTCAAGCAGGAGTTCTTTGGTGATCAGCTCACCGTCCATGGCCTCGATGACCCGCAGCGGGCCTTGGCCTGCCGGCAGCTGCAAGTCGGCGGGGGTGATTGGTCGGGCCCGGAAGTTGTTGATCGGGTCAACCTCAACCCGGGGAAGCAGGGTGTCCCTCTCTGCCGCCACCATTTGTCCGTCAAGCCACACCTTAAGCACCCGGAAATCACGCAAATCAGCGACCAGGGCCGCATCCATGGCATCACCCGGTCGCAGCAGTCCCACCGGAAGATTGTAATGCAGGACCGGATTGACGCAGGCGCAGCGCAGCACCGCCAGGGGATGGTGGCCGGCCGCCACGGCCCGGGCCGCCAGCCGGTCAAGATAGCCTGCGGCCAGGTCGTCCGGATGTTTGTCGTCGCAGCAGAGCATCACCTGCTCGGTGTGGCTGCTGATCAGCGGATGCAGGGTCGCAAAATTTCTCGCCGCCGAACCCTCCCGCACGAGAATATGCATGCCGCAATCAAGTTTGTCATGGGCCTCGGCCAGGGTAATGCACTCGTGATCGGTGGAGATGCCGGCTGCCGCATAACGGGCCGCTTCGCTGCCGCGCAGCCCCGGCGCATGCCCGTCCACCGGCCGGCCCAGCCGTTGAGCCAGCTCTATCTTGGCCATAACGGAAGGATCACGGGCAAGCACGCCTGGAAAGTTCATCATCTCCGCCACATGCCGCACCTCTGGCTCCTGGAAGAGACTCTCCATCTCCGTCAGGTCGAGGCTTGCCCCCGCCGTCTCAAAAGGGGTAGCCGGCACGCAGGAAGGCACTCCGAAAGAGGTTTTAAAGGGCGTACTGCGGGCGTTGGCCACCATGAACCGCACCCCGTCCGCGCCCAGCACATTGGCGATCTCGTGGGGGTCGGCCACCGCCGCCACCATGCCGTGCCGCACCGCCTGCCTCCCGAACTCGGCTGGCGGCAGCATGGAGCTCTCTATGTGGACATGGGCGTCGACAAAACCGGGGATCAGGTAGGGTAGGGCCGGATCTTCGGCCCCCAGGAGCTGCACCGCACTGATCACTCCCCCGGCCCAGCTCACCCTGCCCCGAAAAATCAGGTTCTCCAGCACCTGGACCACATTGCATTCGATGGAACCTGTCGCTGCAAGCATGCTCTCCCTCTCCTCTAATGTCCTGCCCCTTCCGCAAAGCCGGGGACAGAATGATTTTCGCAAAACCCACGAAAAAAATTCAGTCCCCTTAGTCTAAATCTGTCTTCCAAACTTAAGTTAACCATTGAACAGGAATGACTGATTTTTTCTTCTTACTTCTCTTCCTGCATTCCAACCATCATGCAACCTTCACCCCGATCAGCCCCTTAAGATATAGGCTTTCGGGAATGTGCAGTTTCACCGGATGATCGGGACTCTGGCCGAGCCATTGCAGCATCTGCACATCGCAGCCGGCATCAATGGCCCCATCGGCCACGATTTTCTGGAACAGTTCCACATTCATCAAGCCGGAGCAGGAAAAGGTAAACAGCAGACCACCCGGCCGCAGTAATTTAAACGCCAGCCGATTGATATCCTTGTAGCCCCGGCTGGCTCGTATCAGGTGGCTCTTGGCCTCGGCAAATTTGGGCGGATCGAGGATGATCAGATCAAAGGTTCTCCCCGCCTCAGCGTATTGCCGCAGCAGTTGGAAGACATCGGCCTTGACGTTGGTACAACGGTGCTCTGCAATCCCGTTAAGCTGCACATTTTTGTCTATCAAGCTAAGTAGGCCGGCCACATCCTCCACGTTGGTCACGTGGCTTGCCTTGCCCTGCAGGGCAGCCAGGCCGAAGCCCCCGGTGTAGGCAAAGCAGTTAAGCACCTCCGCGTCTGCGCTGCAAGAGCTGACCAGCTGCCGATTGACCCGCTGGTCCAGGTAAAAGCCGGTCTTGTGGCCGTGCTTGACATCAACCAGGAATTTTAGGCCGTGCTCCTCGATTTCGATAAGCTCGGGCGGCTCCTCTCCCCACAGCAGACCGCGGCACGGCTGCAGGCCTTCCTTCTTGCGGACCTCGACATCGGACCGCTCATAAATGCCTCGGACGCCGGGAAAAGTCTGGAGCTGCTCGAGAATCGTCTCCTGCCAATACACCACTCCGACGCTCAGAAACTGGCAAACCAGAAAATCGCCGTAGCGATCGACAATCAAGCCCGGCAGACCGTCGGCCTCGGCGGAAACCAGCCGAAAGGCATTGGTCTGCCTCGGAATCTGCAGCGCCTCACGCCGGGCCCGGGCGTTTTCCAGACGTCTTTGAAAAAAGGACTGGCCAATCTCCTCCTGTTCATCAAAGGTCCAGATGCGCACCCGAATTTGTGAGATAGGGGAATAGGCGCCCCGTCCCAGAAACCGGCCATCAGCAGAAGAAACCTCCACGGTTTCACCGGGCTGCGGCGCCCCTTCCAAATGGTTGACCGCGCCGGAAAATATCCAGGGGTGCCGGCGTAGCAGTGAGCGTTCACGCCCTTTCTGCAAAATGACTCTGTTCACGAATTTATCCTTCTCCTTATTTTTTACTAACGCTTGCAACTACCGGGCTGCAGATTTAATTTTTCCGCCAGACTGAGGGGACTGAATTTTTTTCGCGGTTTGGGCGAAAATCATTCTGTCCCCGGCTTTATTTCGGTTATCGGCCTGCCCTGTACCCCGGCATAAAAAACCAGAATTTCCGCCGGTTCCCTCCCCTCATTCTTGCCGTAATGCCAGGTATTCACCACCTCGACAATCGGGTCTCCGGCCTTCAGGTGCAGGGTCTTGTGGTCGTCGGTGATCACCGTCAGCTCACCTTTGAGCAGTACGCCGGCATTGATTACCGGGTGTTCATGCAGCGGCAGCTGCGCCCCCGCCGGTATGCTGATTCTCAGGATGGTTATCTCCGGAGTGCCTGCGGGGTAGTCCGGCAACCGACTGCCATCCCAGCTTGAACCTGATTTGGCTAATACCTCAACCTGGAGGCCATTGCCATCAGCTTTATCCAGGGCCCAGACATTACCGGTGAAAAGTAACGCAAAACATATGGCGTAGATCAGTTTTTTCATGCTCCCTGCCTTCCTTTGACCGCAGTTTGTCCCGAGAGGGAGAGGAACCGGACTCATCTGGACTGCAACCCATAGATATCGCTGTATTTGCCCGTAAGATAGCGGATATAAGGGCCCGGGTCGATCTTTGTGCCGGTCACCTTCATCACCAGTTCCTGGGGTTTGAACTTGCGGCCATGGCAGTGGATCTTTTCCTGCAGCCAGGTGAGCAGGGCCGCGAAACTGCCTTGGCGCAGCTGGTCGTCCAGATCCGGGATATCGCAGTGAATCTTCTCCCACAGCTGAGCTGAGATGAGGTTGCCCAGGGTATAGGTGGCAAAATAGCCCAGCGAACCGCCTGACCAGTGCACATCCTGCAGTACCCCCTGGGCATCGTTTGGCGGCGTGATGCCGAGATACTCCTCCATCTTAGCGTTCCAGATGCCGGGAAGAGCCCGGACCGCGATCCTGCCTTCAATCATGCCGATTTCCAGCTCAAGACGCAGCATGACATGCAGGTTATAAGTGGCCTCATCGGCATTGACCCTGATCAGTGACGGCTCCACCCGGTTGATACCCAGGTAGAAGGTCCGGAGATCCACCCCATCTAGGGCGGCAGGGAAACGCCGGCGAAATTCGGGATAGAAATGTTCCCAGAATGGCAGGGAGCGGCCCACCAGGTTTTCCCACAGCCGGGACTGGGACTCATGCACGGCAAGCGATGCTCCGCCCGCCAGGGGGCTGCGTTCAAAAGACTGGCTGCAGCCCAGTTCATACAGGGCGTGGCCGGCCTCGTGCATGGTGCTGAACAGCGAGGCCACGGGATGGTCCGTTTCAAAACGGGTGGTAATCCGCACATCATTGATGCTGAAGTTGGTGGTAAAGGGATGGGCCGACCGGTCCTGGCGGCCACGGTTCCAGTCATAGCCGAAGGCGGAAATGACCTTGACCCCGAAATCCCACTGCTGCTGTTCGTCAAACGGTCCCTGGAGAAACGAGTCATCCACCTGGGGCCGGGCGGTTATCTCCTTGAGCAGGGCCACCTGCCGGGGCCGCAGGTCGGCAAAGATCATTTGGATCTCGGCGGTCTTCATGCCGCGCTCATACTGATCCAGGAGAATGTCATAGGGATGGTCGGCCGGTGGAAAGAAGTTGATATAGCGCTTGTTCAGCTCCACCACCTTTTCCAGGTGGGGTCGGAAGATAGAGAAATCCGAAGCAGCCCTGGCCTTGACCCAGGCCTCGAAGGCCCTGGAGGTAACCAGTGCAAACTCTCCCACAAAATCGGCGGGCACGCGGATTTTGCGGTCAAACTCATGACGGGTGACCTCGAGCAGCCGGGCAACATCGGAATCCGGCTCCGCTCCGGCAAATTCCCCTTCCAGGTCCGCCAGCAGCGTGCCGATCTCCGCGGTGGTAAACTTCTGGTGGGCGATGCGGCTCAAGGTGGCGAGCTGATTGCCCCGGGCCTCGGCACCACCTTTGGGCATATAGGTCTGCTGGTCCCAGCCCAGCAGGGCCATGGCATTATTGACGTCGGAGATTTCAGCCAGCAGGATGGTCAATTTTTGCAGTTTATCGCTCATTGGTTCTCCTTTGGCAGGGCGAGGTAAAAAGCTTGTGATCTGTACAGATGGCCGGTTCACAGCCGGCAAGTGCTTGCCGATTCGACCTCCAGAACGGGTATAATATGCCAAAAATCAGACTGTTTCAAAGAATAAATCATTTTTTGTGCTGCGTACAAATTAAAAAAGCCCTTTGTACCGACTAAACTCCCGACCTAATCCGCCCATAACGGCAATATTCCCTTGCACGGAAAGCATCCGGCCTGACAGGACAAAATCCGGAATAACAAGACTGAGATGGACTAACAGATTATTGAAAAATGCAGTAATGCGAACATGCAACCATGGTCATTCAGGGCAATCGAAGCGCGATCGGCAATCCCTGGATTTTCCTGAATTGCTCAATATACATAGGGGACAATTACCGGGCGGACGGCGGCTCCGTGGCAAGCGTCTGAACTGCGGCAGCTGGCTGAGCTTTTCCTGCGCCCGGAACTACAGGATCAGAATTTCTCGGCGGCCTTGTCAAATGCCTTCTGCAGCAAATGATAGCTTTCGATAAAGCCTTTTTTCATCTCGTCCCAGGCTGCGGCGGAACTGTGCTTCATGCCGCCGTACCATTCGGCAATATCATTGCGTTTCTTGCGCAGCTCCCGAAGCGCCTGCCGGCTTTTCTCACGGCTGGCCTCGCTCATGTCCTGCCATTTCTCGCTGCTTTGTTTTTCCAGCTCGTCGATTTTTACATCCATTTTATCCAGCACATCCTTGGCCTGGGCCATGACCTGGTCTTTTTTATCGATGGAATAGTCCTTTATGGCCTGCAGGGTATCATCCGCTTCCTGCTGCACCTGGGCTATGTCCTTTTTTCCATCTTTCTGCTGCCTGTCTTCCTCGGCGTGAAGAAACGTGCCGGGAATAAACACGAAAAATACCAGAGCCATTGTCCAGTACATCATGGTGCGCTTCTGTGGTTTAAACATATCTGCTCTCCTATTTTTTTTGAATGGGTTCATGGTGCTGTTTTGACAACGCCGTGATCATAGCAGCATTTCTCCCAAAACCTGCTTCCGGGGAAATGCCATCCCAGTGCCCGGCAATTTGCCGATATGGATCGGTGTATGATCAAAAAACATGCCAGTTTCCCAGGCAGGGGCATCGACCTACTTCCCGCTTCACAAAAAATGCGATACCGCGGGCCAGACCCTTCGACCCATCTGAACGATATCAGCAATCCAAAACTCTAGCGTGGTTGCACCGGTTGCCGTGAAGAACCAGCCCAAGGCACCGCAATTCAAAATAACCGTTACCCAGAAGACGAAACGAAAAGGTTGTTTCCTTGACTTGTGACGAAGTTTCTGTTGGGCGACAAGTGCCCCAGGCCAACCACCCGCCAGTGATAACAGGTGCAAGGTGCTTTCTTTGGTGCGCCAGGCTCCTTTCTGGGCTGCCGATTTATCGACTGCGTACATGATGAAAGTAAATAGACTGACGACCAGATAGAGGACAAAAAGCCAAGGGGAAATTCGGGCTGCAAGAACAGAGACACCAAGTATGGCGAAAAAGAGAGCGGCAACGATGACTGACAGGGAACCATTCTGCTGTTTGGTCGGCAGTGGAAATTGAGCGTCAGCCCATATGACCTCGACAGCGCATGGCCGTCCTTGTTTGTCAGCAGACAAAGCGTAGATTACCAACTCATTTATCACTGGACGCCGATTTCGGTTGCTGAAGGCCTTAATATGAACAAAGATCTGCTTTCCGCCCCTGTTTGGCGTGATAAATCCAAATCCCTTGCCGTCGTTCCACGACGTTATTTTCCCTTCTATGCGCATATTGGCTGCTCGCGGGAATTCTTATTCCATGAGGCGAGATATTTTTGGGATGGGCATGTTATGCGAATCACTCTTCCTGCAGGGACGCAATGAACGAATCGGCCTGAGCAGTAGCGCTCTCAATTTCGCTGACCAGTTTGTCCACATTGGTCTGGACACTGTAAACTTCGCTGCTCAGCCCTGCGATGGCCTTGGCGTTCAGATTATGCTTCATGAACAGGACTTGGTCGCGGAGAGGGGCCAGTGCGGGTTCCAGTTTTGCCTCAGCCTTTTTCATGGCCTTGATGAGTTCCGTGTATTTCTTCTTGGTGATGTCGTATTTGCCCTGGCTCGACTTCCGCAAAGTGTCGCTGTTGTATTGCTTGATTTCCGAGCGCCATTCCCTGAACAGGGCATCGGATACGTCCTCAACCGCACTGATATGGTTACACACGTCCTCGGCCTTGGCCTCGCTCTCCTTCAACGTATCATTGAGCTTGTTGTATTCTTTCTCCAGATTGCCCCCCTTGAAGTTGACCACGCTCTTGAACTGTTCCATGGCCGTCAGGAACTGTATTTTCGCTTCATTCTGCGAGTCGCGCGCCTCCTTGACGCGGTCCACCATGATATCGCGTTTGTGGACACCCAGCTTTTCCATGGCCCCGTAATACGCGGAACTGCAACCGCTAAGTCCGAGAAGGATAACTAAAAGAACGAACAAGCGAGTTTTCATCGGGATCTCCTTTGTGTTACGTAAACGATGAACTATGCGGGCGCGGCTTTTTCGCTCCGCGCAATTTATTGCCGGTTGATTTATCTGTTGTGCAGACTTGATCAGACAGTTTTTGTATAGAAGACGCAATCAAATCTGAAACGTAGAAAGCTTAATCTGAAAACAGTTCGATATGTTCATACTATTAGATATGGCAATATTATTCAAGGAAGCAGTCAGCGCCGGAACAGTAAGCTCACCGGGCCGCCGTCACGTCAGGCGGCTTCGGAGCAGCGCGAGGCTAGTACAATGTCGTAACATGAAGTTTATAGATAACGCCAGGCGTGTCAGGCATTTGCTGACTTTTTCCCCAAAGCTACCCGTTTTTTCCGACTCCCTGTTAAGCCTATCTTGCCCTTTTGTTGATGAAGATGGATGAACCGGGTATTTTCTTGGCGGACTTTTTGACATCGGTGGCGATCGATGCCAGTTGCGCATATGAGTCGTTCGGAGTCAATAGAGTATTTAGGATGCCGAAGGAAAGTGATAGAAGGTGGAAGGTTTCTTCCACTCCATTGCGGTTTACGGCTGAATAAAAGCCATCGTGAAAATCGTGCTTGCCATGAAAGAGCTCCAGATGAGCGTCGAACTCCCGGATGATTTCGGTTGCAATCTGCTCGGCTCTGTAAGGATTGGTTATTAGGATAAAGTCATCTCCGCCGATATGCCCGCAGAAGCTTGATTCCTTGACATCTGAAAGGTTGATCACCGAAACGATTATCTTGGCCAGGGAATTGATGACCAGATCACCCTTCTCGAATCCGTAAAAGTCATTGTATGGCTTGAAGTTGTCAATGTCTATATAGGCGATGTCAAAAGGAGTGCCAGATGAGAGTTTCTCGTTGATTACATGTTGGATGCTCACGTTTCCCGGCAGTCCTGTGAGAGGGTTTGCTGCTTTCGCCAGCATCAGTCTCTCTTCCTCTTTTTTTCGTTCGGTGATGTCATAGATGGTCGAAAGGCTCATCACATAGTTGCCGTCGTCGTCGTAGACCGCCGTGGCGCTCAGGAGCACGGGGAGGATCGAGCCATCTTTGCACACCATCTCGAACTCCAGGTCTTTCACCCATCCCCGCTCCTTGAGTTGCGGGAAATTGTTCAAGAAGTTCTGCACGCTTTTCTTTGTCATGAGGTCTGAAACCTTCATTTTCCCGATGATTTCTTCACGACTGTATCCCAGCCATTGCAGTTCAGTATCGTTTATACGGATAAATATACCGTCGCCATCCAGAGAGTGGTAGCCGCATGGGGCAAGGTTATAGAGGTTGTGAATCTCCTCGGAGTATCTGAGCAACGACTCCTGTGCCAGTTGCCGCTCGTGAAGCTCCCGTCGCAGCCGCTCGTTAGCGTAATGAAGATCAGCAGTTCGCTCCTGTACACGTTTTTCCAAATCCTCTCTGTCCTGGGCCAGAGAGGTGACCATGCTGTTAAAAGCATCTGAAAATCCCCCCATAAAATCAACTCGTTGACTGAAGTCGCCTGCGGCCACTTGCTGAGTTTGCCAGGTAAGATGCCGCAGGTTGGCGTGCAAACCCTTTAGGTTCCCGGCAAGAGGCCCAGTGAGTCGCAGGGTGGCATCCAAATCACCAGATGACAGAGCGGCGACGAAATGCCTCAGTTCATTCAGGTACTTGATCAGATTAAGAAGCTGTTCACGGCATTCGCACTCTGCAGGGAGATCTGCCACAATTTGGCCCGAGGCAAGCTTCTGCAGAATGTCGGAAAGAGAACTCATGGGTTGGGTTCACCCACATCGGCAAGCGCCAGAAAGCGGCAGGTTCGATCGCCGGTACACCAACAATCAATCTCCTTGACGCTGAAACGTATGCCGGTGAACGATTCCAGCAGCGCTGCAATGAAGCCCTCATCGTAGGTGCAAATCTCATAGTCAAGCTCCGGTAGGCCGGAGCAGTCCAGATCCTCCGATACGGTGATCACCAGCCTGCCACCAGGAAAATCAGCTTCTTCAACCCTTAATATGCCGATGCCGAGATCTTTGAGAGCAGCCTGCAATTTTCTGACAAAATCACCCTGGTTATCTGGTTGGCCGATGACATTGGTATAAAACTGGCTGCCAGCCAGATAACCTGCATCGTAGAATATCCGATCGGTTTCGTCGGCTCCAAACTTCTGCTCCAGCACATCCCTGAAACAAAATTGCATCAGGCGAAAAACTTCAACCCGGGTCTGGTTGCCAAGGCTGGGCCGTCCTTCTTCAAGATTGCCAAGTAGCCCCCAATTGAAAGCGTATTTACGGTTTCCAATCATAGTCATATCCCGTCCTCCCATGTAAAATGGCCTACCCGTGCTCAGTTGGCAAATTATACTTAATTATAGCCCATTGAGTACAGAATTGTCCATTATCAGGTCATCATGATTAAACATAGGCCAAGGTGATTTTAACAACCCATTAGAATCGCCGTAAATTGCATATCTTGTATCCGCTAATCCTACATAGATTGACCCTTCTGTGCCGATGGCGGGAGAGGACATCGAAGCCAAGCCCCAAGGGATTTGAAAGAGCCATTCCTGGGTGCCATCTGGATTGATTGCATAAAGCCTATCATCCCAACCCGCAAAATAGATGATTCCGTCGTCGCCAATGGCTGAGGATGAGACCGTACCCCCTCAAAAGTCCAACGGCCCATTTTAGGGTGCCATTCGGGTTGATAGCATAGAGCTTATCGGAACCATATTTAGTTCCAACATAGATGGTCCCGTCCGTGTTAATGGCAGGGGAGGCATATATCGAAAGATCCGTATTAAAGGCCCACTTTTTGGTGCCATCTGGATTGATCGCATGGAGCCCATCCTCGTAATACGAATTTATCGGGCGGCAAGACCCCACATAGATTGTCCATCCGGCCCAATGCTGGGGGAAGAGGTTGCTTCATCGTCTAAACAGCGCCCCTGATTATCAATGCGCCACTTCTCGGTGCCATCCGGATTGATCGCCCATAAATATCTTGTGGATCCCAGGTAAATGGTTCCGTCTATCCCGATGATAAGCTCGCCCGCTGACGCGGACGAGCTTATCGCCGCTGTTGAGGCTCAACAGCGGCGGTGGGGCAAGAGGCAGACTCGTAGCCTGTAATAATGGACCATTTTGGGGTGCCCTCTGGATTGATCGCATAGAGTTTGCCAGCTACTGACTGCACATAGATGGTCCCATCCGTGCCAATGGTGGGAGAGGAGAACACATCACCCCCGGTATTAAAGGCCCACATCTGAGTCCTGAATCCGTGAGGCATCCCGGATTCAGGTATATTTTTCAAAAAGGATACGCACTATCTGAAAAATGTTACAAATCCAAAAAAATAGCCGAGCTACCATCACTAGGCAACCCGGCTCGCTTAAAAGCGCCGTGGCTTTCCGTCCTCACCTTTCAGCGAGTTTGGCTTTATCTGTATATTATCCTATCAATCTCCTAATAATGCGATATTAAATATGTAAAGATGGCAAATCGTCGCACCTTTTTAAAGTTATAAACAGTATGAAATTCGCACTGGCAAGGTAAGGTTTTTGAGATTTCGCTAAACTGAAGATACTCCTGAGAAAGCTCTTGGCAAACTGAATAGGGAGATTGGTTGACTTCCCTAATGTATCAACTCAAGTTCGTCTTCTTAGCTAATATCCATAGAAATTAATATCTCAATTCAATAAATCAGCGCTCTTTTTCCTGTAAATTGATGGCACTGTTTTTCTTGTCGAGGTCTTTATACATTGAAGAGAAAATTACAGATGTCGCCGTCTTCGATAATATAATCGCGACCCTGCAGCTGCAACTTGCCTTTTGCCTTAACAGCCTGCTCAGAACCCAGTTCAATGAGATCATCGTATTTGATCACCTCGACCCGGATGAAACCGCGTTCGATGTCACTGTGGATCTTGCCGCCTGCGACTGGAGCACTGGCGCCTTTTTTGATAGTCCAGGCACGGCATTCATCTTTGCCGACCGTATAAAAGGACATCAGGCCAAGGGCGTCGTAAAGTGCTGCATTGATTCGTTCCAAGCCTGGTGCGGAAAGGCCCATGGCCTCGAGGAATTCCTGTTGCTCACCAAGGTCTTCGATGGCGTCTATTTCTTTTTCGATCTCGCAGGAGATGGCAAAAATGCCGGCGGCGAAATCATTGCCGATATCATCCTCGGCGATATTGTATACAGAGAGAATCGGTATTCGTGTCATCAGATCGAGGCTTTTGATGGCGGTCTCCTCATGGGGCTCAAGGAACACTGTTGAGAGCAGTTTTTCTTCATCAAGCGCTGCCTGGAAGCGTTTGAGAATATCTTCTTCAAGCTTCTGGGCCTGACTTTGACCACCTTTTTTTTCCTTGGCGAGACGTTGCAGCCTTGTTTCGACCAGCTGTAAGTCGGCGAGCAGCAGCTCGGTCTCGATATTGGCCCGATCCCGTTCAGGGTCAACTGTACCGGCAGGATGATAGACAGCTTCAGAATCAAAAGCACGGATGAGGATACAAAGAAGATCACAACGACGCGCAGGATCCATCCATTCCCGGGTCTGGCTGCCCTCGGCAATATCGGGACAGAGCACAAAATGATTCTCGGCATAGGTCTTTTTGTTAGGCTTGAAGAGTTTGGCAAGGACGTCAACGCGTTTGTCCCGGATTGGTCCAACGCCTTCTAAAATTTCACATGGTTTCATGGTTGCCGGCACATTACGTCCGGTCAGAAGTGTGAACAGGGTTTTTTTGCCTGAGTTGGTCAGGCCTAATAATGCTATTTTCATGGTTTTCTCATTCCGTGCAGAGGTTCAGGTATTTCCAAAATTACTGATTTTATTGTGATTACCACTGAGATTCAGCCAGTCTTTCAGTAGATGGTGTAATCATTGATAATGCAATGGCTTAACTTAAGGCAGTGAGACAGATTTAATTTTTCTGCCAGACTGAGGGGACTGAATTTTTTTCGCGGTTTTGGCGAAAATCATTCTGTCCCAGGCTTTGGCAAAGGAAAAATAAAATCAGTCCCCTCTCCAACTTCCAGGAACAGGAACAGTTAAAATATCCAAAACAAAAGGATGCAGTACATGTGGGGGCAGCATGAACTTATCAGTAGGCAGGCAAGGCAAAACAGGCGATGCTGCCGGCATTTTTTACTATCCTGTTTCTGTTACGCTTCCAACGTTATTCACCCGGCAGCGATCTGCATGGTGTCTTCCAGCATCACCTCAAGCTCGGCCAGGACGATTTCCTTGATGCGCAGGGCTGCGGCCTCCGGGGTGCTGAACAGCACGATGGAGGGGTCATGGCTCATGCCGATACCGAGTTTATCACAGGCCTGATTGGTGAGTCTCACCAGCAGCAGGGGAATATTTTCCGCATCAAATTCCAGGCTGTGATGATCCCGGGCAATTTCGCAGTAAATCTTCGGCAGATTCCATTGCGAGAGCAATTTATAGCCTTGTTCCGCATGGAAGGAGTTGATCAGTTCGTAGCTGAGTTCATAGGAAATCGAGAAAGACACTTCCTTTGATTCCTGCATGGTATCGATCACCCTCAGCAGAAAAAGTTTGCCGATGTCATGCAGAAGACCGCCGATAAAGGCCTCGTTGTCCTTCTCATGGTAGCTGAGCCTTCTGGCCAGCCACTGGGAACCTATGGCGCAGGCCACGGAATGCTTCCACAGCTTACCCAGCAGTTTGTTCAACTTCTTGTCCGTGGCACGATACTGGATGCGTTCCGCAGCAATGAGCACCAGATCTGAAACCTGACGGGAACCGAGACGGATAATGGCGTCCTTGACCGTGCTGATTACGGATAACCCCCCGAAAAACGGCGAGTTGGCTGCTTTCAGCACCTCCGCCACCAGCACCTGGTCCTGGTAGATCAGATTACTCATCTCGCGGATGTCAAAATCCTCATGCCGAGCCATTTTTAAAATGCGCATGGCAATATCATTAAAAACCGGCAGCTGAAAATTTTCCTGCAGGACAAACTCATTGATCTGTTCGATAAGGGACAGGCTTTTCTGCATCAGTGCACCCCCAGCAAGCGCTTGACTTCAACAAGAGGCCGCGGTCTGTCCAGCCTGGGCAGCTGGCGAATGACCTCGGTAAAACTGGTCAGACCCTGGCTTGCCTTACAGATGCCATCTTCCAGCAGTGTCACCAAACCCGTTGTCTGGGAATTGATCCTTCTGATTTCATGGGAGGTTTTGCGGGCAATAACCGCATCCTTCACCATTTCTCCCGGGATCAGCAGTTCATGCACCGCCATTCTGCCTTTGTAACCTGTGTACCGGCATTTGCGGCAACCCCGTCCTTTCTTGAAGATCAGCCCGCTGCCCTCCTTAAGGCCATAGCCCAGCCGTCGGAGTTCATCAGGGGTCAACGGATGCTCATCCGCGCAATCCTTGCATACCTGCCGCACCAGCCGCTGAGCCAGGATGCCGGCAATGGTGGAAGCGATGAGAAAGGCCTCGATCTGCATGTCGAGCAGCCGCAGCAGCGCGCCGGTGCTGTCTTCCGTGTGAAAGGTGGTCAGCACCTTGTGCCCCGTCAAGGCCGCCTCGATGGCCATTTCCGCGGAAAAACGATCGCGGATCTCACCGATGACAATCACATCCGGGTCCTGGCGCACCATATGTTTGAGGGTTTCCTCAAAGGTGACGTTGATTTTCGGGTTGATGGAACACTGGGAAATACCTTCAATGACAAACTCCACCGGATCTTCCGCGGTAATGATGCTGCAGCTCGGGCTATTGAGATGATTGACCGCACTGTACAGGGTGCTCGTCTTGCCGGAACCTGTGGGTCCGGTAATAATGATAACCCCGCTGGGCGCCTCCAGCGCCTCCTCCTCGAATCGCTGCAGGATACGGGGCGCCAGGCCAAGTTCATCGATTGCCCGCAGCTCTCCCTGTCTGCCGAGCAGGCGCAGCACGATCTTTTCCCCATGGATGGTTACGTAGATGGAGACCCGCAGGTCAATCTGCACTCCGCCCTCGTCAAAAAAGATGCGGCCGTCCTGATGACGCCTGCGCTCGGCAATATCAGCCCTGGCCATGATTTTGATGCGGCTGGACATGCCCGGGGCCATATCCAGCGGATAATCCTTAAAGGGGATCAAGACTCCGTCCTTGCGGAAACGGATCTGCACCTTATCGCGGAGCGGTTCGATATGAATATCGCTGGCATTCTGCTTATTGGCCTCCAGCAGAATGGCGTTGACCGCCATGACCACGGCATTATCGCCGGTCTCGGCCCGGTTGCCTGCCTGGTCCGCCTTGCGCCCCGTGGCTTCATACCTGTTCAGGGCTTCAAGGATCGCCCTTTCCCGGGCAATGCAGATAACCAGGGAATCCCCGAAAATTTTCTTTGCTGCCAGGACATGGTTATTGTTCAGCGGATCGGCAAAGGCGATCAGAATGCCGTCTCGCTCATAATGCAGGGGCAGAAATTTATTCTCGGCATACACCTCGACCTTGCCCCGTTCGATCAGCTTGGGATCTATCTCCGCCACTGCAGGATCAATATAGGGAAAGCCGAGCTGGTAGGAAAGCACCCGCAGCAGATCATTTTCATCAATGAGATTAAGCTCAACAATGAGCTGGCCGAACTTGGCGTTCGGATGCTCCTGCTGGCTGTCGAGCACCATGGAGAGGTCCGCGTCACTGATGTAGCCCAGCTCAACCAGCAGGGAACCAAGGGGCACCGCGAGTCCGGCCCGCAAGGCCTCCTGCACCTGGTCTTTGGTCACATACTGCAATTCCTCCAGAATGCTGAGCAGGCTGCGCTGGCTGGTCAGCTTGGCATGAACCCGCTTGGCGTAATGCAGCTGCTCTTCCGTCAGCAGTCCCTCCCTGATCAGCAACTTGGCAATTTCATTTCTATTTTCAGAGGGAGCCCTCGGCTTCCGGGCTTTTTCCACCCCACGCTCTTTCTCTAACTCAACTCTGACCTTAGCCATTAATAGCTACTCCTGTAGGCACTCATCAAATAGGCAGAATATGAACCTCAACCTTCACCTCATGCAGGCCATGGAGAAAAAGTCCCTTGCGGCCGTCAATAGCCACCGGATCTCCCAGGCGAATGACCCGCCCGCCGATGACACAGCGCTCCTCCGCCTCATATACCTGCAGGGCATGGCACCCGACGACACAGGTCTTTTCCAGCCGCAGCGCCACCACCGAGGCATGGGAAGTCTGGCCGCCCCGGGAGGTCAGCAGGCCGTCAGCCATGGCAATTTCCTTGACATCCTCGGGCACGGTATCCTGCCGGATGAGGATAAGAGGCATATCGGGATGCTTCTCCCGCAAGTCGCGAACATTTTTTTCATTAAACACGGCAAGACCGGAAAGAGCGCTGCCGCTCACGCCGATTCCTTTGCCCAGGATATAATCGGCAAGTTGATCCTCGTTCTGAAAGACATAAAAGCGCTCTTTCTTCTTGATGGTGATCATGTCCCGCGTCTGCAGAATATAGAGATCGGACGCCTTGGGTCCCTCAAAGGTAAATTCTATCTCCTGGGGGTTCCACTCCTTTTCGTAAACCAGATTGCGGGCAATGGAGAGCAACTCCTGATACACCTCGGGCGACCTTGTTTCCAGGGAAAAATCCATCGGTCTGCCGTCAATTTCCGCCTGCTCAACGGAAATGGGAAATGTGGTGACCAGACCGCTGACAATATCTTCGCCCTGATCCCCGGGGGCGTAATCACCCCAGAGCGCCACCCGCCGGACCTTGCGGTAGGGATGGGCGGTAAAGACCACACCGCTGCCGCTTTCCGGTCCGAGATTACCGAAAACCATGGCCTGCACAATCGCGGCGGTGCCCCATGCATGGGAAATACCCATCAGGCCCCGGTAGCCCTTGGTTTTCGGCGTATCCCACGAAGCGAGAACCATTTCTATCGCCCCGATCAGCTGCAGCCACGGATCATCCGGTATGCCGATACCCAGGTTTCTGATTTTCTTCTGATAGCTGAGCGCCAGCTCCTTCATCTGGGCCGGGCTGAACTGGCTTTTCACTCTGACGCCGTGTTTGGACTTGGCCTCATTCATCAGGGCCTGGAAGATATCCCGGGCCACCCCCATGGTCATACCCCACGACTGGAGAAAACGACGGTAATTATCCCAGGCCAGATACTCCTTGGCAGGCACTTCGGCCACGGCCTCGACGATCTCGTTGTTCAAGCCGACATTATGAATGGTGGCCATCATGCCCGGCATTGAAATGGAGGCCCCGCTGCGTATGGAGACCAGCAGAGGATTATCCGGGTCCCCATAGCGGGTGCCGGTCTTTTCCTCTATTTTATTTAAGGCATGTCGTATCTGCTTCATGAACTCATTGCGGGCCATGTAAAAACTGCTGACCACCGGCCAGCAGCGGAAAATTTCCGTGGTGATGATAAAACCCGGGGGCACAGGCTTGTTGTCCGAAGCCAGCAAGCTGAGATTAAATCCCTTATTGCCGAGCAAAATGAGATTTTTTGCATGGGCGCTTTTGCGGTCAAACTCATGGATGGCCTTGTCAGGGTTATAGGTCATCAGCAGATCAAGCTGCTTTTCGTCGAGCAGTTCGCGCTGCCTTTCCAGGACCTGATAAATTCTGGTGATGAAATTATCGAGATGCTGCAGGCCAAATGTGCTGGAAATAAGATCCCGCATGAAGGCCTCGGATAACCGGTGGATAGACTCCTTCAGACTCTGGCCGTTTTTGTCATTTTCATTTTCCTCCCAGAGATTACGGTATTTGGCCAGCAGGTTGCTCGATCCGATCTGCGGAATGATGATGGAAAGATTATTCTGATGGAGATTGGTGTAATAGGCGTAAATAACATCCTTCACCCCCTCGGACAGGCCGCGGAATATATCAATGTACTGGGTATAGGAAAAACGTTTAATACCCAGAGAATTGGAAAGCAGGGCCACATAGGTTTCCAGGCGGCGGCTGATGATGCCGTCGATTTTCAGGGCGCGTAGGTACAGCCTCAAATATTTGATAATGCGGATAAAGGTCGCCCGGGTGATAAAGGATAGATTCAGGGAGGAAGGCAGCCGCTCGAGATAGATGTTTGCTAGATTTTCCAGCCGGAAGGTGAGCCCCAGGGCATCAAACTTTCTTTCGCTGTAGCGGCCATACACCGAGGGGATATCCACGGCAATATGCCGTTTGTAATAGATATCCTCCTTGGCCTCAAAAATCGTACTGCTCAGAATAATTGCCTTCAGCTGCTCAAGATGATCAAGCAGGGCGGTGAGACACTGGACCGTATCGCAGATCTCGAGATCGGCAAGCAGCTGCTCCATTTCCGGAAAACCGCTGCCGGCCGCCTGTTCCAGCTGCCGGCGCAACTCCTGAAAGCCCAGGTTATACTTCAGATCAAGCAGCCGATACATCTGCACCAGCAGTTCAAAGCGCCGCACCTCATGGGGGCTGATATCCTTCTGAGCGACCAGGAAAGCAATGATCTTCCCCTCTTCCCATTTGAGCAGGTCGCTTTCCTTCTCATAATGGTCGATGGCTTTCAGCCGTTTGCAGATAATATGCTGTTCATCCACAAAAGGACCGCTGGTCTGCACCTGGCTGAGCACCTCATCTGGCAAAAAATCCTTGAGCACCTGTTTATCCAGGGTCAGCCAGAAGCGGAGGATGGCCTTGATAAAGTCAACTATGAGATTGGAGCTTTCAACGTGGCTCTGCTTGCGCAAAAAGTGCATGAGCAGATCCTTGCGCTTATGGATCTCATCAAGCTCGGTGGAAACATCACGTAGGTTGCCCTCTGCCCCGATCTCATTGAAAAAAACAGGCATGAGCTTGGTGAACTGCTTGACAAGATTGTAAACCGGGGCAATGGGATGGTTGAGCAGCCGGCTGATATCCCGCTGGAAAAGGTCAGTATCCTTGACGCAGGTGCCGGAGAGCTTCAGGTTGATAATGAGCGCGGAAAAAAGAGTGGAACACCACTTCGGCTCCTGCATGATCAGGTTCAGCCAGACCCTGATATTGGCCAGATGGGCCGGGTTGGTAATCGGCTGCCAGTCCTGATCCACCCCGGTCACATTGGCATACTGGAAGCCAAAGCGCACCGTCTCCCACAGAAACGTCTCCACCAGCCGGCTGTTTTCCCGGTTGAACACCTCGGTGCCGAGAACTTGAATGCACTGCAGGGCGGTATGGGGATAACGACGGACATTTTCCTTTAACAGCTGCAGGGTGGTGAGCAGAAAGGACTCGATCTCCTCAAATGTCTGCTGGCGGATGAGCACAATCAGGCTGCGGTTGATCTCCCGCAGACTCTCCTCGTGGATGAGATACAGCCCGGAGGTGCGCATGATCCGGAAAAGAAAAATCAGCTTTCTGTTTTCCGAGAACCTGTCGTCTTCCGGTTTTGCACCTTTTTCATGCTGCACTGCCAGCTTTTCAGGAATCTCCCGATAGAGCCGGACCAGATCCATATGGGAAGGCAACTCCAGAATAGCCCGCAGATCGCGCTGTTCATTGCTGACCTCTATCTCCTGCAGTCGCTCTAAATGCTTCCTGATCTGATCATGGGAAATGGCGTTGAACAGCTTGCCCGCATCCCAGTTGTTACACATGTCACTGCACTGGGCAAGAAACCATGGCAGGGGATCCTCAACCTCAAGCCAGTAATTGTAGTTGAGCAACAGAATCTTTTTCATCAGGCGGGCAGCGGGCTGCAGATTAATGGATATCCCCTCCTTTTCCCGCCATTCCACCAGAGAGAGGACAATCTTTTTCATGGGATGATGGCCCTGCACCACGAGCATGATGATCGGGTTGTCCAGGCTGTAAAGACTGTCAAACAGTAGCGACAGCACGCTCTCATACTTCTGCAGATCCGCCCTGGCGGAGCTGATGAGCCGCTCCACATAGGCCAGCATGGACTCTATGCAGAGATTAAGCAAGGTTCTGTTTTTCCTTGTTTCATCGATGGCCTGCAGGAAAATGCCGCAGAAAATACTGAACGCCTCGGGCCCCTTATCGCTGCGGCAGAAAAGAGCAACATTTTTCAGCACAAAGGTGCGCAGTTTGGGGATAATAAGATTCCAGTTACGATACGGGTGATGGATCTCGTACAGCAGATCATACAGGTTGTTATGTATCCCCTTGAAATCTTTAATCATATCAAGGAGAGCAAGCTTGGCCGGATCGATGGTGACATCGGTGACCGCTGTTTCCAGGAGATTGGCCTTTAATGCGCTGGAGGTCTCATAAAGGCTTTTTTCAGTTAGAGTCATAGAGGGAATCGGCGTTGAGAATTAAAAATCCATAGCAAGGCATGCTGGGTGCGGAGAGCTGCTTCCATTCAGTACCCCGGGACCGATGACAAGGAAACACAGATGACATCAGCCCCGCAGGGTGTGCTTTTTCTCTATTAACAGAAAAGAAAAACTTTGACCAGTTACAAAGCCTTCTGGTTTTCCATGAGCAGAATCAGGTCAAGGACCCGATTGGAATAGCCCCATTCATTATCATACCAGCTGAGCACCTTGACCATGTTGCCGATTACCTTGGTGGACATGGCATCAACAACCGAGGAATGGGGATTGCCCTGGTAATCAATGGAAACCAGCGGTTCATCGGAGTAACCCAGGAAACGATTGCTGCCTTCCTTCAGGGCCTGATTCACCTCGGCAACCGTTGTTTCCTTCTCTACCTCCATGACCGCATCCACCAGAGAGACATTGGGGGTGGGGACACGCACCGCCAGACCGTCAAATTTCCCTTTCAATTCAGGAATGACCAGGGAGACCGCGGCGGCGGCGCCGGTTTTGGTGGGGATCATCGACAATGCTGCGGCCCTGGCCCTGCGCAGATCGCTGTGCGGAAAATCAAGAATACGCTGATCATTGGTATAGGAATGTATGGTGGTCATCAGGCCTTTTCTGATGCCGAAACGATCCATGATAACTTTGGCGAAAGGGGCGAGACAATTGGTGGTGCAGGAGGCATTGGAAATAATATGGTGCAGGCTGGGGTCATACTCGTGCTCATTGACCCCCATGACAATGGTTTTGACATTGCCCTTGGCCGGTGCGGAAATGACAACCTTTTTGGCTCCGCCGTCCATATGGGCGCGGGCCTTCTCGCCATCGGTAAAGAGCCCGGTGGCTTCCACCACATATTCAACCCCCATATCGCCCCACGGAATATCGGCCGGATTTCTATGGGTGGAAATCGCCACCTCTTGGCCGTCAACCGTCAGACCTTTGGCCGACACATGGACATTTTTTTCATAAACACCCATGATCGAGTCATACTTGAGCAGATGGGCCAGGGTCTCGTGGTTTGTGAGATCATTAATGGCCACCACCTCTATATCCTTGAATGCCTCATCCTTGCTCAGAGCTCTGAAAATGTTTCTACCGATCCTGCCAAACCCGTTAATACCGATTTTTACCGTCATGCCGCCTCCTCAATTATTGATAAATTCTTAAAAAGTCCCGGCACCGAATTACCGTGATGTTAAATCAAGCACTTACATGCACTGTACGGCTGTCGAGAGAGTTTTTCACCCTTGTATGGTCTTTTTATAAAAGAAACAAACAAAAACAACCATTGGGAAGTCGGGGCCAATGCCGGTGTTTTTCCTCCGGCATGATCGAAGCGGCTCCCTGGGAAAAATTATTATTTGTAAAGCAATGTCATTAACTTAAGCCTTTTCGCCGGTTGCCTGAGCCCAGGTTCGTCATTCCGGCGAAGGCCGGAATCCAGGTAGTTACGACAATTCTGGACCCCGGCCTTCGACGGGGTGACGACGAGGGTAGTCAGGTTTTTCTTAAGTTAACGGCATTGATTTGTAAAGTATGAATAGCCTTTATTCGGTAAAACTATCAGGTTGTGGAAGAGAAGGATCAAGCCTTGGGTTTCGAGCCCGTCCTTGAGTGTCTTCCTTCCACCAGGCTTAAGTCGAGGAATAACGTGGTGCTTTGACACCGCATGTCACAAGGCTGATGATTCCTGGTATTTTTTAACTTATTTATCGAAAAAGGAGTTTCCATGGAACAGTATTATTTAGGTGGTGACGTGAGCAAAGGGTATTCAGACTTTGTCATCCTTAGATAGCCGAAAACGGCTGGTTAAGGAAAACTTCCAGTTGGATGATACCATTGCCGGCCATAGTCTCCTGTATGATCGACTTCTCAATTTTTTTGAGGAACATCCTGACGCGGAACTTTGTGCCGCGTTAGAAAGCACCGGCGGTTATGAAAACAACTGGCACAAAACCCTAAGTAAATTCCAAGGTTCGTTAAACGTCAAAACAGCTCGCCTCAATCCCGCAGGTGTTTGCAAAAATAACGAGGCCAGCCTGAAAAGAATCATCACGGACAAGATCAGCGCCCAAGGAGTTGCTGAATATTTGATATCTCACCCTGAAAAGGTAGTCTATCAACAACAAGACTACTGGGCGAGCCTTCGAAAACAGTGGTCCTTTATTAAAATGTTAACCAAGCAGAGCACCCAGCTGTTCAACCAACTTGAATCTCTGCTTTATAGTGCGAACCCAATGTCATTAACTTAAGCCTTTTCGCCGGTTGCCTGAGCCCAGGTTCGTCATTCCGGCGAAGGCCGGTAGTTACGACAATTCTGGACCCCGGCCTTCGCCGGGGTGACGACGAGTGTAGTCAGTTTTTCTTAAGTTAACGGCATTGAGTGCGAACCCCGAGATATTAAAGTACTGCCAGGAAGGGATGCCCGGCTGGGTAATGAATCTGTTGAAACAATACCCAACAGCCGCAAAGTTGGGCAAAGCCAGGGCAACATCGGTGGCACGGATCCCGTACATATCGACAAATCGCGCCAAAGATCTGGTGGCCGGCGCCAAGACAAGTATTGCATCCGCCACAGACGCTATCACAGGACAACTGGTCTGCGCTACGGTCGGCCAAATTCAGCACCTCCAACAGACCATTAAAGCGCAGACAAAAATCCTGGCGACAGAGTGTAACCTCCCTGAGGTGAAACTCCTGAAAACCTTTACAGGAATAGGAGATTATTCGGCCATAGGCTTAATGCTCGAAATACAGGCGGTCGAACGTTTTTCTACTGTGAAAAAATTGGCTTCATTCTTTGGTCTTCATCCTGTCTATAAGGTCAGTGGAGACGGCCGCAGTGCCGTTCGCATGAGCAAAAAAGGCAGGAAAGAACCCCGGGCAATCCTTTTCATGGTGGCAATGTCTGCGATTGGCTCGAATTCACTCATCCGTGATCTCTACCAGAAACACGTTGCCAAGGGCATGGAGAAAATGGCGGCAATTGGTCTGTGCATGCATAAAATACTCAGGATTACTTACGGCATGTTGAAGAATAATACTCCGTTTAATCCTGAAATAGACCTGGAAAACAGGGCAAAAACTTACGCGCAACTACCAAAGGAAAGCAAAGATAAAAGTCGTCGGTATCAAGACTTTGATGCGCAGGCGCCAATATCGAGGCGACAAAGGAAGAAAAGAGAGGAACGGAAGCTGCCCAAAACGCAGTTAGCGTTGAGCGCGGGATCAGTACTCCCGTCCCCTAATCTTCATAACCAAGAATAGAAAAGCTGTAAAGTTTTACCGAATTATCAAAGAACAATTTTACGCAAATGGGGCCTTAAATCCCCATAAAATTTACTTGATTTTCCCCGGAATAACTCAAGGGGCATAAATTCGAGACAGTCAAATATTACAGTAACTGTGTTCTACGGGAGTTACCCCTGTAATTTTCATTAGCCTTTGTCAGTATCGCCTCCAGCTGACCCGTCCGCAGAATTGCCTCGTCACAGTGCTCATTGACCCGCAAGGCCTCCTGATATGCTGCCAGAGATTTTTCATACCAGTTCCCATCAAAATAGCTTTGCGCAGCAAAACAATATCCGCTTTCCGGGACACCGTTGAACATGTCTTTGAAGATTTCATCCAGAGACTCAGACCAAAGCTCGCTTGCCACATCGCGGTGTTCGACGAAATACCTGACCAGCAGGGGGTTGTGCTTCTGTGATGGAAGCATGGTGCGGAGCAGATAAATTGCCCTGCCAAACATAAATCCCAGGCTCTCCATCTGTCGGTCCACCTCATGGGCAATTCTCTCCATGAAACGCCGGCATTCCACCCCGCAGAATTGCTGTATTTCCTGGCGCCACTCTCCCTTCATGTCATGGGCCAGCGGGGCATAATACTCAAAGAGATAGATGTTTTCCTTGAGTTTCATCGCCTCATGAAAGAGCGAGCCGATAATCCAGTCAAGCAGAGAACCATTGAGCTCGAAGGAGGAGTCGCCATTTCTCCACAGCTGATGGCAGTCATCTTTCAATTGCCAGAGGCAGCCTTTCCTGTTCTCCGTGCCGACCAGTTTGTCGATCTCGTTATAGGGCGCTGTTCCCGTTTTGAGGTACCCCTGGTAAATCTGCAGAAAACCGCCGGCAGTCCGGTAAAAACTCTTCAGCATGCTGGTGACAAAAAAATCGCGCCGCCGGACAAACCATCTGTTCTGCTCCTGTCCGGCCTCCTGGCGTTGTACGTCAATCATGGCTCTGTGCAAAGGGTGAGGGCCTCCTGATAAAGCTGCATATATCGTAGCACAATTTTATCCCAGGTGTAGGAATTATGGATAACTTTTACACTTTCCTGCTGCATGGTCCTGATGCGCTCCGGATGCTGGCGGAACATCAACAACGCACTCTGCATTGCTTCTCTGAGGGCTGCGCTGCTGTGCTCATGGTAGGCAAAACCGGTTTTACCATCCTCCACCTTCACCAGTCCGCCGACATGATGAACAATGGGCAGATTGCCGAACAGTTGAGCAATATAATCGGTCAGACCGCAGGGCTCATAGCTGGAGGGGATGAGAAAAAAATCCCCGGCAGCATAGACTTGGGTAGCCAGTTGCTGGTCATAGCCGCTCAAGATACAGATTCTGCCCTGATTCTCTTCGATCTCCGTCAGCCCGATCAGTTCAGTTTCAATCTCTTTGCTGCCGCTGCCGAGGATAAGGACCTGGAACCCCTCATCCAAAGACAACAGGGTTTTCAGGGCGCCCACCAGCTTGTCCACCCCTTTCTGCTCGGAGAGCCTGCCGATAAGGGTAAAAAGCGGCAGATCCGGGGCATCGGTTAAGGTGCCGCTGACCCGGACCCTGGCCAGTTCCTGTTGGCGGATCATATTTACCAGTTCGCGACGGCATTCCCTTTTCCCGGCCAAGTCCCCTTTTCCCGGAGAAAACGATGCGGCAATTCCCTGCTTTTCCGCATCCTCCGGATTAAAATCCTCAGGATTGATGCCGTTTGTTACGCCCTGCAGCATCACCCCCCTGCGGGCAAGTGTATGTCCCAGCCATCCCGTCATTTCATCATCACCGGTTTCCCGTAATTCCCGGGCATAATTTTCACTGACCGTGTTCATGACCGCGTAGGGAGCCGAGGCAAGAAACGGATCAAAGCGGCCATCGAGCTGATTCTTGCCGATGATGGCGGAAGGTAGACGGGTAATGGCCTTGGCAAACGGCAGATCATCCACCTCTTGATGATAGCCGACCCCTGCGTTATGAATGGTGACGAGCAACCCGGTTTTCCTGAAGAAATGGCGAATGCCGTCAATTTCTCTGGCCATGACCGGCAGCAGGGCAGTATGCCCGTCCTGACAATGGATGATATCGGGCCGTTTCCCCTTAAAGAGCATAAAATTGAGCGCGGTTTTCTGCAGCAGGACATTCATGGCAAAATAATCGTAATGGCCGCTGCCGCTGACATGCACGGGATTATCCGCCTCATCCTCGGCCGTATAGGTGTAAACCGCTCTTTTGTCGCGGTAGCGATCGGCATCAACCAGATAGATGGTCAGATTCCTTTTGCCCTGCTTGTGTTTGCGTTCCCAGATGCGAACCTCTTCCCGCCGTTCCACTCCCACGTAGTTGATATCCACCTGAAACTCATCGTGCGGTTTGAAACCAAGGGATTGGGCATTGATGAAGCCGTACATGGGCAGCATAACCGAGACATCTGCCTTTTTCACAAGGGCTTCGGCCAGTTGGCGGCAGACGTCCTTCACCCCGCCGGCGCCGGCCAGACCGTCATATTCACGGGTGATGATCCAGATATCTTCAATCTTCTTTTGCTTTTCTGTGCTCATAACTCATCCATCTCCAATGATTCGGGAGTCCATTCAAGGGTCTGCAAACGCAGCAGATGATCCGCCAGGGTCAGACAGACCATGGCCTCGCAGACAGGGATAATCCGGGGGATGGCCGAGATATCGTGCCGACCGCCGATCTTGATTTCAACCTGCTCGTTGTCCAGATTTACTGTGTTCTGGGGCTTGGAGATGGATGGAATCGGTTTTACCGCCACCCGGGCGATAATGGGTTCGCCGTTTGATATGCCGGCCAAAATACCGCCGGCATTGTTGGAACTGAACCCCTCGGGCGTCAGGGCGTCGTTGTTTTGTGAACCGGTCAGGCGCGCCGCCATGAAACCGGAACCGATCTCCACTCCTTTTACCGCGCCGATGGACATGAGCGCGCCGGCCAGGTCGGCATCAAGCTTGTTGAATACCGGCTCGCCAAGACCGGGTGGGCAGCCGTTGGCAATGATGCCGACAATTCCACCCAGGGAATCCCCTTCTTTTTTCACTGCCTCGATTCTTTCCTCCATACGGGCGGCGGCCTCGTTATCAGGACAGAAAAGGCGGTTTTCCCAAACTGCCTCGAAATCAAGATTTTCCGCATCAATGCCGCCGAGGGAAAGGGTGTAGGCAAACACATCGATATCATGAAATGACAGCAGCCTTCTGGCCACTGCTCCGGCGGCCACCCGGGCCGCCGTCTCCCGGGCCGAGGCCCGGCCGCCTCCCCGATGGTCACGGATGCCGTATTTCATCAGATAGGAGTAATCCCCATGTCCCGGCCGGAAAATATCTTTTAAATGATCATAGGATTTACTGTGAGCATCCTGGTTATATATAATCAACGTCAGCGGGGTGCCGGTGGTGCAGCCTTCAAAGATTCCAGACAGTATCTCTACCCTGTCCGGTTCCTTGCGTGGGCTTGTCGCCCCGCCGGTTCCGGGACGTCTCCGGTTCAGATCAGCCTGAATATGTTCTGTGGTCAACGGAATGCCGGGAGGACAGCCGTCAATCGTCGCCCCGATAGCCGCTCCGTGGGATTCACCCCAGGTGGTAACTCGGAAAACCTGGCCAAAAGTGTTTCCTGCCATAATTTCTCCTCATCCGGAACTTCCGGAAATTCATTTTTATCAGTTCAGTCGATCCATGTTCTTGTCAGTTTATTTTTACCGGCATTTTGCCCACAGCATCAGAATCTCATCAACAATTTCCACGACCGGCTTCTGGGTGCTGACCGCATAATGGGACCCTTGCCGGTAGAACGGTTCCCTTTCCGTCAGCACCGCCGTTATTTCTTTTATCATATCTTGACCGGTAAGAGAAGGACGTTGGCTGGTTGACAGAGTATCGCCGGATAAACGTCTGCTTATGGTCTGCACATCAGCCTGCAGCCAGATAACCAGGGAAGTTTCCATCAGTTCCGCCCATACCTCCCGGTGCAGAATGGCGCCTCCGCCGGGGGCGACAACGAGATTTTCCCGGGGCACAAGCGAGGCGAGGAAATCGTGCTCCGCCGCGCGGAAATAGCTCCATCCATTTTCAGCCACCATTTGGCTGATGCTCTTCCCCTGCTGTTTTTCAATTTCCCGATCGGTGTCTACAAAAGAAAATAATAACCGATCGGCTAAAATCCGGCCAACTGATGTTTTGCCGGTGGCCCGGTAGCCGGTCAGAATTATCTTTATTTTTTTTCTTTTCATGCAGACTATTTAGTGCCCGACCGAAAACCCTTCCAAGCGTCTTCCAGCACATGAAATTTAAGCAAACGCTTAACCTTTTTTTCCGCTACACACCCATAGGCGGCAGTTAGGCCCGCCAATTCAACAAATTGGAGGGATTCTGGACA
>JAHILF010000104.1 GCA_018897105.1 Pseudomonadota bacterium
GGGACAACGATTTTTTGTTGAACGCTCCTTTCAGGATGCCAAGGAAACAGCCGGCATGGATCATTACCAAGTTCGGGGCTGGCTGGCCTGGCATCATCATATGGCCATGGTGATGATGTCCACGCTCTTTCTGTTGGAAACCAGAATGGAACAGAAGGAGACGCACCCGTTACTCAGTTGTCCTGACATTGCAAAATTGCGTGCTCACTTTCTTCCACGGAGGGATAAACTCACGAAGAAGTCTTCGGTAAATGAGTGTCAGGCACCAGCAAAGGCAAGCATCCATTGACTCTGCATACAAACGGCAGAGTGATGGGTAATGTGACAAAGTAGAACTAAAACGGTAAATTTATAATTTTCATATCCTTTAGCTTGTTTTTTTAATGCATCTTCTTGTTATGAGGTGAACTTTTTATTGAGTTTAATTTTTTTTTTCCCACATATAATATAAAAGTAACATTTCGATTAAGAGGAAAAGTCGCATTACTAATTGATTTTATATGTTTTTTGTCGTTGAGTGTGGTTTCAATTGTCAAAATCGCAAACTTGCTGTGCCTATAAAAAATATTTTATTCCAACGTTATGATGGTGGATTTCCATGTTGAGCTGAAGTTTTTTTTGTTGCATGCGTGGTACCCCCGCCCAGAGTATTTTTATTTTGCTGCAAAAACACGTCAGTTTTTGGGAAAGGCAACATCTATTAAACATGAACATGCTCAATATCATGAAACAGGAGGTGTGCTGATGAAACGAATGGGAATCTTTGTTCTATTGTTTCTCTGGGGGATGCATTGCAGTGCGCTAGCGGCTGAGACACCCAAAGAAATTATGCTGGCAAGCGAGGAGTGGACTGATGCCACCAACAAGGACGGTACCGGTCTCTACTGGGACATTTTCAGGGCGGTATATGAACCTGCCGGGGTGAAAGTTAATTTTATCATCCGTTCTTACGAGGGATCGATCAACCTGGTTACTACCAACAAAGCTGATGCGGTAGTCGGTTCGTACCTCAATGAGATCAAGGGGATGATTTATTCCAATGATGCCTTTGATGCTGATTCCATCGTTGCTTTGTTTAAAAAAGGCACCGTCAGCAGCTGGCAGGGTAAGGAATCGCTGAAGGGGAAAACGGTTGCCTACGTAAAAGGCTATTCGATTGCCAAATATCTTGGCGTCCCGGTTGAGCAAAAGGAGTTTGACACCCGAGAAAATATTCTGCAGATATTGGATAAAGGGCGGGTTGATTTTTACCTGGAGAACGAGACAGATCTGGACGAAGTTCTGGAATTGAAAATTGTCGACAAGGATAAATTCCAGAAAGAGCCGGTGATGGAACTGGGACTTTATCTTGCCTTTCCGGATAATGACAAAGGCAAGGCCCTGAAGGCCATTTTTGACGAGGCGTACCCGAAACTCGAGGCCTCCGGTGAAATCCAGAAACTGAAGACAAAATGGAACTGGTAAGTCGACGGAGCCTCCAGACGGATGAGAACTGCGGTCGCAGTGCAAGAAAAAGCGTATCAGATAAAGCCCAACTGATGATTGCAATGAATAATGAATGACGAATACCATAAATCGTAAAGAATTATTTCGTATCTGTTCAATAATTCATGCATGCCGGAGAAAGTTATGGGTTTTAAAAACCGTGTGAATCCCAGCGCAACAAGCGTTCAGACCAAGCTTGGTATTCTGGTCAATGCTGCCGCGACCCTTGCCCTTATGTCTTTTGCCGTTGTCAGTTATTTCATCAACAAGGCCAATATGGAGGCCGGGTTGGAAAAGTGTATCACTATGACTTCCCAACGTCTGGCTGAAAACCTGAAAAACCCACTGTGGAATCTCGATAAGGAGAAGGCTGACAATGTCATGTCGGTGGAAATGCTTGAAAAGCAGATTTATGCCGTCATTGTCTGGGAAAATGATGGGAAAACACTGTTTTTGGGAAAAAAGAGAAATGCTGAAGGTAAAATCGTCGATTTTACCGGTCAGGTCTCCGGGGATTTGAAAACCAAACGCGTTGATGTGGTCAAGGATGAAGAAAAACTAGGAGTTGTCGATGTTTTCCTCAGCACATCATACATGAAAGCGAGTCTTTACCGGTCGACGCTTAACATTATATATGCAGTGGTGATATTGAATGTTGTTCTAGCCGCCCTCATGTTTCTGGCCTTCAGAAAGGTGCTTACCAATCCTCTCCGGAGGGCCATTGGCGCGATAAACCATAGCAGAGATCAGCTGGCGGTAACAAGCGAACAGGTTGAGACGGCCAGCAGATCTCTGGCGGATGGAGCCCAGAATCAGGCTTCCTCTCTGCACGAAACCTCATCTTCCCTTGATGAAATTTCTTCCATGATCGAGATGAATGCCGAGAATTCGCGAAAGGCCAATGATCTTATGCAGGAAACAAATCAGGTGATCAGCAAGGCAAACAGCGTGATGTCCGAACTGACCGCATCCATGGAAAAGATTTATAAATCAAGTGAGGAATCATCCAAAATCATCAAAACAATTGATGAAATTGCCTTCCAGACCAATATTTTGGCACTGAATGCCGCGGTTGAGGCGGCCAGGGCCGGTCAGGCCGGCGTCGGCTTTGCCGTGGTGGCCGATGAGGTGCGCAATCTGGCCATGCGATCGGCAACGGCAGCCAGAAACACCAATGATCTCATTGCCAACACCGGGGATTTGATAAAAAAAGGTACCCATCTGGTAAAAGATACGGAAAATTCATTTTCCGAAGTGACAGAGAATGCCAGCCAAGTCGGCAGCTTCCTAAATGATATTGCCACTGCTTCAAAGGAACAGGCCCAGGGAATCGAATATATCAATAAAGCCGTAGCCGAGATGACCGGAGTCACCCAGGATAATTCGGAAACAGTGGCCTATCTGTCTGAGGCATCACAGATCACCAATCAACAGGTGGGCGAGGTGAAAGAGGTGATAGACGAGCTGGCCAATCTTATTGGTCAGAAGACTTCCGCCTTTGAAGCCGTTGAAAAGATCAAAGCTGATAGACATCTGACGTTGTCAGACGATAGCATCGTCCCGGCTGAGACCGAAGTTTGAGGGCAGGAATTTTAAAGTCGGCTTTGCCAACTACGGTGTTCCCGTAAATTTTTTTCAAAAAGACCATGCCGTACCATGGTAAAATAGCAGAAGTAGTTGCTCACCTGCAAAATCACCTCTGCTGCTGGCTGCCCAGCCAGTAAGGATCGGCTACTGCCTGCCGGTAGGCCGACAGGGCCTCCGGAGAAGAGTTGACCCTTAAGTTGGAATGCGTTTCATCTTTATTTTGCCAGCGTTCATGCCAGTAAACCGCGGCCTTTACCCGCGGATACTTCTTTTTGTAAGCGGTAAAAGCCTGTGCAAACCAGGCAGCCTTATCACCTGCTTTCGGGAACTCCCCGACCCCCCACTCGGCAACGATAAGCGGTTTGGCGGTATCAAGTAGACAGAGTTCCTTGTAACCGTTGTCCATGGCCTGTTCAAACGAAATCCACCGGCTATCGGGAAAGAGCTTGCCGTAAACGCTCAGAGCCAGAATGTCTACCATATCAGACCCGGGATAATACTGACTCAGGGCGTTCCACTTGGTGGCTGGAACCGAAAAGTTGTTGGCATGGAATACCCAGAGGATCTTACCGGCACCACGTGCTCTTACCCGTTCTACCACATAACGATAAGTCTGTTTGAAAAGTTCCGGTCCGGCATATCTGGCGGGTTGGTCCGGGGCGGAGACGGGCTGTCCTCCTCCGTAATGCACGCCGGACCAAGGAAACCATTGACCGTTCATCTCCAGGCCCAAGGATACCAGCAGCGGTTTATCGATGGCGCGTGCCTCATCAGCCCATTTATCGATATATTTGTCCCACTTGCCGGCCAGAATGTTATTCAGACTGAAACGGTCAGGCGGTCTCCCTTCCTCATAAGGCAGGTCCCAGGGTGACCAGAAGATCAGCGGAATGGAACCATGGCGAATAATGAGTCCCATATTTTTTTTCGGGAATTTCTGTTCCCCCCAATAACTTGAGGAGGCAATGATGGCCTGGTGTTTACCGACCATGGTTTCGAATTTTTCAATGGCCTCGAGCGTCACATCATCTTCGTAATCCCCGAAGTCGATGTAGGCCCCGGTAAAAGCGCCGGTAGCGGGAAAATCAACGGTGATGCTTTCCCTGGCGCCCGTTTTGCCGGATGGGGTGGCGGGTTCCTGATTGTCGCAACCGGCCAACAGAACCAGCAAAGACAACAGCAAAGCGGCCGGCAGTTTTAAAGGGGGAAAAAGCATTTTATCACCAATCGATACCTGACTGTCGTTTTCGTAAAACCATCTTTATCATCACTGGAAAAATATTTTAGTTTTTAAGAGTAATAGAGGCGGACCTTTCCAGCTTGCCCCAGCCGACCAGGGCACCTTTGACGGCCCTGCTAATTGATTTCCATACCACCCAGGCCAGCAGTGGACGGTAAAGAAAACGCATGGGCAGGATGCGCCAGGCTGCCTTGAGAGACTCTCCCTCCATCCAGCACGCCAATGCCGCCAGTAACAGGTCCATGGCAAGAAAAGCAACTAAGTACAGTAAAATGGCGATTTGCATGCCAAAAAACAGGGAAAACAGCAGCAGACCGTCGACCAGTGGGCTGACGGCCACCAGTAGTATCTGAAAAAGCCATATGGAAGGCAGACTGAACCAGCCAAGTGCTCTGTGTCTCGGGTTGCCGACCAGATCGCGGTGTTTCCAAAGACACTGCAGGGTGCCGAAAGCCCAGCGAAAACGTTGTTTGGCCAAGGCGGAGAAGTTTTCCGGCGCCTCTGTCCACGCCACGGCTCGTGGTGCATAGGCGATCCGGTAACCGGCGCGATGCAGGCTCAGCGTCAGGTCCGTATCTTCAGCCAGGGTGTCGCTGCTGATCCCGCCGGCGGCCATAACGGCAGAGCGGCGCCAGGCGCTTACCGCACCCGGCACCACCGTGATACAGTTAAGCTGCTGGTATGCCCGTCTGTCAAGATTAAACCCGCAGGTATATTCCAGATCCTGGAAACGGGCGACAAGGGTCTGTTTGTTGCCGACCTTGACATGCCCTGATACGGCCCCGATGCGTTCATCACGCATTGGCTGTACCAGATGGATGATGGTATCGGGCTGGAAAATCGTATCAGCGTCGAGAGTCACAATGATCTCATGGGCCGCGGTATGGAATCCGGCACGGAGGGCGCGGGCCTTACCCAGGTTCTTGTCCTGAGAAAGCAGCGTGATGCGGTTATCTTCAGCTGCGATTTTCGCTACCGCCGATGCTGTCCGGTCAGTGGAGCCATCATCGACCACGATGATATCCATTGTGCCGGCATAGTCTGTACGTAGAAGGTTTTCCAGAGTGCGAGCGACCACCTTTTCTTCATTATAGGCGGCAATGACAATACTGATCGGCGGCTGGAAGTCATCGGGCGCGGCAGTCGGGGGAGAGAGGTGGCGATGCCTGTGGCTCTGGGCAAGGATTGCCACGAACAGGGTGCGCAGGGTAATCAGAATGGTGGCCACGATCATGAAGGCCCAGCCAAGTTCTCCGACTGCATGCATGATCTTAAAGCCGCTGTCACCGATCAGTCGCTGAAGCGGCTGATGATTTTCCGGTAACGGCGGCATGAGTGATGAGGCGGATGCACCCAGCAGCCGGCCGAGGGAAACCACTTGATCGCCGCGGGCCTCAAGATAATCGATGATCAACGGCAGGGCGGCGACGGTCTGGTGGCGGTTGCCGCCGGCATCGTGCAGCAGAATGACATTGCCCTGGAGTCGCTGCTCCTTTACCCGTTGGACAATGGCATCCACTCCGGGCTGTGACCAGTCTTCAGGGTCAATATCGCTGGACACCGTGAGATAGCCAAGCCCCTGGGCAATTTTTATCGGCACCAGTTCCTCCGGAGCATGGGGCTCGGAATCGGCGTTGTATGGCGGCCGGAAAAGAAAAGTTGAGCGGCGGGTGATCGTTTCAATGAGACGCCGGGTGGCATTAAGTTCCAGTCGGGCCCGTTCAGCGGAAACCTCGGCCAGATTCGGATGAGTGTATGTATGCACGCCGATCTCATGCCCTTCCCTGACGATTCTCTCGACAATCTCAGGATTTCTCTCCATCCGCTCACCCACCATGAAAAAGGATGCCGTGACGCCTCTGGACTTGAGGATATCGAGCACAGCCGGGGTCCATTTGGAGTCGGGACCGTCATCAAAGGAGATCGCTACCTCATCGGGTTGTCCATTGCCCTGGTGGTTGATAGTGGTGTAGGAGGGGAAAACCCGGTAAGTGTGGGTGAGTTTTCCGCCGGTATCCTCTGCTATCTCCCGGTAACCGTTGGCGTGATTGTCCTCTATCATCAGAAAGTTTCCGCTGCCCAACTGGGCCACAGCATCCTGCGGAACAAGGGGACGGAGGAAGTCCAGCGCGGCGGACGGTAGAGGAGCGGTACGAGCCAGGGGCAGGACCTGCCAGACGGCAGGATCTTCGGTTCCCAGACGCGAGAGGGCAATACCACCGGCATGCAGCCCACGGGCGGAACAGATCTGGTTAAAAAACGTCACACCATCCAGGAACCAGACCGTGTGCTCTGTCTCTCCATCCATATAGGAGAAGCGAGGATTGTCCGCGGGCTGCCGGGAACGGCAGTCATGCAGACCGGCCCGGCCGGCCCGGGTCAGGACATCGGCAAAGCCGATGGTATGCGCCTCTTTTTGTCCCTGTGCCCAGTCGTATCCGTAGGCGCCGATGCCCACCACCCATTGCGCAGGTTTGCCGTAAGCAAGAAGGGTCTGCAGCCAGCCGTCAAACCAAGGCTGGGAGGCGATGGGACCGGGAGGATCGACTTCTGAATTTTCATCATGCAGCACAGCTACAAAACGATCGACAACAGGGGAGAGGTTTTCAAGGTCAAAGGCTTTCAGTTCAAGCCCCACGGGGATACACAGCCAGAGCTCCATTTTCTGCTGGTGGAGGGCATCAGCCAGACGGGAGAGCAGGAGAGTAAGAGACTGTTGATAAGCGGGGTCCATCTGGTTCCAGTCAATGAGCACCCCCCCGGCCTCCGCCTCCATGAGATGGTCAAGCAAGCGGGCGATAAATCGATCCTGTCGGGCCTGCGGGCCATTGATCAGACCTTCGACGGCTTCTGGTTGCCAGGTGTCACCGACAAGGTTGCGCAGGAGCGGCAATACGATAATATTTTTTTCTCTGGCCACATCCAGCACCCGCCGGTCTGGTTTCACCTGCAGGGTTCCTTCACCATCGATAAGTGTCATCCATTCCGGGCTGATATGGGTCAGTTGCCCGGCATGCGCCACGAGCGAATCATAACTGTCCGGATCCCAGCTGACGTAGAAGCCAAGATGCACCTCGGGGACTGCGCTATCCATTTCAGGTGGGGCAGGGATCTTGGTCGTTGCGGAGGCTGGCGAAAGCCCTTTGGTTTTGGTGAAACGCAGCCAGAGCGGCGCAGGTGCAGCAGGAGAAGTGAGATTGTCCTGAGGCTTCATGCCGCTACGTAAATGAGCCCGGAGTTGCTGTACAGCCTCAGGCAACTGCAACTTGGGCGTTATGATGAGATATCTGACAAAAACCACACTCCCCAGGAAAAAAAGCGAACCGGCGATCAGCAGCGCAAGTCGCAGACGCGGCCAACGTTTGCCTTTCACATCTCGGAAAATAAATAACGAATCATTAAGGTCAGCCATGGAGCGTTCCATATACTGTTGTGTAAACGGGGGTATACCCTTGTTTATCTTTTGGGATACGGATCGGTGTTTTTTGAGGGATTCAGAAGCCGGTTTAACCAGGCAAAGGGATGCTTCCGGGCTGCATCGTCAGTAAATAGAATAGCCATAATTTAATAATTTGAGATATCTACCACGGAAGAAAAGAGGATACAAGGGCGATTTGATGGACCCTGGCAACACCAGTTACTGGCAGCCGGTTGCACAATAAAAAAAACGCGCAGCCGATGCTGCGCGTTTTTGATGAAAATATTACTATCTTATCTCAAGGGCCGTTGCGAAATAACCATTACCTCTCTAAACCATTTCGTGACGGCCCTCTATACCATTCACAGTTTTGCCATGTATCAGATATTTTTTTACACCGGCTTAGTGATCAATACTGGCGCCGGCTCCCCTGGGGAAACGGATGTTTTCCACCATCTCCTGCACGTCAGCTGGCGGAGGAGCGGTGATAAAGGAAACAAGCAGCGTCACGATAAAATTGATGAGCATACCCACGGTACCGATTCCTTCAGCACTGATGCCGAGCAGCCAGGGGGTGCCGCCCAGGAACTTGATATTGACAATGTAGTAACAGGTGAAGGAAATGCCGGCAATCATACCGCAGATTGCCCCTTCGCGATTCGCCCTTTTGAAGAAAATGCCAAGAACGATAATCGGGAAGAACGATGAAGCGGCAAGGCCGAAGGCAAAGGCCACAACCTGTGCCACAAAGCCCGGAGGATGAATCCCGAAATATCCGGCCACACACACAGCCAGTCCTATCATGATGCGGCCAACCATTAACCGCTGTTTTTCAGAGGCGTTGCGGTTGATGAGGCGGTAGTAGAGATCATGCGAGATGGATGAAGAAATTACCAGCAGCAGACCGGAAGCGGTTGAAAGGGCAGCGGCAAGACCACCGGCGGCAACGAGGGCAATAACCCAGGGAGGAAGATTGGCGATTTCCGGGTTTGCCAGAACCATGATGTCACGGTCAATGAAAAGCTCATTCTTGTTGTCGGTGGGGCTGTTTGAAAGAAGTTCCTGGCCGTAGGAGCCTTTTTCACCGGTGAATGTGGGTTTGCCGGTAAAGGGATCGCCTGGGAAATATTCAATAATACCGTCCTGGTTTTTATCAGACCAGGCGATAAGACCTGTTTTTTCCCAGTTTTTAAACCAGGTAGGGGCTTTCGAATATTCAACGCCGCTGATGGAGTTAATCATGTTGTAGCGGGCAAAGGAAGCGATTGCCGGTGCGGTGGTATAGAGAATGGCGATAAAAAGCAGAGCGTAACCGGCGCTGAGGCGGGCAGCGCGAACACTGGGAACCGTGTAGAAGCGGACGATGACGTGGGGCAGGCCTGCCGTACCAACCATCAGCGCCATGGTGATGCAGAAAACGTCCAGCATGGACTTGCTGCCCTGACCGAAGGCCTTGGTATATTCCGCAAATCCCAGGTCAGCGTTTAAGTGGTTGAGAACATCCAGCAGATATTTGCCGGCATTCGGTCCTTCAGCAATGGTAGAACCGAAGCCGAGCTGCGGCAGGAAAGTTCCGGTGATTTTTAATGAAATAGCAATAGCCGGGACCAGATAGGCCACAATAAGCACCAGGTACTGAGCCACCTGGGTATAGGTGATACCCTTCATGCCACCCAGTGAGGCGTAGAAGAAAACGATGGCCATACCGATGAGGACCCCGGTGTTGACGTCCACTTCAAGAAAACGGCTGAAGACGATGCCAACGCCGCGCATCTGGCCGGCAACATAGGTAAATGACACAAAGATGGCGCAGATAAGGGCGACAAAACGGGCAATATCTGAATAATAGCGGTCACCGACAAAGTCCGGAACGGTGAATTTGCCGAATTTCCGCAGATAGGGTGCCAGGAGCAGGGCCAGAAGCACATAGCCGCCGGTCCAGCCGAGCAGATAAATTGAACCCGTATAGCCCATGAATGAGATCAGACCGGCCATGGAAATGAAAGAGGCGGCACTCATCCAGTCAGCAGCTGTAGCCATGCCGTTGGCGAGAGGGGAAACACCGCCACCGGCAACATAAAATCCACTGGTTGTTTTAACCCTCGCAATCCAAGCTATACTTAGATAAAGGCTGAAGGTGATTCCAACCATTATGTAAGTCCATGTCAGAATTGACATTATTTTTTCTCCTTATGAATTTGTCTTTAATGTTCAGTATGAATGTTTTTTGGACGGACCTGTAATGCAATCTTAAACACCGTAATCATCGGAGTTTCCCCCGTTTTGTGAGTTTTTCCTGAATAACGAATCGTATTTTTTGCGGACGATCCGACGGTGTTCAAAATTAATGCGATTTATTGCTGTTTGCGAAAGTGACTGGAGCCTTTACGAACTCGTACAGGTTGATTTGTCCTGATATTCTGGACTCAATTGAAACCTTTATTCGTGAACGTCATACTCTTCGTCAACTTTCTTCATGATAAAATAGTAAATAAAGATAAGGACCACAAAGATATAGATGGCGCCTTGCTGAGCAAACCAGAAGCCAAGCGGAAAGCCGGCGATTTTAATGGCATTCAACTGTTCGACAAATATGATACCGAATCCATAGGAGACAATTGCCCAGATTGAAAGCAGGACAACCATTAGTGAAAGATTTTTTTTCCAGTACATTTTCAAATCTTTTTTCATTCATTCCCCTCCGTTGTAATTTGTTTATGTACAATTGTGAATCTGTAAGATGATAAGCCCAGGAAAACAGAAAGTCCCAATTCGCTCTGTTTGCACAATGTTCAATTTCATATAGGAAATCAATAAAATAACTCCCCAATAGACACAAATTGCGGTGATACGAGCTTTTAAGGAAAAAATCAATAGGTAGATTTACTGGTTTAGATTCGTCTGAAAATGAAACAATCTGAAAAATTCATGTGTGTAGTAATACTTAGATGAAAATACAAACAGAGAGCGGAGGGATTTTTTTTCTGTTGCGGCAGATTTATTCAAGAAGAAAGTGTAAGAAATTGTGATTTGGTGAAATTCCAACCAAGGACAAGAATGAGTAGGAGGCAGTGGTCTCATTTGGCCAGGTTGAATTGTTTCCAGGAATGGATTTCACGCTGCAGCTGAAAATTACCATAAAATTTGAGAACCTTTGCCGCTTCAGCAAGTGATTTCCCGGAGATTTTAAGACGGTTCAGTCTGGTCAGCGGCAGGGATCTGGCCATCTGCATGCTTTTGATAGCTGGCATTGATAATGGGATCAGCCCGATTTCATTCGTCCGGCAGCAACGCGAACAGATAATGCCGCTTTGCGCCGGGCTGAAATAAAAGGGAAGGGTAGTCTGTTCCATTTCTCCGCAAACAAGACAATGTTCCAGCATAAGACCCATGCCAAGGATGTCGAGCATCTTGATTTGAAAAAAAATGACGGTTTCAGCAATGTTGTCTCTGTCTGAAAGCTCATGCAGACACCAGCAAAGCAGTTGGAAAAGCGACTCGTCGCTGTCATTTTCCCTGGTCCACTGGTCCATTAATTCGCAGACAAGCATGGCGGCGGTGTAACGGTGATAGTTCTCACGTAATGGCGGGAAGGGGTTGACCAGGCTGGCATTGTCGATTCGGCCCATACTGGAAAGACGGCCGGGAACAATGGTGATATCCAGCAGGGAAAAGAATTCAAGTTTGTTGACAAACCGTTTTTTGCTTCGTTTGGCCCCTTTAGCAATGGCCTTCAGTTTGCCGAAATGTCGGGTATAAAATATGACAATTTTATCTGATTCGCCATAGTCCATGACCTTCAGGACTATGGCGCGGGACTGGAGAAAAGACATTATTGGGCAGGAGGCGTTGCCTCCTGACTGTCAAAACTGTTGGGTGGAGAGTTGGCCGTGGAGGGGGTTCCGGCAGAAGGAGACACTGCCTGTGGCAGGGGTTGATCATTGTTATTATTCAAGGAAGTGGTTGCCTGGTTTTGACTGTCGGTATTATCCATGGGAGGGTTGCCTGCTGAGGGAGAGGTTGCCGAAGAGTAAGTATTCCCTGTGGCGGATGGAGAAGTATAATGGTTTTGCACGGGGGTCTGCACCGTATCAAATTTTTCATTGATCTGTGATGAAAGAGACCCGTTTCCCGACCCCTGGAAAAAAGATGAACGGCGGGGTGTCGGCGATTCTGAGTAGAGAAAGAAATAGTAGCCAAGGGCAAAGAGCGCAAGCAGAATGAGCAGAATGAAAATTTTACGCAGGCTTAAAAAAGATGTAGATTCAGCCAGTTTTTCATTGTAGAAAACATCATGATTTCTGATGTTTTCCTCGTCGGACTGCCCCATTTCGCGATCATAAAGTTCGAGTACTTCCTGTTGGTCAATTCCGAGGAATTTTGCATACAGCTTGATAAATCCCCTGGAAAATACCTCTGCCGGCATTTTACTGCGGTCATTGCTTTCTATTGCCCGCAGTGTCCCAATGTTGATACAGGTCTGTTCCGCAACCTGCTCCAGGCTGAATTGTTTTTTTATCCGTTCACGCTGCAGATAACTGCCCAGGGATGGTCCTGTATCGTTGTCGGTCGAGTCGTTGATTTTTGACCGGTTATGCTGGGAATCTTGTGCCATTTGGCTTCAGTCCTTTTGCAGGAATAATGAGTTTTTCCGAGGTCATTATCCCATCCGAATGAAAGTGAGAGATCAAAGGAGTTCCTTTACATAAGAATTTTCACGTAATTCCTTGACCCAGTATTCAAATTTTTTCTTTAGTTCCTGGTCGTAAAGAGTTGTCCTGATTTCTTCCTTTACATTTTCCAGAGGGGCTTGGGCAATAACACCGTCGCTGCTTTTTGACAGGAGTTTAAAGAACTGAAATCCCGCAGGAGTTTCGATGATGGGGCTTACTTCTCCGGGATGCAGGTCTTTAATAGCCTGCCACATGTAGTCAGCCAGTTCATTTTTCTTAAAAGTGCCTATGTCGCCGCCATCAACTCCGGAAGGCAGGTCTGAATAATTTTTAGCTATTTCATTGAAATTCTCACCAGCTATGACCATTTCCCGCAACTGCTCCGCACGTTTGAGGGCCTCTTCTTTGGAAGCGGAACGCCCCTTATCCTCCCAGCCGCTGCCAAACTGCAGGATGTGATAGCCTTCCGGAGAATTGTGCTGCATGTACTTATTGCGGTAGTATGCCTCGACCTGCTCATTGGTGATTACCACCTTTGACCGGATTTCGTAACTGAGCAGTCTTGAGCGGAGAATCTGATCGCGCAGTGAGGTGCGATATTTTTCCTCTGTTACACCCATGGTCGCAAGCTGTTCCCGGAACTGTTCCACGGTAAGGTTGTTCTGTTCCATTATCCGGTCGATGGCTGCGTCGATGTCCGCATCGGCAACCTCAATCTGTAGTTTGGCGGCACGTTGGAGAAGCAGTTTGTGATCAATCATATTGCGCAGGATATCCTGGCGCGCTTTCTGGATGGCATCATCAACCTGGGCGGGAGGAGCTTCCGCTCTGATTTTTGCAATGGTCGACGTAGCTTCTTCTTCAAGCTCGGAAAGGGTGATGACATCATCGTTTACCACGGCAACAACCCGGTCAACAAGTTCTCCGGCAAGGGTCACAGAGCAGAGAAAGAGTTTGACGATCAGGAAAAGAAATAAAGCGGTTAAACGGGCTTTACTGAATGATATGGGGGAATTTATCGTTTTAAACATGCGAAAACCAAGATGAATACAGTATGTTTCCGCCAACACGCGGATTTGGTAGCTCAACGTTAAGGTTTAGTATTTACGATACTAAGCGAGGGCCTGCAATACTTTTTTAATTTCATTAAAAAGAGAATCATTACTTTCTATCTGCGACGGGACAACGAGCTTTCCATCAGGGGTAAAACGCATCTTGTTCTTGCTTTTGCTCACCAGTGCAAGAATATTTTCCGGCTTCACCGGTGTCTGGTTGAGAAATGTAAAAACCAACCCGCCTGCTCCCCGTTCAAGTTTGCAGATTTTCAATTCCCGCAGGAAAAATTTGATGCTGATAACCCGCAGCAAGTTGATGGTTTCCTCCGGGATTTCTCCATACCGATCACGCAGCTCATCCTGCAGATCCTCAAGTTCAAGCTCATCCCTGATGCTGGTGATTTTCCGATAGGCGATATATCTCTGATCACTTTCAGATATATAGTGATCAGGAATAAAGGCGGAGATTCCCAGATTAATCTCCGGTTCCACCTCAGGCTCTCCAAGGGCGAGCTCACCGTCTTTTCCTCTTCTTTTCAGATCTTCAACCGTCTTCTGCAGCAGATCAAGGTAGAGATCATAGCCAACGGCCACAATATTGCCGCTCTGGGATTTGCCGAGAATGCTTCCGCCTCCTCTGATCTGCAGATCGCTCATGGCTAGTTTAAAGCCGCCTCCCAGTTCATTGTAATCCATCAGGGCACGCAGTCTCTGTCTGGCATCCTTGGACAATCCGTCCAGGGAGGGGACCAGCAGATAGGCATAAGCCTGTTCGCTGCTGCGTCCCACTCTTCCACGCAGTTGGTATATTTCAGCCAGACCGAAGCGGTCGGCGCGGGTGATAATAATGGTGTTAGCATTAGAGATATCAAGGCCTGATTCAATAATCGTGGTGCAGACCAGGACATCCACCTCATTTTTGACAAAACGGACCATAATATCTTCAAGCTGCTTGCCCGGCATCTGGCCATGGGCCACGGCAATTTTTGCTTGCGGCACGAGCTTCTGCACGCGGTGGGCCATTTCGTGGATGGACTGCACGCGATTGTGGACAATAAAAACCTGTCCCTTGCGCTGCAGTTCCTTGATGACAGCCTCCTTGATAACCAGATCGTCATGTTTGGCAACAAAGGTCTTCACTGCCCGCCGCTGACTGGGCGGGGAACTGATAACGGAGAGATCCCTGATGCCGAGCAAGGAGAGTTGCAGGGTGCGCGGAATGGGGGTGGCGGTCAGGGTAAGCACATCCACATTGCTTTTGAGTTTTTTGATCCTTTCCTTATGGGCCACCCCAAAGCGGTGTTCTTCGTCGATGATGAGCAGGCCGATCCGTTTGAATACGACATCTTTTGACAGAATGCGGTGGGTGCCGATTACCATGTCTGCCTTGCCGTCTGCCAGATCCTTGATGACCTGTTTCTGTTCCTTGTCGCTGCGGAAGCGGTTCAGACACTCAACCTGGAGCGGAAAGCCGGCGAAACGCTCCCTGAAGGACTCAAGGTGCTGTTCGGCAAGTACGGTGGTGGGTACAAGCATGGCCACCTGAAAACCATCCTCAATAACCTTGAAAGCGGCACGAACCGCCACCTCGGTCTTGCCGTAGCCGACATCGCCGCAGACCAGTCTGTCCATTGACTGTTCGGAGGAGAGGTCCGTGATGACATCATTAATCGCCTTGAGCTGGCCTGATGTTTCTTCATAGGGGAAGGTTTCTTCCAGTTCGTTAAATAACGGGTCAGGCTGGCTAAAGGCATGTCCGGTTGCCAGTTTGCGTCTGGCATAGATATCGAGGAGTTCCTGGGCCACTTTCCAGACCGCTTCCGTCACTTTCTGTTTGGCTTTTATCCAGAGTTTGCCGCCGAGTTTGTTGACTTTCGGCTCTTTATCCGAAATTCCCTGGTACTTGCTGATGGTGCTTAAACGATCAACCGGTACGTAGAGTTTATCATTGCCTTCATAGGTGATCTGCAGAAAATCGTTGGCCACCCCGTTTAACGACATGTTAATGATACCGTTAAAAACACCGATGCCGTGATCGACATGCACTACAAAATCTTCGGGGCGCAGTTCTTCAAAACGGATATTTTCAACAGGGCTGGCATGTTTTTTTCTTTTTCTGGAGCCAAGTCGTTTTTCGCCGAAGAGTTCATTTTCTGAGAGCACATGCAGACTTTCCAGCGGCAGATCGAAACCTGCACTTAAAGGAGAGGTGACCAGTGTCACATATGCTGCGTCAGTATGCTCAAGCCTCAGGGGTGCTTGCTGTTGTCGTAATTCAATGTCGTAATGGGAAAGCATTTCAGCCAGATGGAGAGCATGTCTTTCCGTCCGGCAGGCCAGGGCGACCTTGTCATGGTTTTGCTGCCATTCTCTGATCTGCTTAACCAGCGGGGCGATAAAACCTTCCTTTTTACGGGACAGCTCCAGTTGCTGCTTGAGCAGGAGATGGTTGCCGGTTTGAATGGAGAGAGTCTTTTCCTGGTCAGGTTGCGGGGAGGCAAAATCGTGCAGAAATACCTGGCTGAAAAGATGCAGGGATTTCTCCAGTTCTGTTTCCGGCAGAAAAAGGGATTCAGGTGGGAGTGCCGGGTTATTGACACTGCAGGCCTCCTGATAATTTTTGGTAATTCTTTCCCAGATCAGCTGGATGGATTGGGAAGATTCCTGAGGAGCGTAAGAAAAGGCAATGGTATTTTTCGGAAGAATATCCGTGGGGGCGGAGAGTTTTCCATAAAAGAGGGGAAGGAAAAACTCGATGCCGGGAAAAGGTGTACGGGTTTTGATCTTTTCTGCGATGGCATTTTTCTGCAGATAATTCCAGTTTCGCTCTTTACCTTCCCGGTCAAATGCTGCCAGTAGCTGTTGGTAATCAGCGCTAGTAGGATCAGGGAAAAGTGTGTCGCTGACCGGCAGAAAAATCATCTCCTTAACTTCTTTGAGTGATCGTTGGGTTATCGGGTCAAAATAGCGGATCGATTCAACCGTTTCTCCGAAAAAATCAAGCCTGACAGGTGCGTCAATGGCTGAATCATCTTCGGCAAAAGGTGGGGGATAAAGATCGATAATGCCGCCACGCACGGCAAACTCTCCGCTGTTCTGGACAAGAGAAACCTGTTCGTAGCCTTTTCTGACCAGGGATTGCACAAGCCCGTGCTGATCAGTCTCCTCACCCTCGATGACAATTTCTGCAAGTTCATCAAGAATATGCACCGACAGGATGCGGCGCAGCAATGCTTCACTTGAGGATATCAGGATGAATTGCCCCTGGTTTGACAGCACCCGGTAAAGGGTTGCTAACCGTGAAGCGGTGGTAGAGCTGTCCGGGGAAAGGGGTGTGTAGGGCGGAATCTCATAACCCGGATAGCAGAGTACGGGAAGAGAGGTGAAAAGGTGCAGATCCTGTTCCATGCTGGCAAGCATGGACTCCGAGGGGACGATAAAGAGAACGGACCGTCCGGTTCTTTCCGCAGTCTGGGCGGCAAGCATGGCCGCAGCCGAAGGCCTCAGCCCGCTGACATGAACGGTTTCTTTAAGGTTACCCTGAAGGAAGGTGAATAATTGCTGCATAATAAAAAAGCCATGGCAGTGAAAGCTGCCATGGCGGTAAGAGATTAAGTTGGTTTGAGGATGCGTTCCTGCGGCAAGAAATCAGGAAAGCTGTTAGAACTGACCTCCGATGCTGAAATCCCAGAGGCTTTGGTCTTCATCATACAGGGGGTCAATATTATACCCCCATTCCAGCCGCAGAGGCCCCATGGGTGACAGCCAGCGAAAGCCGAAACCGACACTTGAGCGAAGATCAGTGCCAATATTTTCCGAATCGCGGACGACATTACCTATATCATAGAAGACCACACCATTGAGACCGATATCTTTGACAAGAGGGAAAATGTACTCAAAGTTCGCATAGGCCATTTTCTCGCCGCCTATTTTTTCATCGGTAAGCGGATCGCGCGGGCTGATGCCGTAATTTTCAAAACCGCGCATGGTGCTTAACCCGCCCAAATAAAATTTTTCATAAACAGGCAGCTTGTCTGTTTCGTCTTCGGTGATGTAACCGGCAGCACCCCGGACATGGAACACAGTATCCCAGCGGTAGGGGAAATACCAGCTGGTCGATCCCTCGAATTTGGTAAAGGCGCTGTCGCCGCCCAGAATGGAGCCGGCTTTTTTGACGGACAGAGAATGCAGGGAGCCTTCGGTGGGATTATACCGGCGATTTCTGCTGTCGCGGGAAAGGCCAAGGGTCACTGAGTGAGTGATATTGATGTCCATGGAGTCCAAGATGTACTGCGAAGCGTATGGGCTGACATTGGACAGTTCCGAGTCATCATAGCCCCAGCTGCCCCAGACCGTCCATTTCTCCCAGATGGGATAGCCGAGCCGGATTGCTGTTCCGAGGGATTTTTTGTCATAGTCGTCGTAATCCCGCGTCCAGTGGTAAACATCAAAACCAAAGGAGAGTTTGGAGTCATTGAGATGGGGTTCGGTAAAGCTCAGATTGTAATGGGTACTTGACCCGCCGACGTTGGCCTGTAATGACACAGACTGGCCGCGGCCGAGAAAATTGTGCTGGGTGATGTCCGACATGAACAGTAAACCGTCGGCAGAGCTGAATCCTGCACCGATACTGAAGGTGCCGGTGGATTTCTCCTTCAGGTCGACGATGACATCCATCAGGTTGTCTTCCTCTGTCGGTTCAGGGGTAATGTTGACGTCCTCAAAAAAATCAAGCTGCTGCAGACGCTCCGTGCTCTTCTTCAAGGCGGTTGCGTCGTAAATGCTGTCTTCGTCAACAGCCATGACGCGGCGAATGACCTTGTCCCGGGTTCTTGTGTTTCCCTTGATAATGATCCGGTTGATATGGACCAGATCTCCTTTGCTGATATGGATGTTAAGCTCAACCCGTTTTTCTTCACTGTTCTTGGTAACCTGGGGATCAACCTCGGCAAAGGCGTATCCTTTGGAGGCGTAGTAATCGGAAATTTTCAGCACATCATCACGCAGAACCTGGCGATTGAAATATTTTTCCTCGCCGATGGTTGTCATACCCTGGAGAACTGATTTTTCTTCGATCAGGTCACCGCCGATATCGATGACGCCTACCTTATAACGGTCACCTTCCGTGATGTTGAAAGTAACATAGAGCCATTCGCCTTTTTTCTCCACCTCGGGATCACCCACTTGAACATCGATAAACCCGTGATTCTGGTAAAAAGCACCGATGCGGGAGGCATCCTGCTTCAAGATGTCTCTTTTCAGCAGGCCTGAATCCGTGAACCAGGAGAACCATGTTTTAGTTGAAGTGGAGAGAATTTTTTCTATTTCATCATTGGCAAAGGTATTGTTGCCGTGGATGATTATTTCCTTGACGTATATTTTATCCCCTTCCTTGATTTCAAACAGGATATTGACCCGGTCCTTGTCAGGGTAGGTGAGTTTCGTGGTGACTTCGGTGTCAAAATATCCTTTTTCCTTGTAAAGCTTGCGGATGTTTTCCGCTGAGGTCATGACCTCCTGGGGATTGATAATGGTGTTTGCCGTAACGGTGATGACCTCTTTGACGGTGTCAGTCTCGAGATTTTTTTCACCGGAGATAGTGACGCTTGTGATAACTTCCTTTTCTTTGACGGAAAAGGTCACCACCTTTCCTTCCTCGGTGTTTTCCACATTGATCTGGACATCGTCAAAGTAGCCCATTTTGTAAATGTTCTTCAGGTCCTCGCGGAGCTGCGCCTGATTATATCGGTCGCCCGCCCTGTTCTGGATATGTTTGAGGATGGCCCCTGAGTCGATGCGGGTATTGCCGCTGATTTCTATTTTGGCAATACGGTAAAGCCGGCCGGTGTAGGAAAGAATCTTGTCCACAAGGGTGTCGAGTACGATGGCCAGCTCTTCGGAGCTTGCCGCTTCCTGGTAGAATGTGCGGGAGGACTTGGCGTCAAGGAGATCAACCGTCTGAATGTCGACACTTAATTTGCTGCCGAGCTGGGTGATGCTGCCGAACACGATGTACTCGAGATTTCCTTCCGGGATTATCTGGCGGATTTTTTCCGGAGGGGGCGGGAAGAGCGCGGCATAATCAATGTGCGCCATCACCTGGGTGCGATCCAGAAACTTCTGTCCTCGTGAGGTAACGTATGTTGACAGGATCTGGTCGCTTTTTTCGGACAAAAGCGCGGGATCTCCGCCGGTGTTGATTTTAAACGGCAGAAAAACGGTGTTTGCTGTTGTCGCATCAGCAGTTGCCGCCTCGGTGGCCGCTTTGCTGCCGGAGGAAAAAGGCAATAAAAAAGCAAGAATGAAAAGAGGGATAACAAGGCTCAGGGGAAAACGGGATATATGCATGGCAAGTCTTTGTAATAGAGTAGGGAATAAGAGAAGAAATTATCTTCACCAGGATATTGAAAAATTGCCGCACCGGCAACCTTTTTCCCGATCCTGTTCATTTGCATCAATTAAAAGTATAACTTGTGATAGTTAATAAAAAATGAAGATAGTTGCCATTAAAAAATCAATGGAAGGCGGCGAGTGCATCATTTTCCTGCAAAATGCCGCTGTCGAACAGCCTGCCGTTTCGTAAGGTCAGACAGCGGTCCATCTGGCGGGCGAGGGCATAATTATGGGTAACCATAACCGTGGTCAGTCCGAAATCATGATTCATGTCCCGGATCAGATTGAAAACCTTTTCACCTGTTTTGGGATCAAGGTTGCCGGTCGGTTCATCAGCCAGCAGCAGTGCTGGCTTCATAATAATTGCTCTGGCCAGGGCGACCCGCTGCTGTTCACCGCCGGACAGCTCGCCGACCCGGTGCTCCAATCTGTGACCGAGACCTACTTTGTTGAGCAACTCCCTCGCATCGTCGAAAAGTTCTTCTTTATTCCTGCCTGCGATAAGGCCTGGCATGAGGGTGTTCTCCAATGCGGAAAACTCGGGGAGCAGATGGTGGAACTGGAAAACAAAGCCGATGGTCTGATTGCGGAAAGCTGCCAGACTTCCGTCATCACGTTTAAAAATATCTTCATTTTTATAGGTTAAGGTTCCTTTATCCGGTCTGTCTAAAGTGCCGAGAATATGGAGAAGCGTCGATTTGCCGGTCCCCGAAACACCGGTGATAGCCACCATCTCGCCCCTCAGGAGTTCCAGGCTGAGATCACTGAGGACCTCAACCCTGCCGGGACCATGGCCGTAAGACTTCACCAGTCCCCGGGCTGAAAAATCAACTGTTCTGCTGCTGGAGTCTCTCATATGCATTAATAACGCAGGGCTTCGGCCGGTTCAACCCGGGACGCCTGCCACGACGGATAGATGGTTGCAAGGAAGGTAATAAGTACCGCGGCAAAGGCAACAGCTGTCACATCAAAGGGCAGAATCTGGACCGGCAGGGTGGACATGGGATAGACATCGCTGGGTAGCTTGATAAACTGGTAGCGGCTCAGGATTTTGCATAAGCCGAGACCACCGGCGACGCCGATTGCCGTGCCGGTACAGCCGATGATAAGCCCTTCATAAACAAAAATACGGAGAATGCTGCCGGACTTGGCCCCCATGGATTTTAACACTGCGATGTCTTTGGTCTTTTCCATGACCACCATGGTAAGGGTGCTGATGATGTTAAAGGCCGCAACCAGCACAATCAGGGTAAGGATGATAAACATGGCCGTTTTCTCAAGTTTCAGGGCGGAAAAGAGATTCTGGTTCATGCGCATCCAGTCCTTGGCCACAAAGCCCGGGCCAAGCATTTCCTCGATCCTGGTGGCAATGTCCTGGGCCTGATAAATGTCATTGACATTGACTTCGATGCCGTGCACGGCATCGCCCATGCCGAGAAACTGCTGGGCGGTTTTGAGGGAAATATAGGCCAGGGAGGAATCGTACTCATACATGCCGGTGTCAAAAATTCCCGTAACTTCGCATGATTTTATTTTAGGAATCACTCCCATGGGGGTCAGGGGGCCGGATGGAGACAGCAGCCTCACCCTGTCTCCCATTCCTAACCCGAGCTGCCGTGCCAGATGCTTGCCGATGATGATGCCCGGTGGCATACCAGGTTCCTTTTCGGAACGGGAAAGACCGGAAATATGTCCCTGGATCAGCTGGCTTGACAGGGAAAGTACCGAGGAGGCGCTGTCCGGGTCAATACCGCGCAGCACGATGCCGGTGCCGTTATTACCCGTGGTAATCATGGTTTGGGAATAGATGTAGGGGGTGACTGACTTTACCCCTTCCGTATGCTGGATGGCGTTAACCAGGGCCGGGTAGTCATCGATGATGCCGCCAAGCTTCTGCACAACAATGTGGGAGTTTACCCCGAGAATTTTATTGCGCAGCTCAGAGGTGAATCCCGCCATGACGGCCAGCACGACAATGAGGGCCATGACCCCCACGGCGACACCAGCCACGGAAATAAAGGTGATAAGCGAAATAAATCCCTGTTTTCGCTTTGCCTTGAGGTAGCGGAAACAGATAAATGTCTCGAAACTCAAGTTGTTAACCTTTCTCAGGACGCAGATGGGGAAAAAGAATGACGTCACGGATGGAGGGAGCATCGGTCAGCAGCATGACCAGACGGTCTATGCCGATTCCTTCGCCAGCAGCCGGAGGCATGCCGTATTCCAGGGCTCGGACAAAATCCTTGTCAAGTTCCGGGAAGATTTCCTCGTCATCGCCCCGCTCGGCAATCTGTTTTTCCAGGCGCTGTTTCTGGTCGATGGGATCGTTTAATTCACTGAAGGCGTTGGCTATTTCCCGGCCGGTGATAAAAAGTTCGAAGCGGTCGGTAACATCAGGATTGTCCTTGTTTCTCCTGGCAAGAGGGGAGATCTCCGTAGAGTATTCGGTGATAAAGGTCGGGTTGATGAGCTTTTCTTCCACCAGCAGTTCAAAAAGCTCGGTTTTGGCCTTACCCGGCCCTGCCGTGGCTTCCAGTTTAATGCCCTTGTCGCGGGCAAGTTGCCTGATTTTTTCCGGATCGTCTAAAGTGGTCTGGTCAATGCCGGCGATTTCCATGAGCGCTTCTTCCATGGTATATCGTTTCCAGGGCGGGGAAAGATCAATCTCATCACCCTGATAGGTGATCTGCATGGAACCGGTCACCTCAGCCGCAATCCAGGAAATCATCTCTTCGGTCAAGTCCATCAGGTCATGGTAAGTGGCATAGGCCTGATAAAATTCCAGCATGGTGAATTCCGGATTATGCCTGGTTGACAGACCTTCGTTTCTGAAATTACGATTAATCTCAAAGACTTTTTCAAATCCGCCCACCAACAGGCGTTTCAGATAGAGTTCAGGCGCGATACGCAGATAAAGATCCATATCCAGGGCATTATGGTGGGTCTTGAATGGTTTTGCCGTGGCCCCCCCGGCGATGGGCTGCATCATCGGGGTTTCCACCTCCATGAATCCTCTGTTGACCAGAAAATCACGGACAAGTCGGATAATTTCCACCCGTTTACGGAAGGTATCCCGCACCTCGGGATTAACGATAAGATCAACATAGCGCTGCCGGTAGCGGATTTCCACATCAGTCAGTCCGTGAAACTTCTCAGGAAGAGGCCGCAGGGATTTGCTGATGTGCTGGAAGGAAATGGCCTGCAGCGTCGGTTCACCGGTCTTGGTGCGGAAAAGCGATCCTTTGAAGCCGGCAATATCGCCGATGTCCAGTTTTTTGAAAATAGTGTATGCCTCTTGGCCAACCACATCCTGTTTCATATAGACCTGCAGGCGGCCGGTTTCATCCTGAATCTGCAGGAATGTGGCTTTGCCGAATTTGCGCATAGCGACAATCCTGCCGGCCAGCGACATGGTGCCGGGCATCAGGGGTGCCTCCGGATCGGGATTTTCCGGCAAAACGTCCTTTACCTGATGGGTCGGTTTGTAATTGTTGGCATACAGCTCAACCCCCAGTTCGGCCAGCTCTGCGGCTTTTGCCCGTCTCTGCAGCAGTACTTGATTTAATTCATCCATATTCCACCTCGCCCCGTCATGTTGACCGATGCGTTTGTTTTATCTAAAATCCGAAATTTGTAAAACAACCCTATGACGTTATCTTCGAAATCCGCATGCCTCATTCTGCATTCCGAAATCCGAAATCTTCATATTGCAAGACTACAGATATTTTCCCCTCAGTCTCTCTGAAACCTCCCGGGTCAACTCGAGAACCCGGGCAGCCAGATCCGCGGTCAATGCGCCGGTGCCACAGCTGGGCGTGATCAGGCTCCGGCGTAGCAGGGTTGACATATCCCAGTCATTGTTGACGAGTTGAGCGGCCTGCTCTTCCCAGCGGGCAACGAGAGAATCCGTGCTTTCGGCAAGGATGCGTTCTTTTTCTGCGGTCGGGACGATTCCCCAGGCAATAATACCGCCCCGGGTAAGAAAAGCATAGAGCTCATTTTTAAATGATGCAAGGCGGTCGAAAAAGCCATAGGCGTCAAAGTTTAAGATGTCAAAATCAAGGGAAAGAAGGAGTGCCCAGTCTGTGTTGGCGCAGACGTGGATGCCGGCCAGACCACCGGCTTGATGAATTGCCTCGATCATCTCGTTCTGGTCGGTGGAGATGTCCTCTTTGGAAATACTGATAAATGACGATGAGCCTAAACCTGCCAGGGCCGGTTCATCGATGAAAACTATAACCGGTTTGCCCGCTTTTTTGAGGAAAGAGACCTGCCAGGCGGCCTTCATGGCAAGCCCCTTGGTGATCATCTCCCGGATCATCGGATCATAATAACCGGCACGGTTATTATGATCCGATATGCCGGTGAGCAGGGTGAAGGGGCCTGTAATCTGTCCCTTCAGGGCGAGAATGCCATCCCTGTTTTTTGCCTGTTCCATCAGTTTGTAGAGCCCTTGAGCATGAGAAGGACTTACTTTGAAGCGGGAATCGGCAAGCTTGGTAAAATTTTCCGCCACTTCAAGGTATTCCTCAAAAAAGGCGAGCTGGTCCGCCTCGAAATGGTCGGATCCGGTGTTGAAGAATATCCTTTCACCCTCTGATGAAATGCCTGGCAGTCCTTCGTTAAACTGCTGAAGCATTCCTTCAAGGCGATTGCCCGGCAGCTGGGGCCAGAGCGGGATGTGCGGTGTGTGCCGAAACACGAGTTCAAGCGCCTCATCGTGATTGGTCAGAGGGATGCTGCCTATTAACGTGGCATGTCCGTCTGCCTCAAATGAGGAACCTGCTTTGCTGTTATTCTGGGGGGACATTGTTCTATCCTTAATATAATTTATCTGCAGGATGATCAGGGTGATACAGTAATATAAAAAGATGATCAACTTACTCTCAAAAAGATCAAAGTGCAAAGCCAAAAATAAAAAGATAGCGCCCTGCTGGTTCTGCCTTATATTACTATTATTATAAATGTTTTACCGGAAATGTTTTTACCGGCCTTGACGGTCCTGCTGAATTTGTTTATTTTCCACAAAATGCGAGAGTGGCGGAATTGGTAGACGCACTAGACTTAGGATCTAGCGCACTTCGTGTGTGGGGGTTCGAGTCCCCCCTCTCGCACCATTTTTTTTCACGGCAATACCTGTGAACAAAATCAACACTGGCGATGTTATTCATTAACATTGTTGTGCTCTGTCTACATCCCTGGGTCAATCGTATCACGGCCAGCAGCCTTTTGGTGCATCTTTGGCCAGTTATGACTTGGTAAAGCTGTTTGGGTGAGTTTGCGGTACAGTGTTTCATTCTTCCGTCGAGATCCTCGCCTCTACAGCAGGAAATCAGGAAATAAAAAAGGGAGAGCCATGGTGATCCTGCCTTGGCGTGTTATTCGGTTGAAAAGGGAAATCAGGTTTTATTGTTACGTCTCCCTCCTGCCTGTCCGATGCGACAGATTTTTGGCGGTGGCAACGGTTGCACTGATAGCGTTTACCTGTGTTGATTTCACAACAAGTAAGGCCATACTCAGGTCAGACTAATCCCAGCGGCCCATCTTAATATTAAAGAGAATTTGGCGACATTTCTCGGCACTGCCTATTTGGGAAAGAATGGGCTAATCTCAAACCTATTTGGAACTGAATTGCATTTTTTTGTCATGGTCTTTCTCCAACTATCCAACTAAATGACAACTAGTATATAAACATCAGATCTCCTGATGTCGGCAGTATGACAGCAGCAACTAATTCTTTCTAATGTGCTGAAATAGCGTTAAATTGTGTACCTGCTCACAAGGGAGGCCACAAACGACAGCTTCCAAGCAGGATTTCTTCTTGGTACCATTTTAGGCCTGGATGGTGCCAGGAGAACTTTGAAGAAATCTAATATCTATATGACATTGTTAATTTTTAAAAAAATAACGATGAGACCACTTTAAAAATCTAGTATCGGACTATAATCTGTCGACATCAGGAGGTCTGAACTTATGCCATGAGACATAGGACAAACAAGGTCCTATGCGTTAAAGAAAACTGAAACTTAGTGGAAATCGCAAAATATTATTGGTACCCAAAAAGCTAACTTTCTGTTATTTTGCTCAGTATTTTAGCATTGACAGTTAAGGTGGTTAATCTTAATTTCTAAAAAGCTGTATGGAAAAGGGAACTGTACGGATGTTGTTCAGGCTGACTTCTATCCCAATAAAATCAGGACGGAAGTTTGCTTAAAATCCTATTCTCCCGAGGCAGAGCTTGAGAAATAAGGTTAAGGCAAAGGGCTCATTTGTTCAGCACCTTTGCCTTTTTGAGTTTATTGGCCAATCGGAAACAAATAGATTTTTTTATATTTCAGAAAAGGAAGGTACCATATGCAGGTTAGCGTGGAAGATGTAAGTCCTCTTACAAAAACACTGAAGATTGTTGTTCCGGAAGACGTGGTCGCCAGGAAAATTGAGGACGCATATAAAAAATTAAAGGCGGAAGTATCGATCAAGGGCTTCAGAAAGGGCAAAGTGCCGAGAAAAGTGCTTGAAAAAGGATACGGCGAAAAGATTAAAATGGAAGTGGGAGAGAAATTAGTTCAGGATACCTATTTCGACGCCTTGGAAAAGATCGACTGTAAACCGGTTGTACATCCTGAGATCAAGAGCCACAAATTTGCCGATGACGGTACCTTTGTTTATGAAGCCGAGATCGATGTGAAGCCCCAGTTCGAGCTTGGTCAGTATAAGGACATTGAAGTTGAAATGCCTGAAATCATCGTGACTGATGAGGCGGTTGCTGCGGAGATTGAGTCTCTGCGCAAGGAATTGGCGCCCCTGCGCAATGTTTATGACCGCGGGATTATTGCTGGTGACCTGGCGGTTGTCGATTTCCAGGGTTTTGATGAGAATGGAGAAGCAATAAAGCAGGTGAAGTCGGACAATTATTCGGTTGAAGTCGGCTCGGGTCGCAACGGCACGGATTTTGAGAATGCCTGTCTTGGTCTGAAAAAAGGTGAGGAGGGAAGCCGGATCGTGGAATTTCCCTCGTCTTTCCCCAATCCCGTTCTTGCCGGGAAAAAAGTGGAGTTCCGCATCAATGTTAAGGAAGTAAAGGAGCGTGTCCTTGCCGATGTCAATGATGAATTTGCCCAGGATGTGGGAGAGGAATTCAAGAATCTTGACTCGTTGAAAGATCATCTCCGTAAAAAATTGGAGAAACAGCGAAACGATGCGCAGACCGGCGACCTGACAGACAAAGTCATGATGCAGATTCTGGAAAAGTATGATTTTGAAGTACCGAACAAGCTTGTTGCTTACGAGGTGAATGAGCAGATTAAGCAGTTGGAGGATCACCTGCAGAAACAGGGACTCACCCTTGAATCAGCCGGTATGAACCAGGAAAAACTGGTGAATGATTATAAGGATGCCGCGGCAAAAAGAGTGCGCGGTGATTTTATTCTGAAGAAGATTGCCGAAATTGAAGAGATCAAACTCAGTGACGAAGATATCAACAAGGGGTTTGACAGGATTGCCACCCAGTATGGCATGCCGATTGACGAGGTGAAAAAATATTTCCGTAGCCGCAACGAACTGTTGCCTTTCATGAATGAACTCCTCAGTGAAAAAATCCTTGAGTTCTTACGCGCAAATGCCGTTGTAAAGAAAGTACCGGTTGCAGTGGGCGATAACGAATCAGAACAAGCAGGAGCCACCGAATGAATTTGATCCCAGTAGTTGTTGAGCAAAGCCCGAGAGGTGAGCGGGCTTATGATATTTACTCCCGTCTCTTAAAGGAAAGAATTATTTTCCTAGGCGGGGCGGTGAATGATGATGTCGCCAATGTTATCATTGCCCAGTTGCTCTTTCTCGAAGCGGAAGACCCTGACAAGGATATCACGTTTTATATCAACTCTCCGGGAGGCGTGGTTACTGCAGGACTGGCAATCTATGATACAATGCAGTATATTAAAAGTGATATTGCCACGCTTTGCATGGGGCAGGCGGCAAGTATGGGCGCTTTTCTCCTGGCGGCGGGAGCACCGGGAAAACGGTATGCCCTGCCGAACTCGAGGATTCTTATTCATCAGCCCATGGGCGGTTATCAGGGACAGGCCTCGGATATCGACATTCATGCCCGTGAGATTCTGCGGATGCGGGAAGACCTGAACAGGCTTCTTGCTCAGCATACAGGTCAATCCCTTAAAAAAATCCGCACTGACACCGAAAGAGACTATTTCATGAGCGCTACGGAGGCCAAGGAATACGGTCTGATTGACAAGGTTCTGGACAAGCGGGAAAACGTTGACGAGGAGGTATAATTATGGGAGATGACCATAATGATATTGATGTGATCTGTTCCTTTTGCGGCAAAAGCCAGGACGAGGTCAGAAAACTTATTGCCGGGCCGAATGTCTACATCTGTGATGAGTGCATAGATCTGTGCAATGAAATAGTCAGCGAAGACCGTCTCCATGATCTCGAGGAACAGGGTGACGGGGCTATATTGAAGCCCCGGGAAATCAAGGCCCATCTCGATCAGTACGTCATCGGGCAGGATCTGGCTAAACGTATCCTGTCGGTTGCCGTGCATAATCATTATAAACGCGTTGAGTCTAAATATACCAACAAAGAGGGTGATGTTGAGCTGCAGAAAAGCAACATCATCCTCATTGGTCCCACCGGCAGCGGCAAGACGCTGCTGGCCCAGACCCTGGCCAAGATTCTCAATGTTCCCTTTGCCATTGCCGATGCAACTACATTGACGGAAGCCGGATATGTGGGAGAGGATGTGGAAAACATTCTGGTGAATCTTCTCCAGTCAGCAGACCATGACATTGAAAGGGCAAGCCGGGGCATTGTCTATATCGACGAGATAGACAAGATCGCCAGGAAATCCGACAGCGCCTCCATCACCAGGGATGTTTCTGGTGAAGGTGTCCAACAGGCCCTGCTGAAAATCATTGAGGGAACAGTGGCCAGTGTGCCGCCCAAAGGCGGCAGAAAGCATCCCCAGCAAGATTATGTAAGGATTGATACCTCAAATATCCTTTTTGTCTGCGGCGGCGCCTTTGTTGGCCTGGAAAAAGTCATTAAAAGAAGGACCGGTACGAAATCCATCGGTTTTGGCGCCAAAGTGGTGGGCAAAACCAACAAAAAGGTGGGAGAGATTCTGGCCTCCGTGCAGTCCGAAGATCTGCTCCAGTTCGGTCTGATTCCTGAGCTGGTCGGACGTCTGCCTGTTATAGCCACCATGGAAGAACTGGAGGAAGAGGATCTGGTCAGAATCCTGCGCGAACCGAAGAACGCCCTGACCAAACAGTACGAGAAGCTGTTTGAATTTGAAAATATCCGTTTGCGTTTCACCGAGGGAGCTCTTAACGCCATTGCCAAAGAGGCAATGAAACGCAAATCCGGGGCAAGAGGGCTGCGTTCGGTCATAGAAAAAGCCATGCTGGATATCATGTTTGAACTTCCCTCCGAGTCCAATGTGAAAGAGTGCGTTATCAGCGAGCAGGTGATCCTTAACGGTGATTATCCCGTTGTTCTTTATGAGAATGAAACCAAAAAAAGCGCTTGAGAATGTGTAGCAGATTGTTGAAAAATATTAAGAAAACCCAAAGGGCATAAACTCCGCTGTACCAAAGTTTATGCCCTTTCAGTAAAAAATGAGGCGACTCGCAGCAAAGCTCAGACACCGGCTGTGAAGCCGACCTGAGGGCAATTGTCTGCAACAAGCTAAAAGTTCAGGTCACATGAGTCACTGAGTATTTTACGCCGAATTTTGACAATGTATCAGCAGCAGTAGTTTTCAACACTTATCAGAGGCGGTCAGGGGCAGAGACGCCCTAGTGAACGCCTGCATCAGCATGCAAGCCGTTACGGCTTGTCAGAATTTGTCGTTCGTCAACCCGTATTTTTAATTCCTTAACCTTAAAAATAGAATTGCCTTTATGTCAGATACCGAAACAAATATTTATCCAATGATGCCTTTGAGGGATATCGTTTTATTCCCCTTTATGGTGGCACCTCTGGTTGTGGGGCGGAGCAAGTCCATTAAGGCCCTTGAACAGGCTATGTCCAATCGTACGAGCATTTTTCTGAGCACGCAGAAGGATGCCTCCGTTGACGACCCTGACGAAAACGGCGTCCACATGATAGGTACGGTTGCTTCGGTTTTGCAGCTGTTAAGGTTGCCGGACGGAACGATCAAAGCCCTTGTCGAAGGAAAGCAGCGTGGCAGAATCGTTTCCTTCCTGCCGGACCATGATTATTTCACTGTTGAAGTTGAAGAATTTCTTGAAACAAAGCAGCCTGATAATCTCACGGTGGCTTACATTCGGGAGATTTTATCTTCCTTCAGGCAATATGCCAAACATAACAAGAAGATACCGAATGAGGTAATCAAGTCACTGGCAAAAATTGAAAATCCTGTAAAGTTCATTGATTTTCTGGCCGGACACTTACCTGTGGGCACGGAGGAGAAACAGCAAATCTTAAGCACTATTGCCCTCCTGGAAAGGATGGAGCTTGTACTTAGTCTCATCCACAAAGAGAGTGAGATTGCTTCCCTGGAGGAAAAGATCCGCGACCAGGTGAAAAAGAAGATGGAAAAAACCCAGAAGGATTATTATCTGGCTGAGCAGATGCGGATTATCCAGAAGGAGATGGCTGGCGGCAAGGATGATGTTAGTTCCGAACTGACGGAGCTTGAACAGCAGATCGAAAAGAAGAAGATGACCAAGGCCGCCAAGGATAAGGCAAGGCAGGAGTTTAAAAAACTGAAGATGATGCCTCCCATGTCTGCAGAGGCAACTGTTGTCCGCAACTATATTGATACCATTCTCAGCCTGCCATGGCTTGAGAAAACCCGAGCGAAGATTGATATCAATAAGGCGGAGAAGATTCTCAATGAGGATCATTTCGGGCTGGGCAAACCAAAGGAACGCATTCTGGAATACCTGGCCGTGCAGGTGCAGGTCAAGAAAATCAAAGGGCCGATCCTCTGCCTGGTCGGTCCCCCCGGCGTGGGAAAAACATCTTTAAGCAAGTCGGTTGCCAGGGCCATGGGTAGGGAGTTTGTCCGGATTTCATTGGGCGGTGTCAGGGATGAGGCGGAGATCAGGGGACACCGAAGAACCTACATCGGTGCTTTGCCCGGCAAGATCATCCATTCCTTGCAGAAGATCAAGGTGAATAATCCTGTTTTTTGTCTTGATGAGATCGATAAGATGAGCATGGATTTCCGGGGAGATCCATCTTCCGCTCTGCTTGAGGTACTTGATCCGGAGCAGAATAATACCTTCAACGATCATTATCTTGATCTTGATTATGATCTCTCCGATGTTTTTTTCATTACCACTGCCAACAACCTCCATTCAATACCTGCGCCCCTGCAGGACAGGATGGAGGTAATCAAGCTCGATGGTTATACGGAAGAGGATAAACTGCAGATCGCCAAAGGCTATCTGATCCCGAAACAGCTTAGAGAAAACGGCTACGGCGAAAAGGACATAACTTTTAACGACAACTCCATAATGGAGATTGTTCAGCGGTATACCAGAGAGGCCGGGGTAAGAAATCTGGAGCGAAGCATTGCCAGCATCTGCCGGAAAATTGCCCGGGATCGCCTGATTGTCAAAAAGAAAAAGAATTATCATATCACTGCCCAGTCAATCGGCAAGTACCTCGGTGTTGCCAGATACCGATATGGCCAGGCGGAAGAACAAGATGAGGTCGGTCTTTCCATCGGTCTCGCCTGGACGGAAGTCGGCGGTGAGTTACTGCAGATTGAAACTGCTCTGATGCCAGGCAGCGGCAAACTGACCATCACCGGCAAGCTGGGTGACGTGATGCAGGAGTCTGCCCAGGCCGCACTTACTTATGTGCGGACAAGGGCTGATCGTCTCGGCTTAAGCTCTGATTTTTATCAGAAACTTGATATCCACGTTCATGTTCCTGAAGGGGCAATACCTAAGGACGGACCATCAGCCGGTATCACCATGGCAACTTCCATAGTTTCGGCACTGCTGAAAAAACCCGTACGGAAAGATATTGCCATGACCGGTGAAATAACCCTGCGAGGCAGTGTACTGCCCATCGGGGGATTGACGGAAAAACTGCTCGCCGCCAAACGCGGCAATATTAAACGTGTGCTGATTCCCAAGTTGAATGAGAGAAATCTCAAGGAAATCCCGCCAAAAATTCTGAAAAGCCTCACCATTGAACTTGTCGATCATATGGACAAGGTTCTTGAAAAGGCCATCGTTGTCAAAGAAGGTGAAACGCTCTTTAAAGCAGAAGCGCCTGACGGTTTCTGTCCGAAATTGCCTCCGATTGAAACGGGGAACAATGTGACTCCCCATTAATCTCTTTTGGTTATTTTGGCGGAGTTATCCGCTGAACTTTTCCCGCTGTTTTTTTGGAGTTACACTTTGTTTTTTCTTGACTATATAGGGTGTTATTGTTAAATACACGCATCATTTGCTTGGGCGGTTAGCTCAGCTGGGAGAGCATCGGCCTTACAAGCCGAGGGTCACAGGTTCGATCCCTGTACCGCCCACCAGATTTATGGGGTCGTAGTTCAGTTGGTTAGAACGCCTGCCTGTCACGCAGGAGGTCGCCGGTTCGAGTCCGGTCGGCCCCGCCAGAAATAACAAGGGATTGCGTTGAAAAACGTAATCCCTTTTTTTTGTTTGCCCGGCATGATGGGCAAAACCAGCCTGCGTTAAGCAGGCGTCACCCCGACCAGGGGGAAGACAATCCGAATCGCAGGTAAGCGAAGACTCCGAGAGTGTTGCCGGCAACGGCAGGGTCTGCAGGAAGCGATAGGAAGTGAACGGTACATAGCGCAAGCGAACCTGATTCGGCGGTGCGGGCGGGTAACCGTGCAAAATAGGGTGAAGCCCTATACCTGGTCAGCCCCGCAAGGTGATTAAGGATGGGATTGTTCACAGGGAGTACGCCTTAACCGGGGAAGCCTGATATCGTTCCCGTAAGACCTGAAGCAGGCAGGGATAGGGAAGTTCAAGGGGCAACCCGAGACTGACCGAAGCCATGTGAGGTGGCAGAAGATTCCGTAGTAGTGTTGAAATTCCGGCCTGTGAAGCCTGGTAACAGAGTGGAGGGGAAAACCGGATTGACTGACCCGGCGGCCCAGTCCGCGGGGAGCTGGTGCGAGCCAAAAGCCGTATCAGTTGCGAAGGGATGAAGTTTATTTGAGGTTCTTTGCAACGTATCAGAACGAGTGATCCGAACACAAATCGTTTGACGAAACGAGGCACTCTTTCGGCGGTGGGGTGTGAAAAGCCGTCTCACGATTTTGGCCGTTCATCGGAGCAGCGGAAGTCTCCGGACCGTACATTGCCGAAGGGATAGAAGGCGGTTTGGGATCTGTGAAGGCCAGGAGAACACGAGGGAAGACAGGAAGGGAAGAATGCAGGACAAGGGAATGCTCAAGGTTTGGTACAGTCTGTATGACAGAATGCTGAGTAAGGGGTCTTAGCTCCAATACTGTTCACTTAAGTTAAATTATGTGGTATCCTGTTGTCAAACTCAAGCAGGAGGACCGCATATGGCACGCACTGTAGCAGAACTTCCAAGTGGCACCCGCATCACGGATTATATTAGTCTTGGCGTAGTTACTAAA
>JAHILF010000105.1 GCA_018897105.1 Pseudomonadota bacterium
AGAAAAACCTGACTACCCTCGTCGTCACCCCGGCGAAGGCCGGGGTCCAGAATTGTCGTAACTACCTGGATTCCGGCCTTCGCCGGAATGACGAACCTGGGCTCAGGCAACCGGCGAAAAGGCTTAAGTTAATGACATTGACTTTTCACTTCTAACTTTTCACCTCCCAAGGAGGACAGATGACACAGAAATTCAAGCGAAGAAATTATTTTATCGATAAGGTTGTCCAGGGCCGGTTCATCGCCGGTTTTTCCGCAGCCTCCCTGGCCGGTGGCGTGGCGGCGGTTTTCTGTTTTCGCTATTTTGCCCAGAAAAAACTGGATGCCACGCTCTACACCATGAGACTGCCCGATGTACCCATAAGAAATCTGCTGATGGGGGAAATGGTTATGACCACGATCCTGACCGCCCTTTTTGTCGTGCTGCTTTTTGTCATTACCGCCCGGCTGGTTTTTGCCAGGATCGAGGGGCCGTTAAAGAAAATGGCGGGATGTCTGGCCGGGATAACGGCCGGAGATCTGCGCAGTGAAGTGAAGTTGCGGGAACAGGATGAATTTCAGGAGTTCGCCGAAGAGGTGAACAACATGGTGCAAACCATGAACAGCAGGTTGTCCCACCTGGGATTTCAGGCGGAAAAAATCGGCAATCTCTGCAACAGAGCAGGTGAAGAGGAGAACGTAGCGGAACGCATCAGGCACCATCTCAGTCTCATGAAAAAGGAGATGCAGGTTTTTAAGCTATGATGCCCAGATTTTTTCTTTTTTTTCTGATCAATGCCTGGTTTTTCAGTGCTTCATCCCTGTTTGCCGCAGGTCCCCATGATGATTCGCAGGTCAGGTGCCTGAATTGTCATGGGGCCCTGCCGCTCGGAGGAGGGGGGCTGCGTTTTCATGTCGATATCCAGGATATCTGCCTGAGGTGCCATGGGGCTTATTCCTGTAAACCGCAACAGGCTGGCAATGAGTTCCGTCATCCCGTATCAGTTGTTGCGCCATTTCCCATTCCGGCGGATATGCCTCTTGACGGAAAAAACAGGATCGGCTGTACCACCTGTCATCTTTTTCATGAGGGAACCGGATCAAAGGAGGACCTGCCGGTCTATCTCCTGCGGCGTCCCTTTGGACCGACTTTCTGTATCACCTGCCACCGGAAATTGGTGCTGCCGTGAACCGAAGCGGCAAAAAAGTGTAACAGAGGATGAGGTTGCTGTTGCCGAAAACATATCATTGCTTTTCTCAGGGCCGGCTGGCGGCAGTACTTCTGTTTCTCCTGCTCATGTCCATGCTTACGGCCGCGGGAAACGCTGCTGCGGAGTTGCCCCGGACCGGTCAGCGTACCTGTTACGATGACCAGGGGACAGCTGTTGACCATGCCGGCACCGGACAGGACGGGGATCTGCAGGCAGGAGTGGTATGGCCCGACCCGCGTTTCACCGATAATGGCGACGGGACAATAACGGACCGTCTCACCGGGCTCATGTGGCTGCAGGATGGAAGTTGCCTGGGCCGGTTGAGCTGGCAGGGCGCCATGGATATCGCCGGGGGCGAAGGCGACGATGTGGCCCGCCTGGAAAGCTGCCATGAGCTTGCCGCCTACAAAGATTGGCTGCTGCCTGAGATCGGCCAGCTTGAGGTGCTGTTTGATGCGGAGGAGGTGTCGGCCGGGAACTGGTTGAACAGGCACCGTTTCAAAAATGTGCAATCAGCGGCATACTGGTCAAGGACCACCGGACCGAACCCCTATCGCGCCTGGGTATTTCATTTCGACAGCGGGGAAGTCAGGTTGGCAGGTAAGATTGATCTGAATTTCAGTCTGCTGGTCCGGCAGCCAGCCTCCCGGGAGGGTGAGGAGGCAGAGCCGCCGACAGACCGGACAGCAGCGGTCGGCCGCCTGGTTGACAATGGCGACGGCACCGTGACGGATCAGGCTGCAGGACTGATGTGGCTCAAGGATGGCGCCTGCCTGGGGAACGCTTCCTGGCTGGCGGGCCTGCAGGCAATAGGTGACTTTAATCGTGATCCGGCAAAATATGACTGCCAAGGGCTGAAAGCCCGTTATCAGGACTGGTCCCTGCCCAACCGGCATGAATTGCGCAGTTTGATTGATCACCGGCGCGATCTTCCCGCTCTGCCGGCTGGCTCTCCTTTTCTCGACCCGCTTTCCCATTACTGGACATCCACCACTGCGGCAGCAAGACCTGCCGCGGCCTTCGGGCTGCTGCTGGGTTCAGGCGAATTATTTGCCGTGGAAAAGGCTGAGGTGCTGGGAATCTGGCCGGTTCGATCCGTGGCCGGCAGGCCGGATCGGAGCAGGATCAGGGCGCAGGAACTGTCGGCCGGAGCAGTGAAGGATCCTTTTTTGCTGGAGCCCATCGGCGGCAGCAGGGCCATCGTCTGGCCGGTCAAGCGTTTTACCGAGCATGGTGACGGCACGGTGACAGATAATATCACCGGATTGATGTGGCTCGATGACAGGGCATGTTTTCTGCCGGAAACCTGGGATAATGCCGTCAAGGTGGTGGAGGCCTTGAACAGCAAACCTGACCGGCTGGCATGTGGGGTATATAAGGGGCGATATGCAGACTGGCAGCTGCCTGATCTCGCCGCTCTGCGGGAGCTGCTGCAAGGGGCTGAAGGAGAGCCTGCCGCCTGGCTGAAGAGCCAGGGTGCCGCTGATATCATTGCCCGCGACTACTGGGTGCGGGACACTAATCCCTTAAATCTCTATTTTTCCTGGGCCGTTAATCTGCAGGACGGTACTCCCCGGGATTACCCGAAATCCTTTGAACTCTATGTCTGGCCTGTCCGCTTGCCGGATCTGCCTGAAAGCGTGAGTCCCGCCCCTCTCATCCAGGGCAACGGTGAAGAGGGCAGGCTTTGGTTGAAAAAGGGTAATGAGTTGCTGCTGTCCGCGGCAATCGGTCAGGTCAGCGGGGCAGTGCCCGCGGTTTTCATGATCTGGTATGTGGACCCGACCGGCAAAAAAAGGTGGCTGAACGACCAGGGAGCATGGGTGGGAGAAGAGTCGGCGTTGTATCGCAGCAACCTCTTTCTACTGGAGAAGACTCCGGTCTTCCGGGGGGACACGGCAGAACTGGCGCCTGGCGACTATACATTTTTCTTTGCCATCATTCCCGCTGGGGGAAAGGGAGAGGCAGGGCAGAATGAGTTCACCTCGCAGCTGCGGGTAACAGTGTCGGCGGCAGAGGCTGCCGCGGTTTCTCTCCCCCCTGAAAAATCCGTTACTGAAGAAGTAATTCATGAATAATAAAACCCGCGACTTCTGGGTTGCTATGATCTGCACCATATTCACCTTAAATCAGGAGTTCAGATGAAAAAAATATTTATTTCACTCGGCCTCTGCTTGGCAAGTTTATTGATGTTTGCCCTGGCTGCCGTCCCACACTGCCATGCCTACGGAAACGGTTCAGGCATTCCCAGCTGCCATGATGATATTGCCGCCAAAAACACGGGACCCGGTACAAGCCCTGAATGCACCCCGCTACTCATCGTCAGTGACAAGGCCCTTAATTTTTTGCAGGAATTTTCGGTCAGAAAAATAAACAAGAAATGGTATCTGTTTATTTCCGCTGAAGAATTTGCCGGAAAAATGGATGCGGTTGCCAGATGGAAGACCATCAGTCTGCTGGTCTCGGCGGTGACCAGTCAATTCGGCGAGGAAGCGGACTGCTTTATTGCCAGGGTTCCGGGAAAAAAGGAGGAAAAGGAGGCGCTGCTTGCGGGTGATTACCCGCAGGGACTCATTGCTGCTGCGGCGCATCATGTCGTCTTATCGGAAGAGGAGCAGCGCGGGAAGATGTGGCCTGAGTACCATCATCATTCTCTCTATACGCTCACGGTTTATTGATGCCGTTTGTTTGGTAAACGGGACTCGATCGAGTCCAAGTAATCATCACTTCATGGTTTTTAAAACAAAAAGGGCCGCCGGCTTATGCCGGCGGCCCTTTTTGTTTTGCAACAAGCTTTATCCAGCTTTCTGCTGTTATTTTGCTTCCGTTTCTTCCGGCTCAAGAGCCTTGAACCGGCCTTCCAGGAATTTCCAGGCCCTGTCCACGTCCTTCTGAGACTCAGCCATCAATTCATCAGCCATGGATGGATTGGTGATCTTCAGAGCCCGGTAGCGGTTCTCGCCCAGGGCATACTCAGCAAAGGGCATGGATGGTGCCTTGCTGTCAAGGTGCAGGGGGTTTTTCCCTTCTTTGTCCAGGTCCGGATTGTAGCGGTACAGAGGCCAGTGGCCGCACTTGACCGCCTTGACCTGCTGGTCAAGTCCCTTTGCCATGTTGATGCCGTGGTTGATGCAGTGGGCATAGGCAATAACCAGGGACGGTCCGTCGTATGCCTCTGCCTCGGCAATGGCCTTGGCAAGCTGTCCCGGATTGGCGCCCAGCGCTACCTTGGCCACATAAACATTACCGTAGGTGGAGAAGATCATGCCGATATCTTTCTTGGGCATCTTCTTGCCGCCGGCGGCAAACTGGGCCGTGGCGGCCCGCGGGGTGGATTTTGACATCTGGCCGCCGGTGTTGGAGTAAACCTCGGTGTCAAGGATCATGACGTTGACGTTTTCTCCAGAGGCCAGAACATGGTCCAGACCGCCGTAACCGATATCATAGGCCCAGCCGTCGCCACCGAAGATCCACACGGATTTTTTGACCAGATAGTCAGCCACATGGAAGAGCCGTTTGGCGATAATGTTGTCGCTTGCCGCAAGGACCTCTTTCAGTTTGGCAACCCGGTCGCGCTGCTCCTCGATCTCCATCTGGTTTTTCTGGGAGGCATTGACCAGATCGGTTAGCATCTTTTTGGTGATGATCTTTTCGGCAACAGCTTCCTCCAGAAGTTCTGCAGCCTGGTGACTAAGTTTGTTCACCGTCTGACGCATACCGAGACCGAACTCGGCATTATCCTCAAACAGGGAGTTGGACCAGACCGGACCACGGCCGTCACTGCGTTTGCAGTAAGGGGTGGTGGGCAGGTTTCCGCCGTATATGGAGGAGCAGCCGGTGGCATTGGCAACGAGCATGCGGTCGCCGAACATCTGGGTGACCAGTTTGATGTAAGGTGTCTCACCGCAGCCGGCGCAGGCGCCGGAGAACTCAAACAGCGGACGTTTGAGCTGGCTGCCCTTGACGGTGGAGGGGTCAATCTCGGAGTAATCCACCTCGGGCAGAGACAGGAAGTACTTGACGTTGGCGGCCTCAGTGTTTCTGATTTCTTCAGTGTTGGTGGTCATGACCAGGGCCTTGGTCTTGGCCGGGCAGACTCCCTCACAGAGTGTACAGCCACAGCAGTCCTCGGTAAACACCTGAACAATGGCCTTGCGTCCCTTGAACTCCTTGCCCACGGCGTCGGCGGTTTTGAGAGCCTTGGGTGCTTTCTTCATGTCCGCTGTTTTGACGATTTTCATACGGATGGCGGCATGGGGGCAGACCAGGGAGCAGCGTCCGCACTGGATACAGTTTTCCGGCAACCAGACGGGGACATGGACGGCGATGTTGCGTTTCTCGTACTGGGTGGTGCCGGTGGGCCAGGTGCCGTCGTCAGGCATCTGGGAAACCTTGATCTCCTCGCCCTTGCCCTGGATCATTTTTGCGGTGACTTCCTTGACAAAGGCAGGGGCATCGTCCGAAACAGTGGGCGGCATTTCGTGGCCGCTGATTGTTTTCGGCACTTTGATCTCAACGATGTTGTTCACTGCCGTATCAACCGCACTGTAGTTCATGGTGACGATTTTTTCGCCCTTCTTGCCATAGGTCTTGAAGATGGCTTCCTTGATGGCCTTGATGGCCTCTTCCTTGGTAAGGATGCCGGAGATGAGGAAGAAGGCGGTCTGCATGATCATGTTGATCCTGGCGCCCAGACCGATGGCTTCGGCCAGGTTGATGGCATCGATGATGTAGAATTTGGCCTTTTTATCAATGAGCTGCTTCTGAACCGTTGAGGGAAGCTGTTTCCAGATATCTTTCTGTTTGAAGGTGGTGGTCAGCAGAAATGTACCGCCCTCTTCCAGGTTGGCCAGCATGTCATACTTGTCCAGGAAGGTGAAGTTGTGGCAGGCGATGAAGTTTGCCTTGTTGATCAGGTAGGGCGCCACAACCGGGTTTTTGCCGAAACGGAGATGGCTGGTGGTGATGGAGCCGGATTTTTTCGAGTCATAGACAAAGTAACCCTGGGCGCTGTTGTCCGTTTCCGTACCGATGATCTTAATGGTGTTCTTGTTGGCGCCGACCGTTCCGTCGGCACCCAGGCCGTAAAACATGGCGCGGTAGACGTCTTTTCCTTCAATGTTAAAGGACTTGTCATAGGCCAGGCTGGTGAAGGCCACATCATCGTTGGGGCCGACGCAGAAATGATTTTTCGGAGCCCAGGCTGCCATGTTGTCAAAAACCGCCTTGACCATGGCCGGGGTGAACTCGGCGGAACCAAGGCCGTAACGTCCGGAAAGAATCATCGGATGATTCTTCATGGAAGAGGTTTCAATGGCTTCACCCACCGCGGCGCGAATATCCAGATAAAGCGGCTCGCCGGGAGAGCCCGGCTCTTTGGTGCGGTCAAGTACGGTTATGCGTTTGACCGAAGCCGGCATGGCATTGACCATGGCCTTCATATCAAAGGGGCGGTAGAGGCGGACAATGACCAGACCTATTTTTTTGCCCTGGGAGGCAAGGTGGTCAATGGTTGCGGCAACGGTCTCGCAGCCTGAACCCATCATGACGACGATCTCCTCGGCATCAGGTGCGCCATGGTAATCAAAGAGATGATACTGACGGCCGGTGAGGGCGGCGAATTTGTCCATGGTTTCCTGGACAATTCCCGGAGTGACGTCATAGTACTTGTTGACCGTTTCCCGACCGGTGAAATAGACATCGGGGTTCTGGGCCGTACCGCGCATCATCGGCCGGTCCGGTGAGAGACCGCGCAGACGGTGGGCAACGACGAGATCCTCGTCAATCATGGCCCGCATGTCATCCATGGTAAGCTGCTCAATCTTCTGGATTTCATGGGAGGTGCGGAAACCGTCAAAGAAATGCATGAAGGGGATGCGTGATTTTAATGCAACCTGGGTAGAGATCAGCGCCATGTCCTGGCATTCCTGGACGCTCTGTGAGCAGAGCATGCCCCAGCCGGTCTGGCGGGCGGCCATGACGTCGCCGTGGTCACCGAAAATAGAGAGCCCCTGGCAGGCCAGCGACCGTGCCGTAACATGGAAGACGATGGGGGTCAGCTCACCGGCCAGTTTGTACATGTTGGGGATCATCAGCAGCAGACCCTGGGAGGCTGTAAAGGTGGTACACAGGGCGCCGGTGGTCAGCGAACCATGCAGGGACCCGGCAACGCCGCCCTCTGACTGCATCTGTGTGACAACCGGAACGCTGTTCCAGATGTTTTTCTGCCCGGCGGTTGCCTTGGAATCTGCTTCGGCTGCCATGGGGGAAGACGGGGTAATGGGATAGATGGTGATAATTTCGCTTGTGGCATAAGCGACATGGGTACACGCCTGGTTGCCATCAATGGTGACCATTTTCCGTGACATAACTTCTCCTTACATGTTGATAGGTTAGATATAAGATGATAACAAATCGGGAGTGCCTTAACGGCACATGTATTGGCAAAATTATACATTAGTAATCCATCTTACAAATTATTTCCACCCTTTCATCGGTAAAATGATATTTTTTTTTGCCTTTTGCTGTTCCGGCACTGTCGGCAAAAGATGGTGCCCGATCACCTTTTTCGCATATGAAGACTCTGCTGCAATTTCTGGAAATTTCATCGCCAGGAAGGGGTATCGAGAAAAAGTCCGCTAAATTTGTCTGTTATATTTCCTTTGTTTCTTGCTGGCAAAGCCCGGGAAATACCTGCACTCGAGCCGCTCTGCGACATTTTACCGCATTGACGGGGATCAGATATTATTTTTAGCAGTAATGGTAGCCTGGTAAACTGTTGTATTTGTCGGTCTGATTTTTTTGGGAATTTTTCAAAGTTCCCTTAAATCTGTCCCGCAGGAGCAAAAAATTATATGGGGGCATAATGAGCAATATTGTCAAAATCAGCAAACCTTGTCTCGGCGCAACATTACCCCGCGAAGGCCTCTTTCTTCAACTTGATAAAGCCAGAAAACTCCCCGTGACGTTCATCACCGGCCCTGCAGGTTGCGGAAAGACGTCCGTTGTCGCAAGTTATCTGGAGTCACGGCAGCTTCCATCTGTGTGGTATAAGGTGGACTCAGGTGATGACAATCTCAGCTCATTTTTCCACGACCTGAGCCGGGCGCTGGGGAATTTTGCCGAGGAAGCCGGCAGAATGCTTGCGGAACTGGCAGACAGATCTGCCAAGGGTATTCAGAAATCCAGCAGGCAGTTTTTCAATAACCTGGCCGGTAGCATCAAGCCGCCGTTTGTCCTGGTTCTTGATGATTACCAGGAAATATCCCCGGGTGCCCCTTTGCATCGAGCGCTTCTGGCCGGTTTGTCGAGAATACCCGAAGGGCTCTCGGTGATCATTATCAGCCGTAACGGTCCGCCCACCAAATTTTCAAGGTTGCGCGTCAACCGGCAGATGGCTCTTCTGGGCTGGGAGCAGTTGCGTCTGAGCGAGAGCGAGTGCCGGAAGATCTGTGAATTGCACGGCTTCAACACGTCGGATATGGAGCACTTTCCGGATGTCTTTGCCCAGATTGACGGTTGGGCGGCTGGTCTGCAGCTGGTGATGAACGGCTGCCTGGCAAATAACGATATTACTTTGCGCTTTTATATCTCCAGTCAGGAAGATATTTTCGAGTATTTTGCCGGAGAGGTCTATGATGAACTGGCGGATAACATGAAAGATTTTCTCCTCAAAACGTCCTTTCTGAGCAGTATTCATCCCGACCAGGCCGCCCGGCTTACCGGTTTCCCGCAGGTCAGCAGCCTGTTGTCATTTCTGTGCCGTTCCAACAAGTTTACCAAGAGGGTGGAAAAGGATCAACCGCTCTATCAGTATCATCCGCTTTTCCGTCGCTTCCTTCAGGACCGGGCAACCATGCAGTTTTCCGCGCAGCAGAAGAAGGTTCTGCTGCAGAAGGTAGCCAGCCTGATGCTGGAAGCGGGTCAGGAGGATCAGGCCTCTTTCCTGCTCAGGCAGGCATCTGACTGGGAAGGTCTCGCCTGGTTGATTCTGCAGAAGGCAAGATCTCTGATAGAGCAAGGGCGATGCCCGGTTCTCTCTAAATGGCTGCAGGCCCTTCCCGGCCATATGATTGAAAATGATCCCCGCCTGCTTTACTGGATGGGCATGGCTGAAAAGGATTCGGATCCTCTGGCTGCCCGGCATTTTTTCCAGCGGGCTTTTGTCATTTTCCGCGATGCGGATGGGGGACGGACAGATACCATGCTGGCCTGGGCAGGCATCATGGAATGCCTTTTGGCCAGCCTGGATGACTCTGCTTCTCTTGACCGTTATCTGGCAATACTTGAGGAAATTATGCCTGATCCGCATCGACTTCCTCCCGGAGAAGCAGCCGATCGGGTGACGGCAGGCATGTATGTGGCGCTGGTTATTCGGAATCCCCGGCATGAGAATTTTTCTGTCTGGGAAGAACGCGGGCTGCAGCTGGCCCAATCAACCAATGATCTGGCGGTCAAGGCTCAGATCCTGGTGCATGCGGCTATTTACCGCGTTTACACGGGAAAGTGTGATGAGGCGGAGGGGGTACTTGATATACTGCGGCAGACAGCCTGTTCTATGCCGTCAGATCACGCCTCCCGGATCAAGATAATAGCCGCGGAGATATTTCTGGCAAACGCCCGCGGTGAATTCAATCAGGCCCTGAAACTGCTCAACGACGGATTGGCCCTAGCTGATCTCTCGGGTAAACATTTAATGGATTTCGAGCTGCTGTGCGACGGTGCCAGGGCTGCTCTTTTCAAAGGTGACACAAAGTTTGCAGCAGAACTGCTCACCCGCATGGCTGCCATTCCGCAGAGCAAATATCCGACCTGCCAGTTCTGTTATCATTTTCTGCATGCTGCTCTGGCCCTGCAGGAGGGGAAGCTGGAAAATGCGGCATCGGCAGCCACTCTGGCCATGGAACTGGCGGATTCCGCCGTGGTCTGCTATGCAAAAACAGCCTGTATCCTTCTCCGGGCCGCGATCGCCTGCGTCCATGGCGACCGGGAACTGGCCTGGCAGTTTCTGCAGCAGGGGAAAGAAGCTTCGCTGCAAGGTGATTTCTGTCAGCTGGAATTAGAGGGCAGTCTGCTGGAGGCGTATTTTCATTTTATCGACAGTGATGCACCGGCCGGATTCAATACACTGCGACAGGCCATGGCTCTGGGAAGCGGACAGCATGGCCTGGTGCCATTCATGCTGCAACGGACGGTACTGGCCGAACTCTGCGCCAAGGCCATTGTAGAGAATATCCAGACTGACTATGCCCAGAAAATTGTGCAGCGCTGCCGGCTGCAAATCCCGCAGTCGCCTCAGGAGGTGGAGGAATGGCCCTGGATGTTCCGGGTCTATACCCTGGGTCGCTTTGGCCTGGCAAAGTACGGCAAAAAGCTGCCCTATGCCTCCAAGAAAAAGACCAAGCCCCTGGCTTTTCTCAAAGTTCTCCTGGCCTTAGGCGGCCGCAAGGTCAGCGAATTGAACATCATGGATGCCCTGTGGCAGGAGGCAGACGGCGAAAAGGCGCGGCGTTCCTTTGACACCACCCTGTTTCGTCTCCGCACTCTGCTGGGCGCCCATGAAGCCATCCTTCTACAGAAGGGCAAGGTGACCATTGATCCGAATTGCTGCTGGGTGGATGCCTGGGCCTTTGAGCGTCTGCTCAGCCGTGCCGAGGCACTCTTGAAAAAAAATGGGAATAGTACCGCCCAGGCAACTGTCCTGGCCCGCAAGGCATTCCGTCTTTACCATGGTCCCTTTCTGGCCCAGGATAATGACGAGCACTGGACAATTCCCATGCGCGAGCGGCTGGAGAGCAGGTTTGAGCGGGGCATTGAGCTGTTTGGCAAACAACTGGAGGAGGCCGGCAAGTGGCAGGAGGCAGCCGGTCTGTACCAACAGGCCATGGAGAAAAGTCCGCTCTCCGAAGTTTTCTATCAGCGGCTCATGATCTGCCTGCAGAAGCAGAACCGCATAACCGAGGCGCTGAAGGTGTACAGCAACTGCTGCCAGGTGCTGCGCGCCGTGCTCGATGCAGAACCCTCATCCGCGACAATAAAATTGCACCACTCCCTGCGGGCTGGGGTTGATAAAAAACTGCCCTCACCTCAGCCCCCTGCCTGAACTGAACCCGTATCTTTGCTGTCTGCTCGACTTTCTGCCTTTTCCTTTTTTTTGGCTGCCTGCCTAAAATCCGTTCGTAACTGTAAGCGGACTGTAAGTTTTCAACAACCTGAAAAATTGATTCAGTAAGAGCAAAATGACATGGCCGAACAAAGTGGCATGTCATTTTGTTGAATTATGAAAATCAATGAAAACAAATAGTTGTTTGTCGCAGTTTGCAGTCAAATTTTTTCAGGAATAAATTTTTCAGTAAGACATCAGTAAGATCATATCTGTCATATTATTCAAGAACAGGTCAGGCTGGTTGGTTGTGTCTGGTGGGATAAAATAAACGGAATAGGTGAAGCTCCTCGCAGAAGAGCGCTTTGTGGTGTTTTGTGTTTCGAGATCAAGGGGGAAAATGAAATGTCGTTTCAGCTAGCTGTGGGGTTGATATTTTGCCTATGCATGTAAAGAGGGGGTTGTATCGAAAAGGAAGTAAAACAAGAAAACTTTTTAAGGAGGAAATGATGAAAAAAGTAAGTCTAGCAATGCTCATTGTCGCAATGCTTTTCGCATTCAGCACAGCCGCCAAGGCTTCAACGGTGCTCACCTTTGACATAGATTTCTATGGGGGGGATACGTCTTTGGCCAAAAGCGTGCTGGATACTGGAACGACCATCGACTTAAAAGTAGGCGACACCGTGATGGTGGATTTATGGTTTAATATCTTGGATGTTGATGAGCAGGGACAAATTATTATTCCTGACCTAGGGCTCTGGAAGGCGGGTTGGGACGTACAGTTTCCTGATGCAAATCTTGATGCTTCCAATCTTGCTTTATATGAAGCATGGGCGGTTTATCCGGATGACCCGCAGGGTATAAGCTCAGGCCATGTAAGATTCCGCGGTCAAACGATGAATGAATGGGCTTTCACTGGTCTGAGAGCGGGGGAGGATCTTCTGTTTTTCGGCACCTTTGAGCTTACTGCTACTCAGGCGAGCCTTATGAATGAAATTTGGTTTTACGACTATAGTCTAGACCCGAATAGACCAGATTGGGCACTTGCAATAATCGATGGGGGTACGATTATTGACGATCTGGTTATTCCCACTCATCTTGCATCCGTCAACGTTGTCCCAATCCCCGGTGCCGTATGGTTGCTCGGTTCAGGGTTGGCAGGTCTTGTTGCCTTGCGGCGCAGGATGAAAAACTGATGGGTTTCTGCTGATTTTTTTTGTAACCACGGGGCATCCGGCAGGAGGTCCTCTGGTTACAGGCAGATGATAAAATTGCGGGAAGGGACTTCAGGTATCGTTTCATGATGGTACCACAGTCTGTCTTCGTCATGAAGAAATGACCTCGCTGCCTTAAATGTCTTTTCATATTTGGTCTGTTGAAAAGGCGCAGCACGGTACGGAACTTATCTGCTGCCACCGTGAATTCGGCGTTCATTGCTGTGTCTTTCCTTATCAATCATCAATATGACCCAGGGAAGGAGGATAACCATGCAAAAAATAATCAGTATTCTCTTGGCAGCTGTACTGTTGACAGCGATGTCACTGGTAACGGTGCAATTGTCTTTTGCACAGGTCGGTTCGGGTGCCCTGAAATTTTGCAGCGAATTTGCCTATTCCCTGGAAGAGGATTTTGTCACCCAGGGTCCGACACCACCAGACGGTAATCGCATTATCTCGGACGGTGATCTGCTGGGTAAAAATTGTGCTGTCTGCGCCCGCAATGCCGATCTGTTACAGAAATATGATATTGCAGCGGATCTTGGCCTTGACGCAGTTGATGTCGTTGACGTGGAACTCTACCTGGTTGCCTTTTCAACGGAACTCGACAGCCCCTATGGCCAGTTCACGGCCGGCGACCTGCTGGTGACCAATGGGGCAGTCATCCCGAACATCGCCCTGCTGGACAAATTCAAGACCCTGAGGGCTGACTACGGTCTTGACGCCCTGCAGTTGGTCGGTTCACCTGACCGAGTAATATCCTTTCTGAAGTATGCCTCCACCATATCCCGACAGGAATGGCTCAACAACCCGGAAAGGCTGGCCGCCATGCTGGAGGAGTTCGATATTGATATCCTCTTTTCCATTGAGGGAATCGGCCCTGATCCGGCGGCTCCGGCTTTTCTTGACGGGGACCTCCTTTCCGCTCGATTCGGTATTGTCGTCGAAAAAAACAGTTCCTTGTTGCCGCTGTCAGTACCGGCAGGCATTCCGGACAGGGGTGTTGATTTCGGTCTTGATGCTGCCGCCCTGGTCCAGGCGGCCACAGTTTCTCCCATATACTTTTCCACGGAGATTCTTTTTCATGGCAAAACTTCCTTCACCGATGGGGACATGCTGGAGGCGGGAGACGGAGTGATTATCCCCAATGGCGATCTGGTCATCTGTTTTGAGCCGAAGGCCGGCTTTATCGGGCTTGACGCCCTTTTTGCCAGGGTGGAACAGGAAACCATGAATGCGCTTCTCTCCCAACTGGCGTCAGCCCCACGGGCAGCCGTGGCAAAAACAAGCGGGTCGGAAAAGACAGCCGCTGTAACGGCAACCGACGCGGAAGACATTGATACAGTGGGGTTGCAACTGGAAGCCTGCCGCGAGATCGCCTTTTCCACTGAAGAGGATTTCGTGACCCAGGGACCTGAGCCGCCCGACGGCAATCCGATTATCTCTGACGGAGACCTGATCGGCCGGGACTGCACGCTCTGCGCCAGGAATCAGGATCTTCTCAGGCCCTTTGACGTGAAATCAGATCTCGGGCTTGACGCGGTAGACGTCATTGAAAGCGAAAAGGAACTGGTGGCCTTTTCCACAGAGCTGGATAGTCCCAACACCGGCCAGTTTACCGCTGGTGATCTTCTTGCCACCAACGGGGCGATTATTCCCAACAGCGCCCTTCTTTATCTTTTTAAAATTCAATACGATATCGGCCTGGATGGTCTGCAGTTTGTCGGGAAAACTGAGATGATAGCGCGGTTCCTTGAAGCGGCAAGAAGTCTGGGCCGGGATTTCTTCATCAATAACCCTGATGAGCTTGCCGTCATGCTCCGTAAATACGAACTGGACATCTGGTTTTCCACTGAGGGTACCGGCCCCATGCCCATTTCGCCCGTTTTTCTTGATGGAGATCTGCTCTCGGCCGCAACCGGCGTCATTGTCGAGGCAAACTCCACCCTGCTGCCGGCCGATGTACCTGCCGGGATTCCTGATCGGGGCGTTGACTTCGGTCTCGACGCAGTGACCGGCCGCCGCGATGGAGCCAGGGAACTGCTCAACTTCTCCACCGAAATCCTTTTTGAGGAGACGCCGGCATTTACCGATGGCGACATCCTGAAACGGGGCAACGGTGTGGTCAGCACTAATCGGGAACTGATCAGCTGTTTTGAGCCTGAGGCGGATTTTGTGGGACTTGATGCCCTTTCCAGCAGCTGCTGGCCGGAACTCGAGTGGACCTGGAACAGTACCACGGTGGAACCTGAATATGATCAGGTCATGATGGCGCCTGTGGCTGCCGACGTAAACAGCGACAGGGTGCCGGATATCATTTTCAGCACATTCAGTAAGGCACTGGGGTGGCAGGGAGGAGGAATTCTTCGTGCCATAAGCGGCGCCGGCGGCAGTGAAATTTTCAGTGTTACCAGCCCGAATTACCGGGTCAATGCCGGTGCCGAACCAGCCGTGGCTGATATTGATAAAGACGGCAAGCCGGAGATTGTTGTCAGCAAAGATTCCGGTCACATTATCTGCTTTGAAAACGATGGAAGTTTCAAATGGATCAGCAGCACAGTAATCGGTAGAGTCGCCGTTGCCGTTGCCGACCTTGATGAAGACGGCACACCTGAGATCATTGCCGGCAGAACTGTCTTCAACAATGACGGTACCGTACGCTGGACCGGCGTAGCCGGCTCAAGTTATGCCTCAGTAGTGGCGGATCTCGACCTGAACGGCCATCCCGAGGTGATAACCGGCGGCACCGCCTACAGATTCGATGGCGCCATCTACTGGAACACCTCACCTGCCGGCAATCCGGCCATTGGAAATTTCGACGATGATCCCTACCCGGAGATCGTTATTGTCGGGAGTGATATGGTCACCATGAAGGAGCATGATGGAACGGTGAAGTGGGGACCGGTGAGCATGCCGCCGGGAGGAGGGAACGGCCCGCCGGTTGTTGCTGATATTGACGGAGACGGGCAGCTTGAGATCGGTGTCGGCGGCTATGATTATTATGTCGCCTTTGAAACAAATGGCACAGTGAAATGGATGACCGAAATAAGAGATCACAGCTCCAGGGCGGCGAGTTCTACCGCCTTTGATTTCAATCAGGATGGACGCTTCGAGATTGTTTACAGCGACGAAGAAAAGCTTCGCATTTTCAAGGGCGACAATGGTGCTGTTCTTTTTGAAGCACCGGGACCGTCCGGCACCCTTATGGAACAGCCGATCATCCTCGATGTTGACAATGACAGGCATGCTGAAATCGTCGTGGCGGTCAATAACTACGCCTTCCCCGGCAACACCGGTATTGAGGTGTACGGCAATGACAGCTGCTGGCCGGACGCCAGAAAGATCTGGAACCAGCATACCTATCACATCACCAACATCAATCCGAACGCCTCTGTGCCGCAGTTTGAGCCGGACAACTGGAAACTCTATAACAACTACCGGACACAGGCCCTGTCGGAACCCTGCGAATGCGACCTCAATATTGACGGAAGCTGCAACATGGCGGACTGGCTGCTGTTCGGCCAAGACTGGGGCCGGACCGATTGTCTCGATCCCGGGGTGGTCTGTGAGTGTGATTTGAACACGGACGGAAGCTGCAACATGGCGGATTGGTTGCTGTTCGGTCAGGACTGGGGCAGGATGGACTGTCCGGTGCCATAAACGAAGAGGATTTGCTCGGCAAGTGGATAACCACTTAGAAAGGGGGGAAAATGATGGGGAGAAAGAAGGGGTGGTGGGGAATTCTTATTGCTTTATTCTTATTGGTTAATACAGGGATGGTATTTGCTGAAGAAGAAGTCATCTATGAGGAGGGCTTCGAGACGGGCATGGGCGGCTGGTACCCTGACAACGGGGTATGGGATTTGTGTCTACATACCCCTCCTAATCCACCTTGGGGAGGAGGATTGTTGTATGTGGCGACGGTTTGTGGGGGGAATTATCCTACTGTAACGGACAGTCGGCTTATCAGCCCTTCCATAATACTTCCTGTTATTACAGGCGACGAGGAGTTGCATCTTCGCTTTATGCAATGGTTTTCCTATGAGGGAGGCGATTATGGTTATGTTCAGATCTCAGTTTACGATGAGGCGTCGGGAAGCTGGTCTCCTTTCAGCTCCATAAACGGTGCAACAGGCAACACTTCTTCTGTAGTGTGGTCTCCGCAAAGCATAGATATTACTGCTTACGCAGGGAAGAAAGTCAGGATAGGCTTTTGGCATTACACAGACAACGACAGTGGTATCGGTGCTGGGTGGTTCATTGATGATCTTGAAATAATTAAGAAGGTTCCAGAGCTAACCTGGGATTTTGAATGCGGTTGGGATGACTGGTATACGGGAAATGGGGTCTGGGAGGTCGGGGTACCCACCTATGGGCCATCCGCTTGCTATAGCGGAGAACAGTGTGCAGGGACAATTCTGGGCGGAAAATATCCGACTGTAACCGATAGCCGTCTTGTCAGTCCTTCCTTTTATCTGTCTATAGACGTGGCATCTACCCTTTGCTTCAGGCATTGGTTTTCCTACGAGGGGGGCGATTACGGCTATGTGCATCTGTCGGTATTTGATGAATCCTCACAAAAATGGTCGGCGTGGCAGGATATAAGCGGCCCTGTCGGACCAGGACCATCAGCTGGTTGGACATTGAGATGTATAGATCTCTCAGCCCATACGGGCGAAAAGGTCAGGATAGCCTTTTCGCATCAAACGGATAATGACAGTGGTACCGGAGCAGGCTGGTATATCGATCATGTCAGGATCGCCGGCCTTCCTCATTTCTGTGACTGCGATCTCAACCAGGACACCCTGTGCGACATGCAGGACTGGCTGGTGTTCGGCAGTGATTGGGGGAGAACAGATTGTAACGAGGTTGATGTTCAGCCGTGCGAATGCGATCACAACCATGACGGTAGCTGCAATATGCTTGACTGGTTGCGCTTCGGTGAGAACTGGGGGCAGAGTGATTGCCTGATATGTGAGCAGTAGCAGGCAGCTAATTGTCTGGCGGCCGTATCTTTTTTGACAGAAAGGTACGGCATTCTGTTGGGTTATATGCTTGAAGATGGAGGACAAATGCAACTCAAATTTCTACTGCATATCTGAATTATCAGTAAAGCCAAACCTATCGTGAGGTGGGGACGGAAAGCCACGGGTTTTTTTCTGTCTGCATTGGCACTTTATTAAATAAAACAGCCGGGCTGCCGCGTCTGACTTCGAAAAGTCGGAAATACGGCGTAGCCCGGCTGTTTTATTTTGATCAGTGAAAGGCATTCGGAAAAGTGTCGACGTTGTTAATAATTGACGGGTGGAGCACTGAAAATTTTTGAAAAGGAGGAGGGGTATGAAACGATTATTCAATGCGGTTTTATGGCAAGGATTAATATGCCGAGTGGTTGCTTTATTTTTTATTATCATGCTGTGGTGCTGTGTCAACTCTGCCCTGGCGGTGACCATCCCGGTGATGGTGGATTATGCCGACACCGGTTACTTCGGTGGGCAAACTCCTCAGGGCATTACCCATATTCCCTCGACATGTCTTTTTGCCATTGTCGATGACGAGGATGACATGGTGTATATCATCGATCGGCAAGGGATTGTCCAAGATCAATTTTCAGTAAGTTCCTATTCCAACTATGCCAGCGGCATTGCCTATATCTCTGAGGGGGAGAACGCTGGAAATTTTGCCATCATCGATGATTCCGCGGATAAGGTTTTTGTTGTTCCCACATCGGGTGGCAGCCCGGTTCATGAATGCTCCACTACAACCTTTGGCTCTACCAATCCGCAAGGGATCACCTATATTGCCGATGGCCTCTATGCCGGAGATCTCGCCATTGTCGATATTACTACGGATTATGTATATTTTGTTGATTTTGATTGCAATTTGCTAGGATCATTTCCCGTCGGCCCAGACGGCTGCACCACCCCCTACGGCATTACCTTCATGCCCGGCTCAGAATACTTGGCCATTATTGATGGTACTCTGAACGACGTGTTTCTTTTCGACCAGTCCGGCAATCTGCAGGATCAATTCGATGTCGGCTTTGTTTCATCACCGTACTCCTACGGCATTGCCTATGATGCTTGTAATGAAGACCTGGCGGTTGCCAGCAACGGCCAGGATGAGGTTTTCTTCTTTAATATTACAGGAGAGGTGGTAAAGACGATTAATCTTTTTGATCTTGGCTGTTCCAGTCCAACTGGCATCGCCTATGACCGGAGCCAAAGCATTTATGCCATTGTCGACAATACAGGGGCAGAGGTATTTTTCGTTGATCCTGAGTCGGAGGCATTGATCACGCAATGTGACATTTCCGCTTTTTCCACCAGTGCCAAAGGCATCACCTATGGACCCGGTGTCGGGCAGTTCAGCATTGTCGACGACTATAAAGATAAAATATTTACCATTGACGCAAGCTGTAATCTGCTGGCGCAATTTGACACCGCAACCTTTGGCATCAGCGCCACTTACCCCAGCGGCATTGCCTATGTGCCGAGCAGTGGATATATGGCGGTAGTGGATTACATAAAAGATGCTGCCGTGATGGTAGACCTTTCCCGTCCCGGAAGAATAGTAGACCAATTCAGCTTGGATGTTTTCGGTTCCAGTTATGCCAGTGGTATTTCCCATATCTCTGTAAACGGCAATTTTGCCGTCACTGACAGTTCGTTGGGCGAAGTGTTTGTCGTAAGTCCCAAGGGAGTCCTGAAAGCAAGATTTGACACAACACCCTTTTTCCCAACACCGCAGGGCATTGCCTTGGACATCGACACCAACACCTTTGTACTCGTTGATAACACCAATGATGAGTTGAAGATACTCGACCTGCCTTGCCTGTTATTCCCGCCTCCGCCTTCTTGCGAATGCGACCTCAACAACGACGGCGCCTGTAATATGGATGACTGGCTGCTATTCGGTACAGACTGGGGACGGAAAGATTGTCCGCTGCAATAGCTCATGGGCTGGATTAATGGCTGGACAAATTCAGTAAATATTTTGAGAACCGACAATCACTGCACCGAGTTCTGCGCTGTGATTGTCGGGATTGGTGTCTGGTTTAAACTGGTCTTTGGGAAACTGATCGCTGAGGGCATGATGGCGAATTATGCCGGAGGAGCGGGCAAAACGGCGACCGCGCAGGCCTTGTACTCAGGGGTGCCGGCGATCTCATCCACCCCGGGGCTGGTAATGGCATTCACCAGGGGCTCGGCAAAATGGAAGGAGGTAAAAACACTGCCCGGTCTGCTGCGCGTAGTCACCCTGGCCGGCAGCCTGATCTCTCCCCGCCGCGAGCGGACCGTAACCTCTATGCTGTCAATGATGCCCAGACGATCGGCGTCATCCGGATGAATTTCCAGAGTTTCCTCGGGGATCATGTCAACCAGTTCCTGGCATCTTCTGGTCATGGAGCCGTTGTTGTAGTGGGCCAGGCGCCGGCCGGTGATCAGGATCAGAGGATACTCCTCGTCCGGGGTTTCCAGGGTTTCCACATTGGGCAGCACGGAAAACCAGCCTTTGCCCCTAGTGAAACTCTCGGTATGCAGGATGGGGGTGCCGGGATGTCGCTCATGGGGGCAGGGCCAGATCAGGCCCTCACCCTCCAATCGGTTGTAGTTGACGCCTCCCATGATCGGCGTAGTGCGGGCGATCTCGTCCATGATGTCCTCCGGCCCGTTATAGTGCATGGGAAAGTCCATGGCAGTGGCCAGGCGGCAGGTGATCTGCCAGTCTGGCAGGGCCTGGCCGGGGGGAGGCACCGCCTTTCTGATGCGCCGAACCCGGCGTTCGGCATTGGTAAAGGTGCCGTCCTTTTCATAAAAACAGGCGGCTGGGAACACCACATGGGCCATGGCCGTGGTTTCGGTCAGGAAGATCTCTTGCACCACCACCAACTCCATCCGGGCAAAGGCCTGTTTCACCATATTGATGTCCCCCTGGGTGTGCAGCGGGTCATAGCCGATACAGTACAATCCCTTGAAGCGGCCGTTTCTTGCCGCCTCATACATCTCCGGTTCGGTCAGACCCTGGTCGACGGGCAGCTCTGCGCCCCAGGCTCGTCCCAGCTCCTGGCGGGCCGCGGCATCGGCCACATCCCGGTAACCGGAGTAGACATAGGGCAGGGCTCCCATGTCGCAGGAGCCCTGGACGTTGTTTTGGCCGCGCAGGGGGCAGATACCCGCCCCGGGACGGCCGATATTGCCGCTGGCCAGGGCGATATTGGCCAGCGCCATGACCCCCTGAGTGCCGTTGCGGTGTTCCGTCACACCGAGACCGTAAAGGATCATGCCCAGGTCGGTCCCGCAGTAAAGGCGAGCGGCCTGGCGCACCAGCTGCGGATTAACGCCGGTTTTGGCCGCCATGATCTCCGGGGAGAAATTCATGACATGCTGGCGCACCATATCCAGGTTCTCGGTGCGGGCCGCAATGAAATCTCTGTTTTCCAGGCTCTCATCCAGCATGGCATGCAGCAGGGAATTGAGCAGCGGCACGTTGGTGCCGGGCACCAGCCGCAGCCAGATATCAGCCATGGCCGCCATCTCCGTGCGCCGGGGATCGATGACGATCAGTCTGCCGCCCTTGGCGAGCGCCCTTTTCACCTTCATGGCCGCCACCGGATGCGCCTCGCTGGTATTGGAGCCGCAGATAAGCAACACATCGGCAAGCTCAATATTGTCCAGGGAGTTGGTGGCCGCGCCGCTGCCGAGGGCGATGCGCAACCCACTCACCGACGGCGCGTGGCACACCCTGGCGCAGTTGTCAACGCTGTTGGTTTGCAACACGAGCCGGGCAAACTTCTGGGCCAGATAGTTCACCTCGTTTTCGCAGCGGGAGGAGGACAGAACGCCGACGGCCTGCGGGCCGCGGCTGGCAAGAATCCTGGTAAAACCTTTAGCGGCAAAGGAGAGGGCCTCCTGCCAGCTGGTCTTGCGGAACGGGTCTTCGATGCTTTCCCGAATGAGCGGCTGCACCAGCCGTTCATTGCTGCGGTGAAAGGCAAAGCCGAAGCGGCCCTTGACGCAGAGATCGCCGTAGTTGGGGGGCTGGCCGGCATCAGCCTTCACCTCAACCAGCACATCGTTTTTTACGTGCAGATCAATATTACAGCCGGTGCCGCAATAGGTGCAGACGCTGCGGACCACGGCGGCTTCAGAGGGCAGCAGCGGCAGGGCCAGGTGTTTTTTGGTCAGTGCGCCGGTGGGGCAGGCATCAACGCAGGCGCCGCATGACACGCAGTTGTCGTTGAGGGCAAGTGAAATATCGGTCACGCTGCCTTCCCGCTCGACATAGTCCATGGAAAAGGCGTCAAATTCGCAGACCCGCTTACAGCGATGGCAGACGATGCAGCGGTTGGGGTCCACGGCGATGAAGCGGTGATTTTCATGTCCTTTGGCCGGCATGCGGGTGGGCGCCGTGCGGGTTTGCACTTTATATTCGTTCAGCAGGGGCCGCAGGCCGCACTTTGCCAGGCCGAGACAGCCGCATTGCAGGCATCTTTGCGCCTCGCGGACGGCCATCCCCTCGCTGTAGCCGAGTTCCACCTGATCGAAGTCGTTGATGCGCCTGTCCGGGGGGCGGGCGGGGATATTCTCCTGCAGGCGGATGGCTGCGCCGTCGTAATTGCGCATGTCCACCTCTTCAAATTTCTTGCCCCTGCTGCAGTTTATCCGGCCGTCGGCTTCCCGGGCCGGCGGGCGGCTGCCGGTAATATGCGCATGCATGGCCTGGGCTGCCCGCCGGCCGCTGTCCACCGCCTGAATGACGCTGCGCGGCCCGCTGGCCATATCGCCGCCGGCGTATATCTCGGCAACATTGGTCTGCATGGTGGTAGGATTTACCTTGATGGTTCGTTGGGCCGTGAGTTGCAGATTCTGCTCCAACCGGCCGAATTCACCAATGTTACCGTCGCTTTCCAGGCCAGGGGCGGCAAATACCGAGGAACCTTCCCACCAGAGAGAGGAACCTTCGAGGATAACCGGGTGGCGCATGCCTCGTTCGTCGGTTTGGCTGAGAATCGTGCGTGCCATTTCCACCCGCAGAAGCTGTCCTTCCTGTAAGACCTGTAAGGGCTGGGCCATCATGAAGAACTGCACCCCTTCCTTTTCCGCCTCGGCAATGTCCCGCTGGTGGGCGCTCATCTCGACCTTGGCCCGGGGGTGAACCACGGTCACCTCCCTGGAGCCGCAACGCAGGGCGCATCGGGCCGTCTCCACCGCCATGCGGGTGCCACCGATGACCAGCACCTTGTTGCCGAGGGAAAAAGACTGACCGGCGCGGAGCCCCTGCAGGAAATGGAAGGCGTCCCGGGTGAGATCGCCGCCGGCAATCTTGATTTTTTTCTGCCCCGGCAGACCGATTGCGGCAAAAACGACGTCAAAGCCGTCGTTTAACAGGTCCGTCAGGGTGAAGTCCCGTCCCCAGCATTTGCCTGTCCGCACATGAACCCCCAGGCTGATGATTGTTTCCACCTCGAGATCGATGTCGTCATCTGGCAGTTTAAAGGCCGGCAGGGCATATCTGGTCAAACCGCCGAGCTTTTCCCTTGCCTCATAGATCGTCACATCGTGGCCGAATCTGCGCAGATAATAGGCACAGGACAATCCGGCCGGTCCTCCGCCGATGATCGCCACACGTTTCCCGGTCGCCTTGCCTGGTTTTTCCGTTTCCCCATTGCGCCGTCCGTATTCAACGACAAAACGTTTCAGGTGATTGATGGCAATGGGTTCATCGACCAGTACCCGTCGGCAGCGGCTTTCACAGAAACGGGGGCAGACCCGGCAGACAATGCCGGGCAGCGGATTTTTCTCCCGGATCAGCGCCAGCGCCGCAGCATACTCACCCCGGGCAATGAGATTCACGTAACCCTGCACATTGATGCCGGCCGGACAGGTGAGATTGCAGGGCGCCATACAGTCGCCGTAATGGAAGGAGACAAGCTCTGCCAGTTGCTGCCGTCTGTGTTCGTCTAAGGCCGGGGTCGCGGTTTTCACCACCATGCCTTCTATCGCTTCGGTGCGGCAGGAGCGGACCGGTATACCGTCCGTTTCCACCAGGCAGAGCAGGCATGGCCGGGATGAGTCAGGTCTTCCGGGCAGATGGCAGAGCCCGTGAATTTTTATACCAATGGACAGGGCCGCCTCTTTGAGGGTGGTTCCCTGTCTGACGCATATCTGTTTTGCATTGATTGTGAGATTGATAAACTTTGCTTCTGATCCATTCATCTCCGACACCTTTCTTGGTTAAAGCGGAGCGTTGGACCCTTGCCATGCCGGTTGTGAAATAAAGTTCAGGCGGATATGCCGGGAGGAGGCCAGAACCCGTAAGGGGGCCGCTGGCGCGGATTCAGCATTAATAGAGGGAATTCGTCTCCTCCCGGGCAACGCAAGGGCGTATACGCTCTTTGCGGACATTCGGCAGGCTCACCGACTGCCCGGCCCGAACGCCTTATGGGAGAGGACTTAAAAAAAAGCGGGAAGCAGGGGACGGATCAGAGATGAGATCGCCGGCAACTGTTACAGCCCGTACCGGGCTGACTGACAAAGCAGCGGTTCGTTCAAGTGTATTGATAAAGCACGGCGGTTCACTCCAGTTGAAATTAAGAAAAAACACCGCACAGGGCAGTGCCTGGAAGAAAAGAATTTCTGTAACTCATTTTTTGCGTTAGAAAAAGAGTAAAAAATCATCTTTTGCAGACTGTGTCAACTTCTTTTTTTGGGGGATCAGGAAAGACCCAACCTGGGAAACACACACAGTGAGAGCTTACGGGCAACAAAGAGGGGCTCAGGCGGAGCTGCAATCCAAAGATCGCCTGCAACGACCAAGCCCGCAAAAGGTGGATTATGATTTCGTTTTAAAAACCAGTTCCGGCGGATTGAGTATGACCTTGGTGTCGGGTGGAATGGAGTGGGTCAGCCAGACGTTGCCGCCAACCACGGAGCGGGCGCCGATCACCGTGTCGCCGCCGAGGATGGTGGAGCCGGCATAGACGGTGACGTCATCTTCAAGGGTGGGGTGGCGCTTACCGGTGCGTTCAAGTTCCCCTGACTCGGTTCGTTTGAAGGAGAGCGCCCCCAGAGTGACGCCCTGGTAGATTTTTACCCGATTGCCGATCACCGCTGTCTGACCGATAACCACACCGGTGCCGTGATCAATGAAAAAGGATTGGCCGATGCTGGCCCCCGGGTGGATGTCAATGCCGGTAACGCCGTGGGCGTATTCGGTCATCATGCGGGGCAGAATGGGCACTTCCAGCTGATACAGGATGTGGGCGATGCGGTAGATGGTGATGGCCGTGATGCCGGGATAGCAGAAAATGACCTCATCATAATTGGTGACAGCCGGATCGCCCTCATAGGCTGCCCGCACATCGGTGGCCAGAATTTTTCGTAAATCGACCAGGGACTGGATAAAGGCAAAGGCCTTCTGTTTGCCCTGCTCATCGCACTGCTGGCAGGACCTATGGTGGCGGATGCACTCATGGCGGATGCTGTAGGCGATCTCCATGGAAAGCCGGTCGTAAAGGGTGGAAACCTCCTGGCCTATCTTGTATTGGAGGCTGACTTGATCAATATCCTGGCAGCGGAAATAACCGGGGAAGAGGATGTCCCGGCAGCGGTCAATGAGATCAATGGTCCGTTGCCTGGAGGGCAGGGGATCGGCGTTAATGTGTTCAAAACATGCCTCGCCCAGGCAGGACTCGACCAGCTGGTCAACCACCTCTGGAATTTTGGAGCGGCATTCGCTGGTAATGTTCCGTTCATCTGCGCAGATGCCCTCCTGGGGAAATTGCACGCCGTATTTGATGTTCATATCTCTTCCTAGTTGATTTTTCTTGGTTTTTTAATCGTTATAAGCAACAATAACAATTGATGTAATCAATGACAAGGAGCCGGCCCATGAAACAGCGATCTCTTGCCCGATTTTTCCTCTGTCTGATTTCCTTGGTAACGATTTTCTGCAATGCCCCGTCCGGGCAGGCAGCCACCGAGAAGGTGAAACTGACAACAGCCGACGGGTATCGGATTGCCGGCATTCTTTCCCGCCCGTCCCAGGGTGATGGCAGGCTGGGGGTGGTTCTGCTCCCTATGTACCGTCATATCAAGGAGAGCTGGCAACCGTTGGTTGCCGAGCTTGACCGACGTGGGCTGGTAAGCCTGGCTATTGATATGCGCGGCCATGGCGAGAGCCGCATCGGCCCTGACGGAGATGATTCAGGCCGGGTAATGGAACGCGACCCTGCCCTGTTTAACGCCATGCATCTCGATGCCGAGGCAGCGGTTCGTTACCTGATTGACCAGGCAGGCTGCAGGAAAATCGGTCTGGTCGGGGCAAGCGTCGGCTGCAGTGTGGCCATTGATACTGCCGTGCGGGCTCAGGTGCCGGTTGCGGCCGTCGTTGTCATGACCCCGGGCAGTGACTATCTCGGTATCCCCACCCTGCAGCAGATAACAGGGTGGCCCGGGGACCTGCCTCTGCTCATTTTATCCAGTGCTGAAGAAAAAGAGCGGGGAGCTGAGGCTATTTCTCGGAAATTGGCGAAACAACGAGCGGAGCTGGTTCTTTTTGATCAGACAAACATCCATGGCACCAATATGTTTGGCCGGGTTGACGGAGTGGCAGAACGCATTGTCAACTGGTTGAACGGGAAATTGCAATAATTGTGAACGTTCTTTCCTATAACCGCTGCATTGAGACAAAAAATAACCGGATATTGCGGGGCGAGGTCCCTTCCGCCGAGGATATCAGCGCAATGGGCCAGGCGGATGCCATTATCCTGCCCCAGGGCTGTCGGGAAAGTCTTTATTTTGCCGCCCGCCGCGCCTGCCGCCATGTCTTTCCCAATTATGACATTTCCTTCGCCTTTCCCGATAAAACAGGGCAGGCCGTTCTGTTCAAAAAAATGGGGGTCCCCCATCCCCAGACTCTGGCATTCCCGTGCGTCAGTCACTATTCAGGCGTTTCACTGCCCTTTTCCTACCCCTTTGTCTTTAAATTCGGCTGGGGTGGGGAGGGAAACAACGTTTTTCTGGTGCAGTCCGCCCCTGAGCTTCATCAGTGCCTGGTCATGGCTGCCGAATATGAACAGCAGGGCAAAAGAGGTTTCATTGTGCAGGAATACATTGCCACGGGCGGCCGAAGTTTGCGGGTGGTGGTGATCGGCAAAGATTTTTATCCCTACTGGCGGTGTGTTAGCGGCGGCGGGTTTTACACCAACCTGGCCAGAGGAGCCTTCATCGATTATGAGTCGTTTCCCCATCTGCAGAAAAAGGGTGTGGCTGTGCTAAGGGATTTCTGTGGGGAAACAGGCATCGATCTGGCCGGATTTGATTTTCTTTTTGCTGACGGCGATATCAATCAGATCCCGCTGTTTCTTGAGATCAATTTCTGTTTTCGCTGCCTCGGGCTGGGCGGCGTGGACATGTACCACCGTTATCTGGAGAGGGCTGTCAAGGCGTGGCTGGCGGAGGTCAAGGAAGAAAAGCACGGGCCATTATGCCTTGACATTGCTGCGGAAGATACCCTTCAATAAAAACTGACGAACGGCTTGCCAATCCGTTCTTAATCCTTTTCCCGTGATTGTAATATGCCTTTAAGTATAAGCCTCAGATATGCCATTGCCGGCGGCCTGCTTGCCATTGTGATTCATGCCCTTTTTTTCGAGACGGGCTGGCATGGTGAGAATCCCTATCTCCATGGCCTTGATATCCTGAGCTGGATTCTGGCCGCCTTTTTTATCGGCAGAATGAAGGAAGGGTGGGATAGACGAACCAGGGAACTGGAATATGCCAATGCCGAGTTGCAGAAACAGATGGAGGAACGGCAGAGGGCGGAACAGGCCATGCGGGAACGGGAAGAGCTGTTCAGTGATCTTTTTGACAATTCCCGGGACATGATCCAGAGTATCGCCCCTGATGGCAGGACCATCTATGCTAACCGCGCCTGGCGGGAAAATCTGGGCTTTGCCAAAAATGAGGTCCCCGGTTTCCCCATGTTTGAGGTTATTCATCCTGACTGTCATGCCCACTGCATTGCTAGTTTCGAGGCGCTGCTCTCCGGCGATGAGGTGGATAAAATTGAAACCGAGTTTGTGACGAGAGACGGCCGGAGAATACTGGTTGAGGGAAAGTGCAATTGCAAGTTTGTTGACGGCAAGCCGGTTGCCATCCGCGGTATCTTTCGCGATATCACCGAGCGCCGCAAGCTGGAAATTGAACTGCAGAAGGCCCAGAAACTTGAAGCCATAGGCATTCTTGCCGGCGGCATTGCCCATGATTTCAATAATATATTAACCGGGCTGCTGGCGGTCATCTCCCTGGTTAAAAGTGCTTTGCCACCGGAAAATGAGCAGGTTGAGATTCTGGAGGAAGCCAGACAGACCTGCCTGCAGGGCAAGGAATTGACCGGCAAGTTCATCACCTTTGCCGAAGGGGGGTCTCCTCTTAAAAAATGTCTTAACATCAAGGAGTTGCTGAAACAATCTGTGGAAACAGCCTTGCGGGGTTCGGATATTGAATACGAGTTTGCTCTGGCCGAGGATATTTATGATGTGCTCATTGATTCAGCGCAGATGCAGCAGGTCATTAACAATGTGGTGATTAACGCCAGGGAGGCCATGGCAAACGGAGGAGTGGTAAAGGTCCGGGCGGAGAATCAGGAGATCGCCCAACAGAACGGCCTTGATATTGCCCCTGGCGCCTATCTGCGCATCTCCATCACCGATCCGGGGGTGGGCATTCCCCAGGAAAATCTGGCAAAAATCTTTGACCCCTATTTCACCACCAAAAGAATGGCAAGCCAGCGGGGAACGGGTTTCGGACTGGCCATATGCTACTCCATCATGAGAAAACATGACGGCACCATTACCGTGGAATCAGAAAATGGTAAAGGGACCACTTTTCACATCTATCTGCCCGCCTGCTTCTGAGGTCAATCAACGGCGGGCTGGTCCTGGTAAATCTTTTCTACAAATTCCCGTACAGCTGCCGGTGTCAGGATAAAGCCTGCGAGTTTCCGGCCCTCGGCCGCAAGGGCCGGTATGAGCCTGATGCCATTGCGCAGGCTCTTCATAGGACGTGTGATCACCTCGATTTTTTCCACCACCAGATCCGGGTATTCCTGCTGTAGCTTCTGCAGGGTCCGTCCCACCAGCAGGCAGCGGGGGCAGAGGGCTGAATGGTAGAAGGTAATTTTCATAGCTTTTTTCCCTTGACCCGTTACTCTTTTTTCAGCCATCAGCCATCAGCCATCACTTTTCCAACAGGCTCTGGATATAATATTTTTCCGGCTGTTCCGGGATGTAGATTTCCAGGTTATGGTTCCAGCGGCTGACGAAATGTTTGGTCAGGAGGAGGCGCATGGCGTTTTTCAACTGCACCAGGGTGGTATAATGGTGGAGAAAATATTCGCCGTAATTGTTGACCGTAATAATTGCCGATTTCAGGATCGGCGTTCCTTTTACCGGCTCAGTTTCAAAATTGACGATGATCAGGGCCATGGTGACTTTTTCTTGACTGAGCAGTTCACTGGCCGTAATCTGAGAAAAATTGAACAGGGGAAAGATTTTGATGATAATGTCGCTCAGATACTGCAGGTCGGACAGGTTGACGGACAGAAAGTTCTTGGTCAGGTGAATGTTGGTCTTCTTCTGCATGATGCCGTTGATCACCAGCCAGATCACCAGAAAAATCGGATCGGTCTCGCGTTTGATCAGCGCCTGCTGGTTATTCCTGATCGATTCCACGTCGTGGATTCCCTGGAAAACATAGTAATAGACAGCCCCCTCATACCGGCTTACGTGAAAAGTGAGGTCGGACTGGAGGATGGACTGGCGGGAAAGGGTATGCAGGTAAGGTATCTTGTCCGGTTTGACATCGTAGAAACTGAAGAGTTTTTTCCCAAGGATGGAAAGGTCCCGGTCGCTGATGGTCCGGCCTGTTTCGTCCTGGAATGATTTCCGCAGCCAGCGCAACCGGTTGTAGGTGTCAAGCAGGTAGGCGTGCACCCTGGAGCCGAGAGCCAGAAGATCCTTATAGTCCCAGCGATGCAGTTTGATCAGCTGCTCGTAATTGGGCGGCAGCAGATCCCATTTTTCCATCAGGGCCAGGGTTGTTTGCAGATGTCTGCCATCCTTTTCCGACTTTGTCCCCTCCAGGGTCTTGAAAAAAAGGCATTGCCTGATGAGATCATCCTCGTCCTTAATTTTATTCTTCTGGTAGAATGCCACCAGTTCCTTTGCCAGCAGCAGGTAGGGGTCAATGTGGTTGAGGGGGAGTTTGACCTCGTTTTTCGGCAGCCGTTCGGGAAATGTTACCAGGCATTGTATCTTGGTGGAAAAGAGAGGCAGAATATTTGTCCGATGCTTGAGCAGGAGTTCCAGATAAGCGAATTTGATGACTGACTTGAAAGGACTGTCAAGGGCCTTATTGAGCTGCCAGAGACAGGCCCCGAATATTTCCGCCTTGGGGATATCGGACAGGTAGCCGAGATCGATAAAATTATCCAGGTTAAGCGCTCGTTTCTTAATGAGCTGCTCCACATAGTCACGATACCCTTGTTCGGTCAGTCCGGGCGGAATCAGCCACCAGAGCAGCATTTTGCCGGCAACGAGAATATGGGTGCGGAACAGTTCGTCCTTGAGCAGCAGTTTTAATGCTGATCCGGCGGATTCCTCTTCGGCGGCGGATGAAAATTTGTTTTCCCTGGTCTGGTCTATATCCATTAAAAAGAAATAGACTTCAAACCCGTTTTCCAATGCCCATTTCTCAATTTTTTTACATTTTTCCTCAAGCAGGGTAACCCCTTTGCCGCCGATTTCTTCAAGGCGGATACTCACCCAGAAATCACAATCCGATTTTTCCGACTGGGCGATGGTACCGATGCTGCCGATGGTTTTGAGCGAATGGATACAGGGATTGCGAGGGTAAGGAGAGGACGTTTTATAGTTTCTCGCGGTGGAATCCGGGAAATAGCGGCGGAACAGTTCGCTGTCGACGATTTTCTCCGGCAGGAAACGGTAGATCCCGAAAGGGCATTGCGGGTCGTCCACATAGCCTGGCAGATCGGGATAATTGCAGTGCAGAAGATAGGGGATTATCTTGAAGAGCAGGGTGGCCTTGGCCGGGTGGAAGTTAATGGCCTTGATTTTTCGGCTTTTGTTGTATGTCTGGTATCTGATGAGTCGTTCGCGCATCTATGGTTGACCGCCTGATGTTTAATCATTACCCATGGCGCAGCCCTTGCTGATGGCGTGGGTCATTTTAACGGCCTGCACGGTCCTTGCCACATCATGAACCCTGATGATGGATGCCCCGTTCCAGGCGCAGAGAGCGGAGATAAGCGCAGTTGCCTCATCGCGGCCGGAGGCATCGTCAATTCCCAGGATTTTGCCGATAAACGATTTGCGTGAATGGCCGATCAGTACGGGGCAGCCCAGTGTGGTGAATTGTCTGAGTTCCCGCAGGATGGTCAGGTTGTGGTTCACGGTCTTGCCGAAACCGATGCCCGGATCAATGATGATTCTGTCCCGGGATACACCGTTGTTTTCCGCCCATTGTATGCGCTCACCCAGGGCAGAGCGGATCTCGCCCACAACATCATCGTAATGTGGCATGATCTGCATATTGCGCGGGGTTCCCTGCATGTGCATGATGATGACCGGCACCTGATGTTCAGCTGCCACAGAAACCATGGCAGGGTCGTGGCTGAGTGCGCTGATGTCATTAATGATGTCGGCCCCGGCTTCAATGGCGCACCTGGCCACTTCGGCCTTGGTGGTGTCGATGGAGATGGGGATATGATGACGGCGTCTGATGGCCCAGATTGCCGGTATGACCCGGTCGAGTTCTTCCTGCAGGGTGACTGGGGGAGCAAAGGGCCTGGTGGACTCTCCGCCGATATCGATGATATCAGCCCCGCTGTCCACCAGGTGATCGACCAGGGCGAGCAGCGAGTTTTCATCGCTTATCTTGCCGCCGTCGGAAAACGAGTCCGGGGTGATGTTGACAATGCCCATGACATGGACTTTGTCATGAAAGTTCAAGGCACGATCCCGGGTGAGTATTTTCATCTATTAATCTGCTGCTGCTGTTACCGCCGGAGGCGGTCAAGCCTCTGCCTGCCCGGTGGACTGTTCCGGCGCAGAGGGCGGCGGGACTTGCGGCTCCGGATTCGGGTGTTGCGGGGGCTGCTCTTTGGCGGCACTTGCATCCGGTTCATTCGGCTGTGTCTTCACAGCGGGTTTCGGCTCAAGATCCTGACCGCTGATCAGCTTTTCGATATCATCCAAGGTCAGTGTTTCCCGGTCAAGCAGGGCATTAGCAATGGCCTTCAGCGATCCGGTATTATCACGGAGCAGTTTGATGGCCTTTCCATTGGCCTCCAAAATAAGTCTTTTCACCGCCCCGTCAATCTTGATTGCGGTTTCCTCGCTGAAATCGCGGTGCTGGGCTATTTCCCGGCCCAGGAATATCTGCTCTTCCTTCTTGCCGAAAGTCAAGGGACCCAGTTCCTCACTCATGCCCCATTCACAGACCATCTTGCGAGCCATGGTGGTTGCCCGTTCAATGTCATTACCGGAGCCGGTGGTGATTTCGCCGAAGATCAGCTCTTCCGCCACCCTGCCGCCAAGCAGAATGCAAAGATTGTTCAAAAGGTATGATTTGGCATGGGTATACTGCTCCACCGTGGGTAACTGCTGGGTCAAGCCAAGAGCCCTACCTCGCGGGATAATCGTGACCTTGTGCAGAGGATCGGTGCCCGGCAGGAGTTTGGCAATCAGCGCGTGGCCAGCCTCATGGAAGGCGGTGATCTTCTTTTCCTTGTCCGTGATGATCATGCTGCGCCGTTCCGCTCCCATCATCACCTTATCCTTGGCCCGTTCCAGATGATCCATGTTAACCTTGTCTTCATTAAAACGGGCGGCAAGCAGGGCGGCCTCGTTGACCAGATTTTCAAGGTCGGCACCGGAAAAGCCCGGGGTGCCGCGGGCAATAACCATCCAGTTCACATCTGCGGCCACAGGTACCTTTTTGCCATGCACTAACAGAATTTTTTCCCGGCCGCCCACATCGGGGATGGGGACGATAACCTGTCGGTCAAAGCGTCCTGCCCGGAGCAGAGCCGGGTCAAGAACATCGGGGCGGTTGGTTGCCGAAATGATAATGACTCCTTCGTTTGATTCAAAGCCATCCATTTCCACCAGCAGCTGATTCAGGGTCTGCTCCCTTTCGTCGTGACCGCCGCCCAGGCCTGCGCCGCGGTGGCGGCCCACCGCGTCGATCTCATCAATAAAGATGATGCAGGGGGCGTTTTTTTTGCCCTGGGTAAAGAGATCTCTTACCCTGGAGGCGCCGACACCGACAAACATTTCCACAAAATCCGAACCGCTGATAGAGAAGAAGGGTACATCCGCTTCGCCGGCAATGGCCTTGGCGAGCAGGGTTTTCCCTGTGCCCGGAGGACCTGCCAGCAGCACGCCTTTGGGAATACGGCCGCCGAGGCGGGTAAATTTTTTGGGTTCGCGGAGAAAATCGATAATTTCGGAAAGTTCTTCCTTGGCCTCGTCGATACCGGCCACATCCTTAAAGGTTACCTTGGCGGTACCGCTTTCAAGCATCTTGTGTTTGCTGCGGCCGAAGCTCATGGCCTTGCCGCCGCCCATCTGCATCTGCCGCATGAAAAAGATCCAGACGCCGACGAGGAGAAGCATGGGAAACCAGGAAACGAGAATGGTGATATACCATGGGGTCTCCTCTTTCTGTTTCACCGTGATATTAACGCCTGCCTTTCTGAGCTGGGGAATGAGTTCCGAATCCGAGGCAGGTGTAATGACGCGGAAATGCTTTCCCCCGCTGATGCCGGATATTTCATCCCCCTGGATGGTAACCTGAGTAATACCGTTAGAGGAGACGGCGGCCATGAAGTCGCTGTAACTCATCTCTACCGCTCCGGTCTGGGGATGATTGAACATATTGAAGAGCAGGATCATGGTCAAGCCGATCACCAGCCACATAGATAAATTTTTGTAAAAATTATTCAAGAAAGAACCCCGTAAAGAAAATTTAAAAAGTGTTGATCTCTTTTTTTGGTTTAAGTTTAAACGGTAACAGCCTCGCCTGATGGGTCATATTCCGCAAGGCAAGGTTAACATTAAGTCCTTGATGTTGTAAAGTCCAGCCGTAATAGTGGAAAAGCGTCACAATATCGTATAAAAACTTCACGATTGGCTTTGGGTGCCAAAGTACTCCTGGACCGATTTGACCTCCATGGATTGATGCTTGAGGGTTTCAATGGCCATGGCCATGAATTCCGCGCCGGCTGTTGTCGTCGTGTAGGGCAGATGGTAGTTCAGCGCCGCTCTGCGGATGGTGTATGAATCCTCAGTGGTTCTTGTCCCCCTGGAGGTGTTGACGATCCACTGTATTTCATGGTCTTGAATTTTATCCAGAATGTGGGGCCGTCCCTCGGAAATCTTGTTGATTCTGGTGCAGGGGACTCCATTGCTGTTGAGGAACGCAGCGGTACCCCGGGTACCCATGATATTGAAGCCAAGCTTGTGCAGTTTTACGGCCACAGGCAGGATAACGGCCTTGTCTTCCCCTCTCATGCTGAAGAGCACGGTGCCCTCAAGGGGAATGGGTTGTCCCGCGGCAAACTGAGATTTGGCAAAGGCCAGTCCCAGTGATTCATCCATGCCCATGACCTCGCCGGTGGATTTCATCTCCGGTCCCAGCAGGGTGTCAACATTGTCAAAACGGTCAAAGGGAAAGACCGCCTCTTTCACCGCATAATGGGAAATTTCCACCTCTTTGGTCAGCCCGAGTTCCGGCAGTTTCATACCCAACATGACCTTGGTCGCCAGTTTGGCCAGAGGAACGCCGGTCGCCTTGCTGACAAAAGGAATGGTGCGGGATGCCCGTGGATTGACCTCAAGTATATAAAGGATATTGTCCTTAACTGCATACTGGATGTTCATCAGGCCGATAACCTTCAATTCCGTGGCCATGGCCCTGGTCGCCTCATGGATCTGTTCGATGAGGGCGGGGGACAGGCTGTGGGGGGGGAGTACGCAGGCCGAATCACCGGAATGAATACCCGCTTCCTCGATATGCTGCATGATGCCGCCGATGATGGTGTTTTCCCCATCCGAAATGGCGTCCACATCAATCTCTATTGCCTCTTTCAGAAATTTATCTATCAGAATCGGATGCTCGGAGGAGACATCAAAGGCTGTGGCCATATACTCTTTCAGATTTTTTTCATTGTAGACGATGCGCATGGCCCTGCCCCCCAAAACGTAAGAGGGTCTGACCACAACCGGGTAGCCGATTTCCTGGGCAATACGCAGGGCGTTCTCGGTTGTTCGTGCCGTACCGTTAGCCGGCTGGATCAGGTTGAGTTTTTGCAGGAACTTCTGAAAGCGCTCCCTGTCTTCAGCCCGGTCAATGGAGTCGGGCGAGGTGCCGATTATGGGGACATTCATCTTGGACAGCGGCACGGCAAGATTGAGGGGAGTCTGCCCGCCAAACTGGACGATAACACCATCAGGTTTTTCGTTTTCTATAATGTTTATGACATCTTCACAGGTCAAAGGTTCGAAATAAAGTTTATCTGACGTGTCGTAGTCGGTACTCACCGTTTCCGGATTGGAGTTCACCATGATACTCTCAATACCCATCTCTTTCAGGGCAAAAGAGGCGTGGACGCAGCAGTAGTCAAATTCGATTCCCTGGCCGATCCGGTTGGGACCGCCGCCTAGAATCATGATCTTGCGTCTGTCCGTCTTGCGGGACTCATCCTCTACCTCGTAGGTTGAGTAATAGTAAGGGGTATAGGCCTCGAATTCGGCGGCACAGGTATCAACCAGTTTGTAGACAGGCTTCTGTCCCAGCTTCTCCCGCAGTTCCCTGATGTCATCCCTGCTGGTGCCGGTGAGATAGGCGATCTGCGGATCAGAGAAGCCGAACTGTTTGATCTTGCGCAGGAAATCACGGTCCAGCCCCGAAAAGCCAACCTTCTTTATTTCCTTTTCCAGGTCGAAGATCTGCTGGAGATTGACCAGAAACCAGGGGTCAATGGCCGTCAGTTCATAGAGGCGTTCAATGGTCATGCCCCTGTTCAACCCTTCATAGAGGGCGAAAACCCTTTTCGAATTGGGAATCTTCAGCTTCAGTTCCAGGTCGCGCTGGTCCATGGATGAGAAATTGAACTTTGGGTCGGCGCCAAAGCCGGTACAGTCGATCTCCAGTGAACGTAAACCTTTCTGAAAGGCTTCCTTAAAGGTTCTGCCGATGGCCATGGTTTCTCCCACAGATTTCATGGCCGTAGTGAGGATGTCCGTTGCTTCCGGAAATTTCTCAAAGGTCCAGCGGGGGATTTTTACCACACAGTAATCAATGGTCGGCTCAAAGGAGGCATAGGTCTCCTTGGTAATATCATTGGGGATCTCATCCAGGGTGTAGCCGACGGCAAGCTTTGCCGCAATCTTGGCTATGGGGAAGCCGGTGGCCTTTGAGGCCAAGGCCGAACTGCGGGAGACCCTGGGGTTCATTTCAATAACCATCAGCTCGCCATCCGCTGGATTGACGGCAAACTGGACATTGGAGCCGCCGGTTTCCACCCCGATTTCACGCATGATGGCAATGGACGCGTCCCGCATCAGCTGATATTCACGGTCTGACAGGGTTTGCGCCGGAGCAACGGTGATGGAGTCTCCGGTATGAACCCCCATGGCGTCCATATTCTCAATGGAACAGATAATGACAACATTGTCATTCTTGTCGCGCATGACCTCAAGTTCGTATTCCTTCCAGCCCAGCAGACTGCGTTCGATCATGACTTCGGTGTTGAGACTGAGGTCAAGCCCTACTTTACACAGTGATTCAAGCTCCTGATTGTTGTAGGCCACTCCACCACCGGTACCCCCGAGAGTGAAACTGGGGCGGACAATGACGGGAAAGCCGATCTGTTCAGCAGCAGCTCTGGCCTCCTGAATGGAATGGACAATACCGCTTTCCGGTACTTTCAGGCCGATGCGATACATGGCCTCCCGGAAGGAATCGCGGCCTTCCGCTTTTTTAATGACGTCAATATCGGCGCCCAGCAGCTCGACATTATATTTGTCAAGTATGCCTGTTGCCGCAACATTGATCGCCGTGTTCAGGCCGGTCTGTCCACCCAGGGTCGGCAGCAGTGCATCGGGGCGCTCCTTTTCGATGATTTTGCACACCATTTCGGTGGTGATCGGTTCAATATAGGTTCGGTCGGCAATTTCCGGGTCGGTCATGATGGTGGCCGGGTTGGAGTTGATGAGAACAACCTCATAGCCTTCCTCTTTCAGGGCCTTGACCGCCTGGGTGCCTGAGTAGTCAAATTCACAGGCCTGGCTGATGATGATAGGTCCGGAGCCGATGATGAGAATCTTTTTTATATCAGTTCGTTTAGGCATAATAATTTTATATGAAGTAATGAAGATTGAGAGTTATGGGTAAGCGAAGGGGACGGAAACAGTATTCTCCGACCTTCAACTTTGAACTTTTGCATCATGGGTTTGCAGCTTAGCACTTTGACCCTTTCTACCCTCTCATGGCCTCGATGAACCTGTCAAAGAGGTAGATGGAATCATGGGGGCCAGGGGCATTTTCCGGATGATACTGCACCGAGAAGGCTGAAAACCTTTTGTGGCGCATACCCTCCAGGCTTGAATCGTTTAAGTTGATATGCGTCAACTCCACCTCGTCTTTGTCAAGGCTTTGCAGGTCAACAGAAAAACCGTGATTCTGCGAGGTTATTTCAATCTTGCCGGTTAACAGGTCTTTAACCGGCTGGTTTACCCCGCGGTGGCCGAACTTCAATTTGTAGGTTGTGCCGCCGAATGCCAGGCCAAGAATCTGATGGCCCAGGCAGATGCCGAATATCGGTTTCTTGCCGAGCAGTTCGCGCACCGTAGCAACCACGTCCTTTAGGGCGGCAGGATCACCTGGGCCGTTTGACAGAAAAATTCCATCCGGTTCCATTGCCAGAATATCTTTTGCCGTGGCTGAAGCCGGCATGACCTGCACGGAACAGTCTCTTTCCGTTAATAATTTCAGCTGGTTATATTTGAGGCCATAATCAAGGGCAACAACCTTATAGGAGCCCGAAGCCGTTGTGGAGAAATTGGTCCCGGGTGTCGGTCGGTCATCCTTCCAGCCATAGGGAGTGCTGCAGGTTACCTCCTGCACCAGGTCACGGCCGATGAGGCCAGGAGAGTTTTTTGCCTTGGCAACAAGCGATTGTGGATCAAGATCCTCAGTCGACACAACCGCCTTCATGGCTCCGCCGACACGGATATGGCGGGTAAGAGCCCTGGTGTCAATGCCCTGAATGCCCAGTATATTATATTGTTTGAGGAAATCGGCCAGAGTGCCTGTGGATCTGAAGTTGCTCGGCAGGGCATGGTATTCCTTGATGAGAAATGCCTCAACGTGAATCCTGCTTGATTCCATATCCTCCGGGTTCACGCCATAGTTGCCGATAAGGGGATAGGTCATGGTAACGATCTGTCCCTTGTAGGAAGGATCTGTGAGAACTTCCTGGTAACCGCTCATTCCGGTATTAAAGACAATCTCGCCAGAGGTCTCCCCTGGGCCGGTAAAGGATTCCCCCTCAAATATGGTGCCGTCTTCAAGGGCAATAAGGGCTTTCATGATATGTATCCTCAGTTATGGTAAATCTCTTGCCGGAATAGGCTGCCAGCCCGGCAAGAGAAAATGAAGTTGCTTGGTTAAATATGCTGTTGTTGTAAAATATTTCTAATCAGTTCCGCTTGCCTGCGTGCGGATCCTTGCTGAGCCATGGCAGCGGCCCGGGCCTTGTCACATATATCCGTGTATTGCCCGGGGGATTGCAGCAAGGCAAAGACTGACCGGGTAAAATCCTCAGGCTGTCTGATCGGCAGACCCGCCCCCTGTGATTCAAGAATTTCCACGGCATCGGCAAAATCCTTCATATGGGGTCCGTAATAAACCGGTTTCCCCCATATTGCCGCCTCCATGATATTGTGGCCGCCCTTGGGAACCAGACTTCCTCCGCAATAGATAAACGTGCCGATGGAATAAAGGGCGGCAAGCTCTCCCATGGTATCCACAAGAATGATATTGTGCCGGCGCTTGCCAAAACATATCTGGCTGAATTTTTCATATGCCAGGTGATGAGAGGCCATCAATTTTTCAATTTCCCCAAGTCGATTCAGGTGACGCGGTGCGATGATGAAAATTGCATCGGCAATACTTTCCCGCAGTCTGAAAAAAGAATCAATAAAGAGCTTTTCTTCTCCGGTATGGGTGCTGCCGAAAATGAACACCTGCTGATCTTCGTTGATTCCAAGTCTTTTATGATAAGCATCAGCCTGATCCGGAGACGTGTGGCCTTGTAAATCATATTTTACATTACCGGAAACAAACAGTTTCTCTGGATCAGCGCCAAGCTCCAAAAAACGTTTTCCATCGCTTTCGCTGATAACGGCAATGGCGGCAAATGATTTGATCAGGGGATGGATCAATTCGGGTATTTTTTTATATCTCGCTAATGACCGATCAGAAAGTCGTCCGTTCAGTAACAGAAGTTTCACGCCCAAGCGGTAGGCCACGGTGAGAAAATTAGGCCATAATTCAGTTTCAAGGCATATATAACATGTTGGCTTCAGTTTTGACAGAGAACGTTTGACGATCCGGTTTACATCAAGCGGTGCATAAATGCACGACAAGGAGCCACTCAACTGCTCCTTGGCTACCTGTTGGCCATGTCTGGTCATTGTGGAAAGAAAATAGGCAGCTTCGGGTAAAAAATTATGCAATTCAGGAAGTAAGGCCTGAGCGGCCCGCACTTCACCTACAGAAGCGGCATGGAACCATATGCGCTGCCGCGAGGTATTGAAAGAAGGCATATCATTATAATAGGCAAGCCGTTCACGAATGCTGTCTTTATGATTTCCAGTAAACCAACTGTATAAAAAAAAGGGTGGGAAGCCGATGGTGAAAAAGATATCAGTCAATAATTTGTATAATCCGTATTGCAATGAGGCTGCCATCCCTTCATTTAAAACACACTTTAATTTGAGCAAAAAATCATAATATTAAAACTGGTATTTTGGTTTGCGTCAATAAGAAATGGTAATTTTGTGCAAAGTCAACAGATATGTGTGGCGCTATTCTTTTATCTTGAGTGTGCAGAGGGGGAGGCGGTGTATGCGACAAAAGCGTCAGAAAACTTTTTGGGTTGCCGAGGGGAAATGAGTATGGGCAGTAAAAAAAACCTTGATGGGAGTATTGACTCGATATGTTGGTGTGTGATTACATATTAATGTAAGCAAGGCAAGGAGCGAGGTAGTGGAGGAGGCAAATCTATCTTGTTGATTTTTTGTATTTATATTAAATAGCTAAAAACAAATATTGACAAGGTTGGGCTGATTCATTAGGTTGTCGTCTTTCCGGAAGGGAG
>JAHILF010000019.1 GCA_018897105.1 Pseudomonadota bacterium
GTTGAGCCTCGAGCATCGCAGGCTGTAGGGCAAGCGGCTTTTATGCTTGTGCTACAGCTGAGAAGCGCAGTGGCTCGAACGCCTTGATAGGTGTAGCCTTAAGGCGGAACCTGTCAAGGTGTTCGAGTTTACTCAACAGCGGCGATAAGCTCGTCCGCGTCAGCGGGCGAGCTTATCTGGGAGATAGAAAACGGCTTTAATCCTCTTGAGGCCGACCACACAAGCCGCGAGGCTGACAGCGACGGCGACGGGTATTCCGATTTTGATGAAATTCTCCGCGGTACTGATCCGCAGAACAGTCTGGATTTTCCCCTGGATTCCGATGGGGACGGTTGGAGCGATTGGGATGAGGATCTCCGCGGTACCAGCCGAAAAGATGAGAATGATTTCCCATCCGCCACCAGCCTCTATGAGGTGGAGGCCTTGTTGTCAGGTAATATTTATGACCAGACTGCAGCTTATCTGCCCGGCAGTCCCTATAGTGTTGAAACAGTGGATGCTGTTCAGCTTCTGGCCGGAACCACCAATACGTTCGGCAGCTATGGGGGCAGAATCCCGGTCGGCACGCCGGCGGTTATCCGTGCAGTTGCCGCAGCGGATGAAGAAATGGTGTTTAAACGTTATCTGGCCAGTCTTGCTGATCCCAAACCGGCAGATATGACCTTCAGCGAAGCCGATTGCGGACCTGATCCTGATCTGTGCTGGCAGGACTGGCAGGATGCCTGGATTAACTATCTCAGGACAAATCTGGTGGTGACCGTCGACCGCTATAATGTCAGAGCAACCGATATGCCGCCCCTGGCTCTCCTGGAGAGGCAGCTTGAGATCCTCGCCGGGGCAATTCCAGCTGATGTTGCCGCTGAACTTCCCATAGGGACATCCGATGAGCCCTGGCTGGCATTTGCTTCGTTTGGACATCGTCCCCACCCCAACCTGGTCAGGAGTTTACGGGATATCGTCGGCAAGGGAACGGTTACGCAGCCGGCCCGGAATCTCAATGATGTAATGGCGGATTTTGCTTTATTAACGTCAGGTTCCTGTACTACCCTGGCGGCTGATATCACCTCTATCTATGGCATTTTGAGCAGGGATTCCATTGAGGAGCGTGTTTCCCGGCTTCTGCAGGGGCAGCCCGGCACCTATCTGGCCGGACTTTTTCTTTACTACTCCTTGGCCTCTCTTGATTCTCTGCCTGCAGACCTCTGTGAGGTTCTTGACCCTGCCGCAGACTATGACGGCGACTTTCTGGTCAATAGCCAGGAAACTCCGTTTGTTGCCGTGCCGATGGGATTTTCCGATCCCTATAACACTGATACGGACGGGGATATGGTCAGGGATGATGTGGATAATTGTCCGCGGCTGTATAATCCCGCTCAACATGACCGGGATGGTGACGGAGCCGGGGACCTCTGCGACTCTGATGACGATAATGACGGCCTTGACGATGATGTGGAAGCAGCCTTCGGTTCCAGCCCTTATGCAGCTGATACCGATGGGGACGGGGTAGGGGACTATGATGAGTGGCTTGCCGCCAGCGATCCAGGTGTCAGTGTTTACCTGACCGAATTTGTCTCTCCGACCAATACTGCCTTCCAGACGATTTCCGGCTTCCGTGAACAGGGAGCAACGGTTAAGGTCAGCATTAATAACGGCGCTACGGCCAGCACGATAAGCTACCCCACCCTCACATCCTGGAGTTGTCCGCTTGCCGATATGGGCGTTGACGGCATCTATCATGTATCGTTGAGCGCTAATGACGCAACCGGACGTCTCGGCTATGGCGGTGCGGATATTGTCGTTGACACCGCTGCCCCGGTTGTTGCCATAATATCGCCGGCTGACGGCGTGATTTTAAGCGATAACACGCCTCTTCTACTCTATTCCGTCAGTGAGGGAGTTGTCGAGATTCGCCTGGATGGACAGTTCATCGTCACCGCGTCCGGTGAGGAAATGGAGCTGCTGGCCGACGGCGTGCACGTGCTCAGCATCAGCGCCACTGACAGTGCCGGCAACTTTGCCGGCGATCAATCCGCTTTTACCGTTGATGCCAATGGAGCGCCTTTTGCCGATGCCGGACCGGACCAGACCGTTGGTCCGGCGATGCAGGTAAGTCTCCAGGGCGAAAATTCACGGGATGTTGACGATACCATTGTCACTTATGCCTGGAACCAGCTTGACGGAGAAACTGTCGCACTCTCGGACAACTCGGCGGCAAATCCGACATTTGACGCTCCGGCAAACCAAGGTTCACTTGCCTTTGAGCTGACAGTGACAGACTCCTTCGGAGAATTCTCTTCTGCAGTCTGCCTGGTCAACGTCACTGAGGCCAATCAGCCGCCTTCGGCCCATGCCGGCCTTGATCGGTTTGTTGCGGCAGGGGAAACGGTCCAGCTTGACGGCAGTCTTTCCTATGATCCCGAGGGTGGGGGCATCAACTATCAGTGGCAGCAGGTTGCCGGGCCAGTGGTTGCTCTTTCCCACGCAGAGTTCGCCAATCCGCAGTTTGTGGCGCCGGTGCCCGGTCCAGCGGGAGCTTCGCTCGTCTTTGAGATTACCGTGACCGACGGCAACGGTCTGCGCAGTCGTGATCAGGTCGTCATCACTGTCGAAGAAATAAATGATACCCCGATTGCCGATGCCGGTGGAGATCTGACGGCCGAGGTCGGAGATACTGTTGCGCTTGACGGCTCATCTTCAGCCGATACGGATGGGATGCTTGCTTTCAGTCGCTGGCAGCAGGTTGCCGGGCCTCCGGTGATGTTCACCAACCCCCTGGCACTGCAGACAACCTTTGTCGTGCCCAGTATCGGCCATCTGAGCACGGAACTTATTTTCCGCCTGACGGTGATTGATGATGGAGGTCTGTTGAGTCAGGATCAGGTGGCGGCCGCAATCTACCAGCTTGACCAGGATGGTGACAATGATATTGACGGCATTGATATTGCGAGAATCGCCGGGTCTTCCGGTTTGACCGCGGAAATTATTCGCGACCTTGCCGCCCGTTTCGGACGATAGCTGAACTGGAAAAGATGAGGGGGTAAAGATTCGGGGCCTTTTAATGGGTGACCCCGTTGTTTCCGTTGTTTCACGTGCGTACGGTGGTGTGGGAGGGGCGGTCAGTGATGGCCGCCCCTATCCCGATAGGCGATTTTTGACTCTGTCTATTATTCCGTGAAACCACGTTCTTTCATTGCTTTTTCTTTCATGAAATGCGCCATACCGGTTTTCATTTTTCTAAACCCGTGAGTTTGGTAGAAACCTTCTTTACCTGGAGACGCGTACAAAATGATATTGCAATGTGAGACTGAAGATAAAATGTTCTTCATTATAACCTTCCCGAGTCCCTTTCCTTGGAACTCAGGAAGAACTGCGCAATCATAGATTGCTGCTTGGTAAGCACCATCCGAAATTGCACGGCCGAAACCGATTAACTTGCCCTCATGGTAAACAAACACAGTAGTATGACTTGCTTCAAACGCTTTTTTGTGTAAATCAGGGCCGTAGTAACCCATACCTACGAGCTTCAATGTTTCTGAAACTGTTGTCCAATTAACTCCTTCGCAATCTTTTTTAATATCTACTTCCATAAAATCTCTCAAATGATTTGTTCGCTAACCCTCTTGCATATGCAATGGAAAGTCGATATCTGACTCTCTCCGCCTATATTCAATAACAGAACCAAGCCCATATCATTCATCCGGGCAATAAACCATGTCATCCAACTGGTAACTTTGCTGATTGCTGACATTTCCACCCAATATTGATACTGACGTGAACGGCGTATCCGAGATAAAACCCCAAAAATCTCCATCATAATTATTCGAGATGATCCCGACAGGCTGATCGATATCGTCTATGTAAATCAGAAGGCTGTTTCCCGAACCGCCAGGCCCTCCCAGTGTCCAAGTCCCTCCCCACGCAATAATCTGAGGAGTAAAAGTCCAGATAGTCATTGGTTCATTCTCGCTCCCAGACATTAAAACATCCTGATAATACCCAAAGTTAACATTTATATGTCCTGACTCGGATGAAACATAACTTACTCCGGAATTTAATAGCAGGTCGTTAAAATCTTCTGTGAGATATAGTCCTGCCAAGGCTTCCTCCCATTCTGTTTTATCGGTGTAGATAATCACCGTAAACCCCATAGCCGTCCCGGAAAAGGACACGAATAACGCCAATGTTAGACCCAGAAAAAATAATTTACGCATAATAGTTCCCTCCTTTAAATCAGGTCAGTTCAAGTAAGCCGCTACGCGGCAGGTTGTGCCAATTAATAAGACTTTTACCTTATTTTAAACAACTCTCCACCCACCCTTGCGCCACCTTGACAAATCCATCTTCTTTGGTTGTTGTTACGGAAAGAGAATTTCATTTTCTTTCAACCCGTTACTTCCAAGGAGGAAATTATGGAAAAGTATTGGTGGTACAATACCGATTGGCATCAAAAAACCGTCAAGGCTCTCAAAATCGCAGGCATGAGCGAAAAAACTCAGCAATGTTATTCCCGGGCCATGCGCATGCTTGTCGAGCATTTCAACAAAACCCCGGACCTCTCATTACCGAGCAGACAATGGGTCTTGAAATATAAGTTTTCTGGCTGTTATTTTTGAAAGTCATGACTTAAGACCCCATGACTTTAATACATCCTTCCCTTCCGTCATCCCCTGGGATAGATCGCCGTCGTGGTCAACACTTCCCTGATTTTGCCGGCGAGCTCGTTTTTAGAAAACGGTTTCTGCAGCAGGAAGACGTCCTTGTCCAGAACCCCCCTGTGAATGATAACGTTTGATGTATAACCGGACATGAACAGCACTTTGAGTCCGGGGAAAATGCCCTGCAACCGATTTGCCAGATCCCGCCCGTTCAATTCCGGCATGATCACGTCGGTGATCAGCAGGTCGATTGGTTCCGGGCTGTTCTCGGCCATGGCAATGGCTTCCAGCGGTGAATTCGCGGCCATAACCCGATAGCCGAGTCCTTTGAGCACTCTTTCCGCCAGCTTGAGTATAGCTACTTCGTCTTCCACCAGCAGCAGGGTTTCATTATTGCCAAGGGATGTTGCCACGGTGCTTTTGGCAAGAACATCTACGGACTGGCCGGTTGCCCGGGGCAGGTAGATCTTGAAGGCGGCGCCGTGCCCCGGCTCGCTATACACGTTGATAAACCCATTATTTTGTTTAACGATGCCATAGACGGTCGCCAGACCGAGCCCGGTACCATGACCGACGGCCTTGGTGCTGAAAAATGGTTCGAAAATATTGTTGAGAATCGTTGCATCCATACCTGCACCGTCGTCGCTCACCGTTAGTCGGGCAAATTCGCCGGGAACGAATCCCCTATGCATGGAACAATAGGCCTCGTCAATTTCAAAGTTTGCGGTCTCGATGATGATTTTCCCCACACCGCTGATAGCATCTCTGGCATTGACGCAGAGATTGGCCAGAATCTGATCGATTTGGGAGGGATCGATTTCAATCGGCCAGACCTGCTCGCCGGGACACCAAACGAGTTCAATATCCTCTCCGATCAGGGGGTGGAGCATCTTGAGCATACTGTACACGGTGTCATTGATATCCAGAACCTGGGGAGCGATAGGCTGGCAGCGGGCAAAGGCTAACAATTGGCGGGTAAGTTCCTTGGACCGCTTGGCCGCATGAATAACCTCCAGAAGATCGTCATGTAAAGGATCGTTGCTCGCTACTCTTTCAAGGGCCATTTCAGTATAGCCAAGGATCACGCCGATCATGTTGTTGTAGTCGTGGGCCACGCCGCCTGCCAGTCTGCCGACTGCCTCCATCTTCTGAGCCTGGCGCAGCTGACTTTCCATCTCCTGCCGATACTTTTCCGCCAGACTGAGACGAGCGCTCATTTTGTTGAACTCGTCAACCAGCGTAGACAGGGTATTGGTCGGCGTGGACTGGATGCGGTGGGAGAAATTTCCGTCGGAGATCTGCCGAAAGGCCTGTTGCAGCCGTTGGGTGGCTGCTTCTTCCATCGTCGCCTTCGGAAGACCGGAAAAGAGGAGCCAGTCAACGCCGGGTACATGACAATGACAATATACCCACTCCATGCCGGCGGCATCCGTTACCTGCAGCACGCCAGCCGTCTCTGCGATGATCTCTTCCAGATCGAGATGCTGCCACTGTCCGCCGAGTTCAGCCAGGGGATGCAGAAAAAGGCGCCCCTGTGCCTGATCGATTTCAGCCTGTAGTTTTTCATGCAGCACCAGCAGCCCCTTTTTGTCCACAATGAACTGAGTTTGCTGGGGAAAGGATTTTGCACAGGCAAAATCCCGATAAAGATAACGGATAGGCAGATCGATGCTCCACAGGCCGAGAAAGGCCTCGTCGCGCCAGACCGGAATGGAAACGGAAAGGATCACGCCTTCACCGGCATAATCGACGGTGGGCGGCGTCCAGCGGATTTGCCGTTGTGGATTGTTTTGGGGGCGGACGGAAAGAAAGGTGTGATAGGTCGTCCAATCGAAATCAGCGGAAATCGCAAGGCGTTGGTCGATGAAAGGGTATTGCAGGGAGCTGTTGGAGGCATCCTGGTAATAGATCCAGCCGACATCCCCCAGGCGGTCGTGAATATGTTTCAGATGGTTGCCGATATGGCGATGGCGGTACATCTGCCGTCGCACCGTCGGATCTGTCTTCAGGTGCTTGCCCCAGGAAATGCTGACGGCATCCTCTGGCGCGGCGCCTTGTCTGAAGGCCGACAGCAACGGTTGGCTTTGGAAAAAACCGTCTTCGTCTACGGCAAACCCCGCCAGTTGCAGCCATTCGTCGATTTTTTTATCAGGGTCGGCATCCAGGCTGACAAGGAGCAGAGTGGTTCGCTGAAGTTCTTCCAAAGCATTGTACAGCCTGTCAACCTGTTGGGAAAGAACCGCGCGATACCTTGCCAACTCCCACCCTAAGGCTTCGATTTCATTCATAACCAGCTCCGTGTACTTCCGGCAAGCCTGTGTGACTTAGCTGACGCGGTGCATTATAGTCGGTTATTCATTCATTATATATGGAGGATAACCGATGGAACAGCACATACCCTCAACGCCCCCCACCTTGGAGGAAGTCCAGCGGCA
>JAHILF010000106.1 GCA_018897105.1 Pseudomonadota bacterium
GCCAGGGAGGTCAGTGAAGCTGAGGCGCCTGATCTGCATCAGATGGTGAGTTATCTGGCCGACAGGGCGGGGTTGCCCAAGCCCCGGGTCTATATCATCAATGACCATACACCCAACGCCTTTGCCACGGGCCGGAATCCCCAGCATGCGGCCGTGGCGGTGACCAGCGGTTTGATGCAGCTCCTCAGCCGGGATGAACTGGAAGGGGTACTGGCCCATGAGCTGGGCCATGTCAAAAACCGGGATATCCTCATCAGCTCCATTGCCGCGGTCATGGCCGGAGCCATCAGTTACCTGGCCACCATGGCCCAGTGGGCCATGCTTTTCGGCGGCTTCCGCGGCGATGACGACGAAGGCGGCGGGGGAAACATGCTGGCCGGGCTGGCCATGATGATCATTGCCCCGCTGGCAGCCACCATCATTCAGCTGGCGATTTCCCGCAGCAGGGAATTTCAGGCGGATGCCAGCGGCGCCGCCATCTGCGGCCGTCCCCATTCCCTAGCCAATGCCTTGGCCAAGCTGGAACAGGGCAATCGTCGCGAGCCCATGAACGTGAACCCGGCCACGGCCCAGATGTATATCGTCAATCCCCTTTCCGGCGGCCAGATCGCCGGTCTGTTCGCCACCCATCCGCCGATCAGGGAGCGTATTGAACGTCTGCTGGCAATTCGTTAATTGATCCCATGGTTCGCGCCTTTCCGCGTTAAAGGGAAACCGGGCGGGCATGAAACCCGCCCCTATTATTTGGATTCTTCCAGCACAATGGCCTGGGAGGTAAACGAAATGCCGTGATGCCATGTGCCGATCATTACGGTTTCTTTTAGCGGGGCATTGAACATTTCTTCCGCTTTTTTTCCCTAACTGTTATGATAAATGCCAGAAGAATCGTGAAGATATCTTTACAATTTTTCGTGAAAATTTTATCATTTTATTTTCTGAAAATCATTATCCAATTCCGTAAATGAAGGAGTCTTTATAAATGTATAATCTTGAAGGAAACGTTGCCCTGGTAACCGGAAGTTCCCGGGGCATAGGCCGGGCCATTGCCAAACGTTTCGCGGAGAACGGCATCAACCTGGTGGTAAACTATGTCCGCCACAGGCGGGATGCCGAGGAAACGGCAAAAGATATTGAAAGTTGCGGGGTGAAATGCCTGGTGGTCAAGGCCAACGTGGCGAATGATGAGGACGTGCTGGCCATGTTCGAGCGGATAAAAGAGGAGTTCGGCCGGCTCGATATTCTGGTGAGCAATGCCGCCTCCGGTGTGCTGAAGCCGGTTATGGAGTTAAGCACCCGGCACTGGAACTGGGCCATGGATATTAATGCCAGGGCACTGCTCATCCTGGCTCAGCAGGCCGTTCCCCTGATGCCCCATGGCGGGCGGATACTCGCGGTCTCCAGTCTCGGTTCTGTCAGGGCGGTGGAGAATTATACGGCTGTGGGTGCGTCCAAGGCCGCCCTCGAATCCCTTGTCCGGCATCTGGCCGTGGAGCTTGGGCCGCGCAAAATTGTAGTGAACACCATCAGTGCCGGCGCTGTTGATACCGAGGCCTTGAAGAAATTTCCCAACCGAACCCAGATTCTGGAAACAGCTCTGGAGCGCACCCCACTTGGTCGATTAACGACGCCTGAGGATGTGGCTGATCTTGCCCTGTTTCTTTGCAGTGATCTTGCCAAAATGATTCATGGGCAGACCCTGGTGGTGGATGGCGGCTATGCTATCAGGGCCTGAGGTTGCCGCTGCGGAGCGGCAGGTATCAATACCGGTGCAGGCGCATTTCGGGGGGGAAACCATGCAGGGAGGTTTTCGAACCATTTGTTCGCTGATCCTGGCTTCGGCTTCACCTCGGCGTCAGCGGTTTTTGCGGGAACTTGGCCTTGATTTTAGCGTGGTGCCTGCTGCAGTGGATGAACAGAACCGGTCAGGCGAAAGCCCGGAAGATTATGTGTTACGGCTGGCAGAGGAAAAGGCGCTGGCTGTTGCCGGCAGCCACGGGCAGGCCTGCATTCTTGCGGCAGATACCATCGTGGTTCTGGCCGGTGAAATACTGGAAAAACCTGCTGATGCCGCTCATGCCGAAGCAATGCTTGGTAAAATGTCAGGCAACTGGCATGAGGTGTGGACCGCGTATTGCCTGTGCCACCAATCGGAGGCAATAATGGTCAAGCAGGCGGTTTGTACCCGGGTATTGTTCAGGCCCCTTAGTGCTGATCTCTGCCGGGCCTATGTCCTCACCGGCGAGCCGCTTGACAAGGCCGGCAGCTATGGGCTGCAGGGCAGAGGTGGATTTCTGGTGGAAAAAATTGACGGATCATACAGCAATGTGATCGGCTTGCCCGTTGCTGAGGTGGTAACGGATTTGCTCCGTTTTGGTATGATCGCCCCTAATATTTAAACGGCTGGCATCCGCGGCAGCGGAGAAAGGCAGGTCAAACAAACATGGATGAAAAAATATTTGATCAGGGCATACGGCTGGCGCTGGAACTGGGAATTCGTCTGAAAATAGAGCTTGAAGGGGTGGATATCCCTCTTGAGAGCACATTCTGCGGTTTTGTGGATAATTACATCATTATCACGCTGCCTTCACCCTATCATCAAATTCAGCATAAGCTTTTCAGTGGTGCGGAACTGGTGGTGCGTTATTTCTATCACGGCACCATTTATGCCTTCCAGACAAAACTCTTTTCCCAGATTGACCAGCCGGTGCGGCTTCTTTTTATTTATTACCCGAAACTTATCCAGAAAAGTGAATTGCGCAGCGAGAAACGGTCCTTCTGCTATATTCCTGCCGTCATTATAGTGGGCGACAATGAAAACAACGGCACCATTGTCGATATCGCCAAATCGGGCTGTCATTGCCTGGTGCGCGGCAAGAATAACAAGAGACTCATTCACTTCAAGATTGGCGATCAGGTCAAATTGAACTGTAAATTCCCCGGGGTCAAGCAGACTCAGGAAATTATCGGCGTGGTGAAAAATCTGCGTACCAGCAAATATGACGCAAATGTCGGCCTGCAGTTTCATGAAAATATCCCGGATGTCACCGTGAAAATCATTAGCTGGTATATTTCCACTATCGAGAAATTTATTCCGGCCCAGGAGGTCAAGCTCGACATTCTCTGAAAAGGCTGGATAAACTCTTAGGAGCCGTTACGAAATAACATGGCCATTTTTTCAATTTCGTTACGGCTCCTTATGCCGTTCCGCGCATTTCTCTGGCCATGTTAATTTTTTACAACGGCTTATTAATGCCCCAGCCAAGTGGGAAAAATCTTTTTTCACCACAGAGCACACAGAGATCACAGAGGAATATTTTTTGTTACAGTGAGTTAGCTCTGTGGGCTCTGTGCTCTCAGTGGTAAATTTTCCGTTTCTTTGTTATCTCCCCGCGGCAGTCTGGGCAGAAATCACTTTCACCTCCAAATTGTGCAGGTACTTTGTCGGCACCCCAACCCCATCCAGCGGCAGGGTGACGCTCTCTTTCGGTTGCAGCATGGTGGAGACCCGCAACGGGATCTCTTTGATTGCGCCCTTGTCATCAAGATACCTGGCCTTAAGGACAATATTATAAACCGTAAGCGGCGTTGGATTGGCAACCCTGATTATGAGCTGTCCGTCCTGGGTTCTTTCCGGGCGGGCAGTGATGTAGCTTCCCGCATTTTCCGGCAGATCCAGTTTGATGAAAGAGGCGAGGGCCTCCTTGCCAACCTGAGACTGGGAGGAGGCGGCTGCCTTGAAGAAATTTTTGGCCTCGGTTTGCTGTCCTGCGGCCAGGGCAAAATCCCCCAGTTTCTTGTAGGCCGTGGCCGTGGGGAGAAGATTGGCGCTTCGGGTCAGATCCTGGCGGGCGCCCTGGATATCGCCAAGCTTTTCCCGGGTGAGCCCGCGCTGGGCGTAGAAATGAAAGTAGTTGTCATTGAGATGTAATGCCTGATCATAACTGGCAAGAGCCTTATTAAAATTCTTCTGCTCGAACAGGATATCTCCCTGCAGGCCATAAAAGAGGGCCTCTTTGGGCTCGATGGCCAAGGCGCTGTTTACCAGGGCAAGCGATTTGCTGCTGTCTCCTTTTTTTGCGGCCAGGACTGCCTCATCGTAAGATTTGTAGGCCGGCGCGGTTTGCCGCAGGTGTCTGGTCTGCTCTGCGTATCGTTTTTCCCCGAGATCACCGCCAGCCGGTAAACTTTTTGCTGTTTTGCGGTTTGCCTCAACCCGCTCCGGGGAAGGGGGATGGCTGGCAAAAAGACCGGAGAGCCAGTTGGCGTCCCGGCCTTCGGAGAGTCTAACAAAGGTCTGCTGCAGGTTCACCGCGCTCTGGGGATCATATCCCGCCCTGGACATGTAGTGCATGCCGTAGTAGTCAGCCTCGAGTTCTGCCTCGCGGCTGTATTTCTGGGTGATGAGGGAGGCGGCAACCTGGGCGCCGCCCACGGCCAGGGGCGCATAGTCATTGCCCGAGGTCGCCATGGTGGTGGCCAGCAGTGCACCTTGCAGCAGCATGCCCTTTTCCATGCTTTTGGCGCCGTGGCGAGCTGCGGCATGGACGATTTCATGGCTTATGACCGCGGCAAGTTCCGCCTCGTTGTGTAATTCAAGCAGCAGGCCGCGGTTCATCACGATTTTTCCACCCGGCAGGGCCCAGGCGTTGGGGGTTGAGTTGTTTAACACCTTGAATTCATAGGGCAGGGGACGATCGCTGACCGCGGCAAGTTTCTGACCGACACTGTTGACGTAGGCCGATACTTCCGGATCTGCCAGGTAATCGCCGCCCTGCATCTGCCGGGCCGGCGTATACTGCTGGTTGCCGATGGCAATTTCCTGCTCCTGGCCGACAAGACCCAGTTCCCGTTCCCCGGTAACCGGGTTGATTGCGCAGCCGGCCAGCAGGAACCAGACACAGGCAAGGCAGAGAAAAAGAAGTGGATGTTTTGGTTTTTTCTTCATTAGTTTTCCCCTGAGTTGATTGCAGCATCTGCTTCTCACCAATAAAAAAAGGCCGCTTGCATAAGCGGCCTTAAGTCTTTTACAAGCGTGAAAAGCAGTTTTGTCAGATGGTCAGATCATCCCGCAGGGTTTTGCGGGGGCCGCCATGACCGGCGGTGCTCCAGTCCCGGATCGGGGCAATGACATTCATGGCTTCGGCATTGCCGATTCTGCCGAGACGATCATGGATTGACTGCCAGATGCATTCAACATCCGGGTGGATTTCGCAGCGTCCATTGACCGAGCCGCCGCAGGGGCCGTTCATCAGGCTTTTGGCGCAGCGGGCCACCGGGCAGAGTCCTCCGGTGAGATGCAGGACACAATTGCCGCAGCCGGCGCACTGTTCCATCCAGACGCCCTGATCAGTGGAGCCACCGAAGAAACTGGTGTTCACCGCGGGATAGACCTTGGTGGTGGGGCGCAGATTGGCGATAAAATTGACGCCCACGCCGCAGGCCATGGAGACAATGGCATCGTATTGTCCTTCCCACTCATCAATCCCGTCGATATATTCCTTATCGCACTGTCTCACAAGGGTGCCTTCAACGGTTTCAATCTTCTTGCCCTGTTTCAGCATGCCCAGTCGGATCAGCGAGGCAAGTATCTCCACCTCGCGCTCTCCACCGGCGGAGCAGACCGTGACGCATCCCCGGCAGCCGAGGACCAGAATTTTTTTGGCATCGCTTACCATGCCCACTATTTCATCCAAAGGTTTTCTGTCGGCAATGATCATTTTGCTTCCCCCTTAAACGGACACGGGCCTAAGTCGGTGATCCTCTTATTCATGAGCTGGGCGGCTTCGACAAATTCAGGGTGGAAGCCTCTTTCCAGGTGAAACATTTCTATCCTTTCCGGTTCGACGGCAAGCTCGGCCAAGGCCTTTTTGATGGCAACAACCCGCTTTGCCGCCCGTTGGCTGCCTTTGACATTGTGACATTTGTCTTCCGGGCAGCCGACCACATAAACACCGTCAGCACCCTCTTCAAAGGCCTTGAGCAGGGTGCTCACCTGCAGTTTGCCGGTGCAGACAACGCGATGGAAGGTGATGTTTGCCGGCAGACCGTCATCTTTCAGGCCTTTTTTTCCCTCGGCAATGGTCTGCTGGGAAGTGTAATGGCAACAAAATGCTTGAATATCAGGAGTAAAAGTCATGCGTTTCTCCACTCGGCTTTAAACGCCGCAGGCGGCGATAAGTTTCTCGTCTTCGGACTCATTAAGCCTGATGGCCTGAGCCGGACATTCTGCAACGCAGATCCCGCAGCCTCTGCAGGTTCGGGCATTGATTTCGGCAACTCCCTGCCGGTCAATCTGCGGAATTTCCCACGGGCAGACGCGGACGCAGGTCAGGCAGGATACGCAGAGATCCCTTTCCACCCAGGCGGCCTTGCCCTTTTCGCGCAGATTGTCTTCCGTAATGATACCTTCCTGCATGGCCAAGTCCCGTAAGGCGGACATGATATCGGCAAAACGGACATCCTGGGGGCAGACGAAAACACAACTCCGGCAGCGTGAACAGAACCAGAGAAGATCAGAGTGGAGCAGCCTGTCCTTTAATCCCATGCGGACCATGTGAATGATTTTGCGCGGATCAAAATCAGGGATTGCTTGACTCACGGGGCAGATGCCGCTACAGGCGCCACAGGAAAAGCATCGATTCAGATATTCACCACCTGGGATATTCGTCACCTCAGCGCTGAAGGCTGAATTAATTTCTTTACTGGTGATTCCCATTGTTAACCTCTTGTTTAAGGTATAGATAAAAGCATTTGACTTAAAATGCGTTTCGATCATGAAAAAAAAGTACAAATGAGATGCTAACCAAAAGCAGCAGGTTTGTCAATATGGCATGCGCAGCAAAAAAAGAAATAACCTGTTGGTTTTATGGGTATTTCTACGGGCTCTAGCCTGGCTGCAAACGTTCCGGCGTTCCATCGTTCAAACGTTTGAACGTTTAAGCGTTTGGACGTAATTATCTATACCAGCAGCCGAAATTCCCCTTTACCAAGCAGATCATGGAGGTGCAGCATCCCTGCCAGCATGCCGGCTTTGTTCAGGACGGGCAGGATAGTCACTTCATGACGCTGCATGATGCTTAAGGCGTCAGCGGCCAGGAGATCCTCTTCGATTGTCTTGGGTGATGGCGTCATAATATCTTTGGCCTGCATGCGGTCAAGATCCAGGGGTGTTGTCAGGCTGAGCAGGCGGCGCAGGTCTCCGTCGGTGATAATGCCGCAGAGTTTATTCTTGTCGTCGGCGATGATAACCGCCCCCAGGTTTATTTCGTTCAAGATATTAATTGCTGCGCGTAACGAGGCGTCTGGCGCGGCAAGAGGAAGCAGGGGGCCGGTGATCATCACCTCTTGCACCTTGGTTTTCAGGCGTTCACCAAGGCTGCCTCCGGGGTGATTTTTACGGAAATCGCTGGCCGCGAATTTCTTTTTTTCAATAAGCACTACAGCCAGGGCATCGCCGAGTGCCAGGGCGGCGGTGGTGCTTGCCGTGGGGGCAAGGCCCAACGGGCATGCCTCCCTCGGAACCTTGGCAGACAGAACAACGTCGGCAAAGGAGGCCAGTGTGGAATTTTTGTTGCCGGTCAGGGCGATGGTCTTCACCCCCCGCTTTTTGAGGACCGGCAGCAGCATGTTGAGTTCGGTGGTTTCCCCGCTGTAGGAAAGGGCAAGCACCACATCGTTATGGTCGACAATGCCCAGGTCGCCATGCATTGCCTCCACCGGATGGAGAAAAAAAGATGCGGTACCGGTGCTGTTCAAGGTGGCGGAAATTTTTTGGCCGATGATGCCCGATTTGCCGATGCCGGTGATGATAAGGCGGCTGGGGCAGTTCATGATAAGGGAAACGGCTTTGTCAAAGTTGAAGTCAAGCTGCTCGATTAAGGCATGGATGCCTTCCGCTTCAATCTCTAAAACTTCTTTGGCCAGGGTAAGTGACGACATTATCGGTGCCCATGCTCCACTGCATCAACCAAGGGACAGTTTGTGGAATGCGGTGTCCGGCTCCACCGGATAAGTGTTGTTGAAACATGCCAGGCAGAATGATTCGGCGGGCATGCCGGTGGCTTCCACCAGGCCATCCAGGCTCAGGTAGTGCAGGGTGTCAAGATGAAGAAAATCGCGGATTTCTTCGATGGATTTCTTGGCTGCGATCAGCTGGTCCTGGGAAGGAAAATCAATGCCGTAATAGCAGGGGAAACGGGTGGGCGGGCAACTGACCAGCATGTGCACCTCTTTGACCCCGGATGCCCGCAGGGAACGGATACGGCTGCGGCCGGTGGTGCCGCGAATAATGGAATCTTCAATAATAACAACGCGTTTTCCCTTGAGAAACGAGCGAACCGGATTCAATTTCACCCGCACGGAAAAGTCCCGCATGGATTGGGTCGGCTGGATAAAGGTGCGACCCACATAATGGTTGCGGATAACTCCCATTTCCAGCGGAATGCCGGAGGCCTGGGAAAAGCCGATGGCCGCATAGTTGCCCGAATCGGGAAAGGGCATGACAAAGTCGGCTTCAATATTGGTCTCCCTGGCCAGGATCTGGCCCATTCTTTTGCGGCAGGAGTAAACATTCAGGCCAAAAATATCGCTGTCCGGTCTGGCAAAGTAGACATGCTCAAAAATGCAGAAGCTCGGGGACCTCTTTTCCTGGGGAAAGAAGGACTCAAGCCCGTTATGATCAATGATCAATACCTCCCCCGGCTCCACATCGCGGATATAATTTGCTTCAATCAGGTCCAGCGCGCAGGTTTCCGAGGCAACCACGTAGGCGCCGTTGGAGATTTTGCCGAGGCAGAGTGGTCTGAAACCGTTGGGGTCGCGAATGGCCACCAGTTTGTCATCGGTTAAAATCAGGATTGAGTAGGCGCCCTTGATCTTCTTGAATGTCTCGGCAATGGCATCATTAAAGGGGAGATGGCTGAAGGAGGCCAGGAGGTGGACAGCCACTTCGCTGTCCATGGTGGACTGAAAGATGGAGCCTTTTGTTTCAAGTTCATCGCGTAACTGACGGATATTGACCAGATTGCCGTTATGGGCCACGGCGAAAAATTTGTCACGGTGCCGGGCGGTAAACGGCTGGGCATTGAGAAGGTTGGAAGCGCCGGTGGTGGAGTAACGGACATGCCCAACCGAGAGGGTGCCCTGTAAGCGCAGCAGATCCTTTTCGCTGAAAACTTCAGAGACGAGCCCCATGCTTTTATGTTCAAAAACCTGTTTGCCGTCCGTGGTGACGATGCCGGCGCTTTCCTGACCCCGGTGCTGGAGGGCGTAGAGGCCGAAATATGTCAATTTGGCAGAATCAGGGTGACCGTAAATGCCGCAGATTCCACATTCTTCGCGGGGGCGCAATGAGGCTTCTTGGGGAGCCATGTTTCTGTCCTCTATTTAAACCTTTTAAACATCATTGAATATCGTCAACCGCGTTGCCTCAGCGACGAGTAATTCAGATGTCGGTAAAAAAAGGTTTCACTTTACCATTTTTTCTAGAAAAAGGAATTTTTTTTTGGTTTTGCGGCGGGGGACGGTTGGGAAGAGGAAAGGCGTGTGTCAGGAAATCATTCCTGAATCTTTCTGTTGACCTCGATCTGGTATTTTTTTAAGTATTTCCATAGTGTTACCCTGCTGATACCCATAAGGCGGGCCGCCTCTGATTTGTTGCCGCTCGTTGCCTTTAATGCCTTGACCAGGCGCAGTCTTTCGTCTTCCGTTTTGCTTAATTGGGATTTGTGCACGGGAATATTCAAGATTCGAAGCTGCGCGGCAAAATGAGGAGGGAGATGTTCCGGTAGAATTTCATCGCCAGGGCAGAGGACAAAGGCATAGTCTAGGGCATTAATCAGTTCCCGCACGTTGCCCGGCCAGCTGTATTGATAAATAATCTCCAGGGCCTGTTTGCTTATCCTGCTGATTTTTTTGCCGGTTTTAATGCTGTTACTGTTGATAAAGAATTCAACAAGAGCCGGGATGTCGTCTTTTCTTTCACTCAGCGAGGGGAGGTTGACGGGGATGACGCCGATTCGATAGTAAAGATCCTCCCTGAAGCGCCCCTCTTTAATGAGTTTCGGCAGATTTTTATTGGTTGAGGAAATAATGCGGAGCTGTAAAGGAACGGGATGGTGATTGGCAGCACTTTCAATTTCATGCTCCTGGAGGACGCGCAGCAGTTTTATCTGCAGGGCCGGGGGCATTTCACCGATTTCATCAAGAAAGAGGTCTCCGCCGTTTGCAGCTTCAAGCCGGCTGACCGCCGATCCGTCAGCTCCGGTAAAGGCGTCCTTTGCCTGGCCGAACAATTCTCTTTCCAGCTGCTCCTCACTCAAGGCGGCACAGTTGACTTTGACGAATGGGCCTTCCCGTCGGGTGCCGAGCCGGTGTAGAGCGGAGGCGACAAGCTTCTTGCCGGTGCCGCTCTCTCCATAAATTATAACAGGGGCATCGGAATGGGCAGCGCTTCTGGTAAGATCAAACATTTTACGCATGACCTCTGAATTGCCGATAAGTCCCTGAAAGCCTTCTTCGGAAGCGATGTGACGCTTAAGGTGATTGATAACCCTGTCTTGTTCTTCAATGAAACTCAGGTCGGTCAGATTTTCAACTGCAGCCACCACAGAATCTGTTTCGTCTCTTAAAGTCGTCGCGTTCTTCATAACGGTTACCGCAGTACCATCCTTGCGGCGGAAGCTGCATCGGAGATTTTTTTCCTCACCGTTCGTAAACAGGTCGCAGGCTCTCCCCCTTCTTTTTGTACTGGCACAAATATCACATCCCAGAATGTCACAGCTTTTGCCGATGAGTTCGCTTTTCTTATAGCGTAACATCTCTTCCAGTGCGTTATTAACATAGAGGATTTTGCCGGACGTGTTAATCAGCATCAGGCCATCGGTCATGGTTTCGATAATTTTGTGGCCATTTGCTGCAAAGATCTGTTCCAGCATGTTTCCCTGCTCCATTTGTTGAAAAGGAATTAATCGATTCATATTAGCATATGTAAATCTTTAATGCATGAGTTAAAGCGTGTTGCCTGGGGTAAAATGGAATTTCTGCGATTGACGGGGTGCGAGAAAGAATCGGCGGCAGGCACGCAAATGCTGCTAAAATCACTGGAAAGAGGATAGGCTGGAGTTGCTGGAACCAGTGGCACCGGCTTTTCTGAATTGCATCGGCTGAAATTGAATGGTAAACGAGGGTGACTTTAGCATGATAAAAAAGCTGGGGGATAAAAAAATAATTTTATTTTTTGCTTTGACTGCTAAGATAGACTCGGATTTTCCTTGGCGGAAAATCCGCTGTTGTTATGGCTGCTTAAAAAATGAGCAAAGACTTTAAAAGAGAAAGGAAAGGCGAGATGGCTGAAAATATAGAAGAAATTTCAATTAATTATGAAGAAGATGGTGTTTTGATTGTCAAGGAGTTGGATAAGGTTGTGTTGTCAAAAGGGGCGTGGTCGACAATCATCTTCCGCTATCAGCAATGGGACAATAAATTAAATGCATATGGTCCGGACCGCTATACCATCCGCAGGTACCGTAAGCTGAAGGGGGTCTATCAGGCCCAGGGGAAATTTAACATTTCCAGCAAGGAGCAGGCCCAGAAAATCGTGGATGCCCTGCAGGTCTGGATTTCCTGAGTTGTCCGGTTGAAACAGTCGGGGGATGGGCCATTGCGAGGCGGATCCCTTGCCCATTCGGCGTGTTGTCAGAAGAATAATTCTTATCAACTACCTAGCATATCCCAATGAGGAGAATTATACTGTACAATAGATGAAACAGGTAGCAACGGAGTTTTATACCTGAAACGGTTAGCCCGGAAAGGTTGCCGGCGAGGCGGAACGCGAGTCAGTCCCGGACTGCGGAGAAGAAGCGCGATATGAAGATTGATTTCAAGATCGATTATATCAGCCAGACAGCAGCTCATTATACCACATTTACCCTGTCGGAACAGAGCAGCCGCATTCGCCAGAAGAATCTGCAGGATCAGGTGGACCGGGCGCAACAGGTTCAGTCGGAGATCGGTCTGAGGGCATGGGATAAAGCCTTGCTGCAGATGAAAGGAAGTAAAGTGAATACATTTGGTTAGGCTTGGTCTGTTGCCCGCTTTTTTGCTTGACAGAGTGAAAGGCAAAAATTTAAAAAAGTAATCCTGGCTATGGCAAAATAGACATGACAGGCAGGAAGGTTTTACGATGAAGTTCTGGTGGACCAAAAAGAAGTGTGCCCTTCACGGCGCACAGTGTAGCAAGAACCAGTGTGGGGAAAAATGTTGGCTGCTCAGCGATATTACACCCGGAAGCTGCGTCTGCGTCAAAAGGCACAATTCCTGCGGTGCGGTGCGCCAGCGACTTCTTGATCTTGGTATTACACCATGTGCCAAGGTTAATGTGGTTAACAAGGCCCCCCTTGGCGGCCCCATCCAGCTGCGTGTGGGTGAATCGAATCTTATTTTGAGCAAGTCCGAGGCTGATCAGATAGAAGTCGACATTGTCATGCCGTAGTTCCTCCCTTTTTTTTCCCTCTCACCTGCCTTTTTTCTGAGAAAAAAAGTTTAGCTTCCCTAGGTTGTGTGGTATTCTCTGCTTGGAAGTCAATAATTGTTGACATCCCTTTGACTTGCAAGCAAAAATGGCCGAATTTATCTGTAAAAGAATGTTTAGCTGAGTTCGGAGATGATTTCTATGACTGGAGTTGCCGCAGAGCAGGAGCTGTACCGCGCTTGTAGGATTATATTCGGGCCCGATTTAATGGTTTCGCGTGAATTTCTCGAATATATCCAGTTTTCCGGCGTAAAAAGCGCTTTCCGCAAAAAGGCCATGGAGACCCATCCGGATCGATTGGCCGGCCATGATGAACTGGCGAAAAAAAGAAGCGCCCGCATGTTTCATTCTGTTCAGCAGGCCTATGAGAAGTTGCTGCAATACCTTGAGGCCCGTGAAAAGGGGTTTCGTTTTCACGGCAGGGGGCCCTCATCTTCCGTCACTTTCTCTCCGGTCAGCAGGCGCAGTCCCTCCCCGGTAAAGCCGCAGAGGGGACAAAGTCCTGTTGCCAATAATAAATTTTCCAAGCCATCAGGCCTGTGGGAGGGAAATGGCAGGGCAGGGAGTTCTTACCAGGAAGGGCAAAGTAAAAGGCCTTTTTATGCCCAGGACCTCTATCGCGGCAGCATCCCGGACCGGCAGCTGCTGTTCGGACACTATCTCTACTATGCCGGGCAGGTCAGCTGGCAGAGTGTTATCAAGGCATTAATGTGGCAGAAGGCGCAGCGGTCGCGGCTGGGGGAAATCGCTCGGGCTCGGGGCCTGCTCAGCAGTGATGAAATTCTGCTTGTATTAAAGGGCTGCATCCGCTCGTCCCTGCCATTTGGCCAGCAGGCATTGCAGCAGGGATTGCTGACCAAGTCGCAACTGCTCTCGCTTTTATTTGAGCAGAGGCGCCAGCATAAGAAAATCGGTATGTTTTTCGTCCAACAGAATATTTTGACCTCCCAGCAGCTGCAGCTTCTGCTGGTTCGTTTTCAGCGCCATAATACCAGGCTCACCCGCTCGCGTCCCGTCTGGACAAGATAGTGACTCAACTTTCTGACCTGATTTATTTTCCAGAAATAGCAGCCATTGTTATGCCATATTTGCCACCCTGTTCCCCGTTTGGATGGAATTCCTGAGCATGGATTCTGAATTCTCTGGAAACAGGCTTCGGATAGCTGAAAATATTATTTAATCCCTGGGAGTTCTCGTAACTCAGAAAGTTGAAATAGTGATTTATAACAACCTTATATATCTTGTCGTTGTCATTTTTATTCTCTCAACCAACAGTATCCCGGATACTCCGCTGCTGGGCGCAGGGTTTGCCTCCCTTTTTTTTGTGCTCAAGGCCGCCTTTTTTTTTCTGCTGGTAAGATTCTCCTATGGCAAGAATCGTATAAAGCAGGCTGCGGACTACTTTTCCGCTGAACAGAGACTTTCCATCGCGGCCATTATTTCTTTGGCCATGGATGTCTATTTCCTTGACTGTCAATATTATTTTGCCATGCTGCCAGGGGCTCACAGCTTGCCTGTCCTGACCAGCCTCGCCGGTCTTTTGCTCTTTTTCTTTTATCTCTGCCTGATCTGGTACGGAGCCAGAAAGAGCTATGGTCAGGTTTTCGGTCGGCGTCACTCCGGTTTTGCATTTATTAAAACCAATCTCAAGAATAATATCCCTATCATCCTGCCATGGTTGACTCTTTCGCTGCTGGCGGATACCATTCTTCTTCTTCCCTTTCCTGCCGTAAAAATTTTTTTCCAGTCAACCTGGGGAGAACCGCTTTTTTTCCTCATCTTTTTTATCCTGCTGTCCATTGCCTTTCCCGAGATCATCAGACGTCTGTGGGGGTGCAGGTCCATGGAGCAGGGGCCGGTGCGCAGCCATATCGAGGACTTCTGCAGCCGACAGGGGCTGAAGTATGCCGATATTCTTGTCTGGCCTCTTTTTGAGGGACTGGTTCTGACTGCCGGGGTCATGGGGCTTATTCGGCGTTTCCGCTATATCCTTTTTACGCCGGCCCTGTTAAGAAACCTGACCATTGAAGAGGTGGATGCGGTTATGGCCCATGAAATCGGCCATGTGAAACGCTACCACCTCCAACTGTACATGGTTCTATTGCTGGGTTTTAGTCTCATTGCCCAACTCGGCTCCTATCTCTTCATGTATGTTCTGTTGAAATCCGATTATTTTTACGAAATAAGCGCTTTCCTGGGCAAAAAAACGGACGTGGTCCTGATATTTGTCAGCACCTTTGCCCTGCTCCTTCTGTTGATTTTTTATTTCCGCTTTGTCTTTGGATTTTTCATGCGTAACTTTGAACGGCAGGCTGACCTGCATGCTATGGAAAGCATGGGGACCAGCCAGGGTATTGTCAATGCCCTGGAAAAGGTGGCCTGGCTCAGCGGCAATATCAGAGAGTTGCCCAGCTGGCATCACTTCGGCATTGCCCAGCGGGTTACCTTTCTTGACCGCTGCGAGCAGGACCGCGCGCAAATCGCCAGACATCACCGCAAAGTCTATGGAGCTCTGCTGCTTTATTTTTTTGTCCTGGCCGGTACAGGTTTTACCCTGTGGAAGATGCCGGATGATCTGCTGCAGCGAGCCCCCCTGGATCATCTGACCAGTCTTTACATGGAAAAAACAACGGAGGAGCCCAATAATCCCCTCTGGTACCAATTGCTCGGCGACCTGCAACAGGGAAGAAAATTCTATGGCCAGGCGGTGGCTTCTTACGAGAAGGGGCTGCGTATTTCCCCGAACCACCCGGAGATGTTAAATAATCTTGCCTGGGTTCTGCTCACGGCCGATGATCCGCAAATTGCTGATCCCGAAAAGGCCCTTATGCTGGCCAGGGAGGCTGCCGCCGCCAAACCGGCGGCCTATATCCTCGACACCCTGGCCCTGGCCTATTGGCGCAACGGTTTTCCCGAGAGAGCCCGGCAGGCGGAAAAACAGGCGATCGCTGTTGATCCTGAAAACAGTGAATATTATGTAAAGCAGCTGGGGAAATTTACCTCTTCTGCGCAGATTGATTGACCATGGAACATCAAACGGGAAATAAAGGAGAACGTCGGGGCCTTGTCCTGCTGCATACCGGCGACGGCAAGGGCAAATCGACAGCCGCTTTCGGCCAGGCGCTGCGAGCGGCGGGCCAGGGGCTGCAGGTGTGCATCGTGCAGTTCATCAAAGCCCAGGACCAGACCGGTGAAGCCAAGGCATTTCAGGCCCTGGCCGACCATGTGGAGTTTCATGTCAAGGGCAGCGGCTTTACCTGGCAGCAGAAGAATAAGGACGAAGTGATTAGAGTCGCCAGGCAGGCATTTGATTTTGCCAGGGAAAAGATCATGAGCGGCCGTTATGACATGGTGGTGCTGGACGAACTGACCTATCTGCTCTCCTATGGCATGGTGGATGAGGCGGAAGTGCTTGATCTGATCAGGAATCGTCCTGCCGGCCTGCATCTGGTTATTACGGGCCGCGATGCCAGTGAGAAACTTGTGGACGCCGCTGACCTGGTGTCAGAGGTGCGGATGATCAAGCATCCCTATGCCGCCGGGGTGATGGCGCAGAAAGGTATTGAATTTTAGGCACCCTTATCCTGCTTGGTTGCTGCCCCCGCCCCGGATGATGGCCAGCGGAGTCTGGAAATTGAGGGAGGCAAGATCTTTTCCCTCGACCAGGGCCTGGCCGAGCATGGCGCCGAAGCGGCTGGCCTCTTCCAGCTGTTTTTTTTCATGGCCGTACCGGGGGTAATATTTGCCGAGGAATTTCGATCTCTCCGGGCATCTGCCGGCAAGCTTCAAGAATACACCAATGGTGCGCCAGGGTTCTCTGCTGGGATGGGTAAAGACAATGCGGTTGACCACGGTTGCCCCGCTTTTTTGCAGCAGGGCGCGCAGGCCGAACCAGTGCATCCGCCAATAGCCCCGGCAGGAAATGAGGGGGATTACGGTCCGGTCTGCAAAGAGCGTGCTGCCGTCGCGGTCAAAAAGTGACAGGACCGGACCGCTTGGATGATAGGACCAAGTGGGGCCGGCGAGGATCATCAGATCATACCGGCCCTTGCATTTATCTGATAATGGTGCTATGGGAATGCGCTTTCTGAAAAAGGTCATCATCATCATGACCGCAGTTGCCCGGACTGATCCGAAGGGAAAGCGCAGAGGCTTTACCGGACGCAGTCTTTCGATGATTACCGTTATTCCGGCGGATTCCAGTCCATTTGTCAGTCCGGCCAGCAGGTTGCTCGTTTGGCCGCTGAAGGAATAACAGATAATTAATACTTTCTTTGCTGCCGTTGTCTCCATGAGGCCCCATTTTACCTCATGAAAAGGAATTTTTCATCATGGAAAAGATCTCAGATGTCATCATCATCGGGGCCGGAATTTCCGGTCTTTCCGCTGCCCATTTCATCAAAAAGCTGGCCCCTTCCCTGGAGGTCATACTCCTTGAGGCAAGCGGGCGGGCCGGCGGGGCGATCCAATCATTCCATCAGGACGGTTTCCTGGCTGAATGGGGTCCCCACGGTTTTCTGGACAATGCGGAGGAAAGCAGGGAAATCCTCGAAGATACAGGTCTTTACAGTGAGGCCCAGCAGGCGCCATTAGGTGATTTCCACCGCTATGTCTGCCATGGGGGCAGGCTCGTGCAGATACCGCAGAAACCGGGGAAGATCCTTTCCACTCCTTTGCTGCCTTTCTGGGGTAAACTCCGGGTGCTGGGAGATCTGTGGATCAAGCCCGAGCCAAAAGACCAGACTCTTGGGCAATGGGCCGGCAGGCGATTCGGCAGGAGTGTGCTGCCTTTGATTGATGCGGCGGTGACCGGCAGCTATTCCGGTGATTACAACCTGCTCAGCATTGATTCGGTCATGCCGGGTTTGCGTAAGCTCGAATGCGAGCATGGCTCGGTCATCCGCGCCATTATCCGCAAGATGAAAGAGAAGAAGGGTTCCATCAAGAAAAGACTGCCTGCCATGAACAATTTTCCCCAGGGGCTTGATCGTCTGGTGGAGGTGCTGGAGCAGGGGAAAAATATTGCCTTTGACAGCGGCGTAACCGCTATCAACAGAGAGAATGGCCATTGGCGCATCACTACGGCAAAAGGGGTGTTCTCGGCCAAAAATATGGTGCTGGCGCTGCCGGTGAACAGCGGCCTGAAGATCCTGTCGGCCATAAAGGAGCCACCGCTCGCCCAGATTCCTGTGTCGCGAATCTGCAACGTGGTGCTTGGTTTTGCTGACAGCGCCAAGGTGCCTTACGGATTCGGCTATCTGGCGCCGGAATGCGAGAAGCGTTTCACCCTTGGAGTATTATTCTCCTCCCATATGTTTCCCAATAGAGCCCCGTCGGGCAAGGTGCTGATGGAGGCCCTGGTCGGCGGCCGCAGGCATCCTGAGAGGCTGGAGCTTTCCGACGAAGAAATCATCTCTTCGGTTTGCCAGGATATCAGGCAGCTGATGGAGCTGCCTGAAAAGCCGCTGTTTGCCAAAGTTCTGCGCCCGGCCAGCTCGATCCCCCAGCTGGAGATGGATCACCCGAAGATGCTTGCCTATAGGGCAGGTCTTGAGCAGGAAAATAAGGGGTTATATATCTGCGGTTTCGGCTGGGACGGTGTCGGCATCAACGACATGGTGAAATCCGCCAGAAAGGCAGCGGTGGCAATCAGTGCCGGCGGCAGGGGCGAAGAGGCCGCTGCCGCGGTTAAACCTGTTTATTTCTGATACTTGAGCCTCTTGCAAAATGAACATCTACTCCGATCGGTTAAAAATATCCTGTGCGGCGTCTTCTTTGTGAAATCGTCCTCAACGTAGCACTGCTATGCTTCCGGGCGATTTCACAACTTATTCTTTCACAGAATATTTTTCTCTCGATCTCGCTACGACGTTCATTTTGCAAGAGGCTCACTTCCTAAAGAAATTTCTTTTCCAACTTATCTTCCAGAAATTCCACCTGGCGGTGGATACTGGTGTTCCGTATCCGCTTGTCGGTAATAACCCTGATGGAATGGACCACGGTTGAATGATCCCGGTTAAATGCCTTGCCGATATCGACAAGGGGCATCTCGGTGTATTTACGCGAGAGGTACATGGCAATCTGCCTGGGAAATGCCAGGGCCTGTTTGCGGGATTTTGATTGAAGTTCCGCAATGTCAATCTTGAACTGGGTGGCAATAAAATCCCGGATCACCACCGGTGAAAGCTGTCGGCTGTTGCCGATGATGTTTGCCAGCGTTTCCTTTATCATGGTGAAATCAGGTGCAGCTTTCATGAGTGAGCACTGCGCCTTGAGGCTGATGATCGTGCTTTCCACCTGGCGGATGTCACCTTTGATGTTTTCCGCCAGGTAGAGGATGTGTTCTTCGTTTAAATCCAGGCAATTGATAAGCGCTTTCCGGCGGATTATTTTTATTCTGGTTTCCAGATTGGGCGGGTTGATGGCGGTAATGATCCCGGATGACAGCCTGGAACGGATGCCGGAATCGATATCCGGGATCTCCCGCGGCCCCATGGAGCTGGTAAAAATGATTTTTTTGCCGTTTTCAAGGAGAATATCAAGGGCTTCCGACAGTTCCGACTGGGTTTTCAGCCGGCCTGCCAGCGTATGGACATCCTCGATAAGCAGGACATCGCACTGTTTGTGGTATTTGTTTTTGAAATGGGTCATGGTGTTGTTTTTAATGTTTTTGACCATTTCCGCCGTCAGTTGCTGTGCTGTGAGATAGTTAAGCCGGATGCCGGGCTTATGCCCGATGATGTGATGGGCGACAGCGTGGGTGAGGTGACTTTTGCCCAGCCCTGTTCCCGCCTTCAGATAAACACACGAGCCAACGGTGGAATCATTCATGGCAATATCCGTGCAGGCGGAATGGGCCATGATATTGCAGCTGCCGACAATGAATTCGTCAAAGGTGAAACGGGGGTGCAACGTTCTTATCGATGACTTCACCTTCGGAATATCAGGCAGCCGCATGGGTTCATTCGGAGTGGGAGCGGCAAGAAGCGACTGCGATACACTGCTGCCATCCTTTGTCTTGAAAACAATCCGCACGTCACTTTGCCCGAGCAAATGAAGGGATTCCTGTATTGCGCCAAGATATTTCTCCTTTACCCAGGTGCAGAAGAAGGTATCCGGGCAGGCAACTTCAAGGGTGCTGTTCTCATTCTCTTTTGCTGATAATGGGTTAATCCAGAGTGAATATGCGCTTTCTGGGAGTTTTTCTGCGAGAATTTCTTTAATCTTGTGCCAGAGCATGAATGGTCCTGCGATATGTGAAATTTGGAATAATAAAAAGAAAAGGGATTAAGATCATATTAAGAGATCGTTTGGATTCTGTTTGTTTGTATTAAAAAATACCGTTCCCTGTCAAAGACGGTTATCCCCGATTTTTAAAAATAAAATACCAAGTTATCAACAGTCTTCGTTCCCTTGCAAGACGCGGAAATAGAAGAGGGGCACTTCTAACGGGCTATAAAAACGCACTTTTTAATCCCATTGGTTGAAAGCCCATAAAATAAGGGGATAGTCGCTTTTATGTGGAGCTTTTTTGTATTTAATTGATCGGTGAATGTCCACTTTTTCTCCTCATTTCTCTTATTTCCTGTTAAATGCTCGATTTTCTGCTAACTACCCGAGACTTCATGGGGAAATAATTTCAGGTTTTTTTCTGCCCGTTTGCGTAAAAAAAAGATGCAGGATGTCAAGAGAAAAAATTGGCTTTTGCGCTGTTGTGAAAGCAGGTTGCAGTGTAACATTCATCGTCTCATCGCAGGGGGATGCTAGGTTGGTTGGCTAGGTGCTTTACGCATTTTATAGATAATTTATCCGAGGCTGTTGGTGATTTGGCCTGAAAATCAGCAGCGATGAATAAAAAAATATGGCAGAAAATTTTGTCCATTTATGCCGGGAAATGAGAGCGTGACCTCGCGGGGCAGGTTGGGAGAGAGTTTCGGGCGCATCACCGGTCTGATTTCCATAAGACAAGATACGAAAATAACTTAATACCGCACAATGGACTTGTTAACTTTCTTAAAGGGAGACGTCCAGTAGGGACGCATCCTTGGATAGCTGAGTAAATCGCTCCTAAAAAAAAATCATGTCTCTTATTCCGACACAAATGAAATTTTGGCATGGTCATGACTTTTGGATCTTGCTAAGACTATACGACAAATTACTTCGTAATATAAAGATGTTATTGTGATATCTCTCTTGTGTCTCTTGAGTCTCTTGCGTTGGCCTTGACCGGCAAGCTCTTTTTATCCGGAGTGTAACTGTTAGATCGATGGGGAACTCCTTTGCTGAAAGGTAGATGCAACGCGGGTTGGCAAAAATAAAAGGAAAACAATCTTGATAAAAGGCTACAAATTTGTCATTATGCGACATTCAATGACAGAATAGAGTCCGGCTGTCTTCTCAACGTTTCCAGCCGGGAGGGATACTGTTGCAAATGGGAAAGAAACGGAGGTGTTTATGTGTTTATGCCAATCCCGAAAAGTTGTTTCTGCTGGAGATTCAAGGAGTTATAAGTCATACACCCTGAGCAATTACCGTAATATCGTGCAAATGGCACGGCTCAGTGAAGAGCAGAAATTTGCCATAGATGTGGTTGCCAGGGTCCTGCCGTTTAAAACAAACAACTATGTGGTCAACGAATTAATCAATTGGGACAATGTGCCCGATGATCCGGTTTTTATCCTGAATTTTCCCCAGAAGGGGATGCTGATTCCCCGCCATTTCGATCAGATGGCAAAACTGGTCAGCAGCGGCGCTGCAAAAAGTGAAATTACTGCCTGCGCCAATCGGATCCGCCTGGAGTTGAATCCCCACTCCGCCGGCCAGATGGAGCACAACCGCCCGCTGTTGAACGGCAAGATACTGTCCGGCATGCAGCATAAGTATAAGGAAACGGTGCTCTGCTTCCCCAGTCAAGGCCAGACGTGTCATGCCTATTGTACTTTCTGCTTCCGCTGGCCACAATTTGTCGGGGTGGAAGAACTGCGTTTCGCCATGCAGGAGGCAGAGCAGCTTGTGCAATACTTGAAGGTTCATCCTGAGGTGACGGATGTCATCCTGACCGGTGGCGACCCGCTTATCATGCGGACCAAGGCCATCTCCGCTTATCTGCGCAAACTGATTAACGCTGACCTGCCTCATCTGAAAACAATTCGCATCGGCACAAAAACACTTTCTTACTGGCCGCAGCGTTTTATCAATGACGCCGACTCGGATGATTTGCTGCATCTTTTTGATGAAGTTGTAGCTGCCGGTAAGCACCTGGCCATCATGGCCCATTTCAATGCACCGCAGGAACTTGAAACCGAAGTGGTGCGCAATGCGATTTGCCGCATTCGCTCAACCGGGGCGCAGATTCGCACCCAGTCTCCTCTGCTCAAGCATATTAATGATAATTCTGAGAGCTGGATTGCCATGTGGAAGACACAGGTCAATCTTGGCTGTATTCCCTATTATATGTTTGTGGTACGCGATACCGGAGCCCACCATTATTTCGGTATTCCCCTGGCCAAGGCCTGGAAAATTTACCGAACAGCCTATAATCAGGTGAGCGGCATTGCCCGGACTGTGCGTGGGCCCAGCATGTCAGCCATGCCTGGCAAGGTGCAGGTGCTAGGGGTCAGTGAAGTGCGCGGGGAAAAGGTCTTTGTCCTGCAGATGCTCCAGGGCCGCAATCCGCAATGGGTAGCGCAGCCCTTTTTTGCCGATTTTGATAGTCAGGCAACCTGGCTTGATGAACTGCGCCCGGCTTTTGATGAAGAGTCCTTCTTTTTTGATGAAGAGCTGGACCATTTGCCGGGAAGAAATTGTGCACCAATTGCTGCCTTAAATTGAGCAAGTGATCAAAATGTGCTGCCCTGCAACCAGAGTTTTTGTCTTTATGCTCCTGGGGGCAGGGCATTTTGATCGATGAGACCAGCTCCTGGAAGATGCAGGGCTGGCGCAGTAAGCTTGAGGTAAGCACGCCAATACGCTGTTTCGCGATCAATGATGATACAGCTTCTTTCCGCTATCCATTGCTTTACCATGGGTCCTTCCGGTTTGTTATCCCGCATGGCAGATTGCTTTTCAATCCAACAGTACCGCACCAATGCCAGAGCAAGTCCCATCCCTCCGCGCCCCGTGACCGCGCAGGAAGATGGCCAACACCATAAAGAGTCCCGGGGTTGAAATTTAATGGGAAGTCTTCATGCCAAACCAGATTTGCATTCTTATCCAGTATAGCCTTGACCATCCCTTTTGCATCACCATCGACCAGGAGGCCCAGGATTACATGGGCCACATGTTCGGGGAGATCAATTATACCTTTATCAATGATGTGAGAAAGTTGCCCCTGCGCGTGCCGGAAATTAACCGCATGCTTACCAGTTGACCCAGAGGCAACCTGAAGGACGTTTAATCGTCCTCAACCAGATAGCCCTTCAGCTTTTCCAACAGAGAGTCGGGCAGTGCTTCCTTGTAGAGGAAGGCCTGGGCCTCTTCGCCGGTTATCTGCTGTTTGACCTCAACTGGCAGGGAGCGCAGTATCGCCATTCTCTCTGGATCAGGTTTTTCCTTGCGGGGGCCGACTTTCTGCATATATTTTCTCCGGAAGTGGATGGTTTAAAAGGTAATAATGCCATACCCTTCCTCAATGAATCTGCCCATTGACGGATGGCCGGACATTGGGCCGACCAGGGGCAGCCCTTCCTGTTCCACCGCCTCTGTGACCTTCATCTTGGCAGAGCATGCCTTGCAGACGGCGACAATGAGGCCTTTCTCCTTGGCCTGCTGATAAAGCGGGGCCAGGAAATGACCTTCCCGGCTCATAACGGGTATCAGTTTCACCGCTTCCCCTTCAATAACGATGCTGCCCTCCAGACCCCTCTCATGCAGATCAAGGGCGTTGAGCAGCACGTGGATAAAGCAGAGGGGATCACCGCGGAAGGCAAAGAGCACGATTTTTTCGCCTGAAGTTGTCAAAGTATTATCCTCCCCGGAACTTAGTCAATCAGATTAGCAGGGCCGAAATACTCCCTGCCATGCTTGCAGACCGGACATTTATCCGGTGGTTCGGTCCCTTCATGGATGTTGCCGCACTTGCTGCATTTCCATTTGATGGTCTCGTCTCTTTTGTAAACCGTGCCATTCTCCACCATTTCCAGCAACTGCTGGTAGCGATCCCGATGGTGTGCCTCAACCCTGGCAATCTGCCGGAACAGGAAGGCTGCCTCCATGTTGCCCTCTGCCTCTGCCTGCTCGGCAAAGGTGGGATACATGTCAGTGGTTTCGTAATTTTCGCCCTTTACCGCCTCCTTGAGATTGGCGATTGTGTTGCCAATGCCGTGCAGCAGCTTGAACTGGTCCTTGGCGTGCTGCATCTCGTTTATGGCGGTCTCTTCAAAAATGGCGGCAATGTAGTGATATCCTTCTTTCCTGGCAACCTTGGCAAAATAGTCATATTTGTTACGGGCCTGGGATTCTCCGGCAAATGCTGCCTGCAGGTTTTCTTCGGTTTTGCTCATCTGTTGTTCCTCCAGTCATTTATGGATAGAGTTGAATAGATCGGTAAGCTGGTAAAAATTACCTGGCAATGGTGCGGATATACAAGGATTTTTCTCTAAGAGTATTCAATAATGCTGCCGGGATGTCAATAATTGTGCAAATTTTTATTTCCGGAAAAGCGCGTAATCTGCATCATCCAGGCGCAGTCCCGTTCAGGTGGACAGCAGCAGGATGGCGCCGCAAGCCAGAATCAGGCCGATGATCTGTTTGAAGGTGAGAGGCTCCCGCAGAAAGATAACGGCCAGCATAACGGTGATAAGCGGATAGAGGGCGGTCAGACCGACAACGATGGAGATTTTTCCTTTCTGGACCGCAGCGAAGAAGAAAAGTGTGCCGGTCATGCCGGCTATGCCGGTGAGAACGGCAAACAGAATACCCTTGGGGTGGAACTGCAGGTTGAATTTAATTAAAAAGAGGATGACCAGGCCAACCAGGATGGCACCGGCCACCTCAAAGACCAAGGCGCTCTGGGGTGAAATGTAGCTTACGGCAATTTTGGGGAAGAATCCCCAAAAGCCGTAAATAATCATAGCCAGTAATGCCGACAGCAGCCAGTTGTCCATTTGTTTTTTTCCGCAAAAGGGGGGGGATTAATTACTGCCTGAACCCAAAATAACGCCCCTGCCGGCATGATCCATATTCTTGGTGGTGTCAGGGGTATAAATTGTCAGCTGGTTTTCTTCGCCACGCTGAATTGTGGTCCAGCCAAGGGGGGAATACCACATGCCGACCTGATTGCCTTCCTGGTCAATGATGAACGCCCCATCGTACCTGTTTCTGAGCCGGTAGCGATTGTCAATACGGCTCATCCAGGCCTTGAGCTGTTCGGAGGTGAGATTGATCTCTTTCCACAGGCTTGGCGTGAGCTGGTACTTTTTGTCTATGGCCATGATGGCCACCGGTTCCGCATCCGGGCCGATGTAATAGTAGTTGTAATTGTCCAGTACCTGTCCCGACTCGAAGATGTCATTGACCGCGAGCTTGAAATCCAGGCGGCCGTATGAACCGGTGCTGCAGGCCGTCATGATCGCACCCGTTGCGGCAAGGAGCAGGACCAGCATGAAAGTTGTCGGGTTTAAGAAAATCATCCGTAAATTTTTCATATATTGTCTCCTTTTCATTTGCTCACTCAGCGGGGACCGTAAATTGGCGGTATTGCTTCCCCGTCATGATCTGTTAGGAGTAACTATAAGAATTATTATAAAAAAAACCATGAGAAGGTAAATTATCTTGCTGCAGCGAAAAGAAGTTAACCGCTTGCCCTTTGTGGCGGTTGGAGCATAATATGTACATATTTTTCAGGGCATATGTGATCTGTAAAAGGCCCACTTCGGAAGGTGTCGAGGTATTAGTAAAATAGCTTGTCCTTGTCTGGGCGGAAAACAGGAGAGGGGATCGTCGAGCGGCATGGTGTCTGATCTTGCAGCAAGTGATGCCGGGCCCAAATCGGCGTCCATTACTGTTGGGCGGCAAGCTCGACCAGCGTAGCACCCCAGCCGCTTCTGTCCTCATGGGCCAGGCGGAAGGAGACAACCTCCGGCAGACGTTCCAGAATGGCGTGCACGGTGCGCAGCAGCGTCCCTGTGCCTTTGCCGTGGATGATGCGGACCTGAAGGATATTGCGTTCCCGGCAGACCCGGATATACTCCGGCACAAGACTCTTCACATCGCGGGGATTGAAGGTGTGTAAATCAAGAATGCCATCAATCGGCATGTCAATCGCTTCTGTTTCATCCATGGTGGAGTAATGTATGGGTTTGTGGTTGTATCCGAATTTAGTCGGGTAATCTATTTTTTTCCAGAAGGTAAATAATCCGCGTTGGGAAGTCAATGAAAAGGAGCGGAAGGCAAAACATCGAATTTCCTGGCCGCTTGAGTCCATGCTCCGAATAAAGTGAAAATAAATTAATTAGTGATTGATAATTATTATCTATGTCGTTAACTTAAGCTCGGGAGACAGATTTAATTTTTCTTCCAGACTGAGGGGACTGAATTTTTTTCGCTGTTTTGGGGAAAATGATTCTGTCCTCGGCTTTGGCAAAGGAAAAATAAAATCAGTCCCCTCTGCAACTCCCTCTTAAGTTAATGACATTGAATTATTATCATAAGTGATATTTTCCCGGTTCGACTTAACTCGATCCACTAAAGGGAGCGATCAAAATGGCAAAAGATGAAAAAAATCAAAAAATACTTTTTCTTGGTTCTAACGTTAAGATCCGTAATCTGCCGATCAAAGAGGTAAGCCTGATTGAAGAGGGTAGCCTGCCGGCATACGGGTATAATCCCGGCGATTTTGTCGAACTGCTGGCAGGCAAGGTTGCCGTGGAAAACGGACGGCTGGAACAGTGCCTGACCTGGCTGGCCTCCTATCTGACCAGCGGCAATCTGAGCCCGCAGATCACCACCATCACCTATGGCGATCAGAAGGATATTTTCCAGGTTTTCCGGAAAAGACAGCGACCGGAAATCGACAAGGACCACGGCTGGTTCATGGTGCATCAGATCCTGCCCTTTGCCGGGCGTGGTTCCGATGAGAAGGCACTGACCATAACCGATGAAAATTGCGAAAAATTGAGCGGCCATGATGGCATTATGATTGTTGATGGCGGGGGGCGTCCTCCCCAGATCGCCGCGGAGCTGAAGGGGCTGAATCCTTCTGCCTGGGTCATTGCCATGGGCATCAGCGTGGCCCACTGGCTGGAATGGGCGGAACAGTTCGGCGAGAATTTTGTGCTCTTCGGCCGGCTGTCCGATCTGGAAACCACCCGTATGGAGATGGACAGTTCCGTGGTGTGGGAATCGATTGTCGCCATGTCCCTGCGTGCCTTGCGTTCACCGGAGGTTGGTATCTGGGATGCTCAGCGCGGTCGCTTCCGCTGCCATGTCATGATCGAGATGTTTCCCCACGGCCTGCTGTATGTCAGTCCGAAAAACGTTTTTTTCCGTCACAGGGAAGGGAGTCTGCCGGAAAAGAGTTCCCCTCGGCAGAAGGGGTCGGTTCCGGCATATGATACTCTGGTCACCTCCATGCTGGCCATGGATTTTATCCGCATGGGGGAGGTGGTGGCGGGCCGCAGTTTTTTCTGCGACTTTTCCAAAAGGACCCTGTTGAACTGGCAGCTGCTCTATGATCACGGCTACTATTTCAATGAGTCGCTGGAGCTGCCGAATCTTGATTTTACCTCAACCTTTCCCAACGGCGCCCCCTGCTCCTTTCTTGATTACAATGACCCCTGTTTTGTCGAACTTCCCGGCTTTTCCGCAGAATTTGACAAGAGTCTGGAACTTGTTTCCGCCCAGGAGTGGAACAAGGGGAAAATGGCCGGCCTGCGTTCCTTCTTTTCCCAATCCGGCTGCAATTCTTCCCATCATGCGGCCATGCGGGCGGGTGCGGTGCCGCCCGGTTACATGGATATTATTCTGGAGGTGCTGCATTATCTGAAGGAAGAGGTCAGCCGGAAAAGCGGTTTTGAGAATCTGCGCATGTTCAATGTCGGCCATCTACGCACCACCGATCCGGCGGAAATCGGGCCGGTGCTCACCCTGCAATCGGTCATGGACTCCTATGTCAGCAAGGAGAGTTTTCAGCGGCCCCTCTGTATCGGCGTTTTTGGCCCCCCGGGCTCCGGTAAATCCTTTGCCGTGAAAGAGGTGGCCAAGGTGATCGGCAGGAAATTTGACCGGGATCCCTTTGATTTCTTTGAGTTCAACCTGACCCAGTTTGCCGAGCCGGATGAGATCAATTCGGCCATTGATCTGGTCCGCGCCTCGGTTGCCAAGGGCAAAGTGCCGATCACCTTCTGGGATGAGTTTGATTGCCGTTACGGTGGCCATGAATTCGGCTATCTGCGCTATTTCCTGCCTTCCATGCAGGACGGGGTGACCTATGTGCATGGCATCCCCTATTATATCGGCCGCTCGATTTTTGTCTTTGCCGGCGGGGTCAAGACCAGCTGGCTGGCCATGGAGGAGATGCTGAGCAAGGCCAACCCCCAGGAGCTGCAGATGACCAAAACCCTGAAGATTCCCGATTTCATGAGCCGGCTGCGGGTGGTGCTGGATATTGACGGCATAGAAATCGGCGAGGAGTTGCTGCGCGATTCGGCCTCCCCGGCGGAGCTGGAGGAGCTGCGCCGGGTCCTGTTGAAAAGGGCCTTTATCATCGCCCACCAGATGGATACCCACTGGAAAAAGGCGGCCAGAAAAACCTCGGGCCTGCTGTTGCGCCTGCTCATTGCCCAGTATAAATTCGGCGCACGCTCCATTGAGGCGGTCATCGAGGCGAGCCGCGCCGCCGACCGCCTGGTCTATGGGCTGCCTGAACTGATCGGTCCGTCCGGGGCGCGCATTCATGCCGACTGGCGGGTTGATCTGGAAAGACGTATCGATCAGGTCAGAAAAAAACAGGGCCTGCGTTCCGTGTGGTAGGCCGGGCTCGGAAGGCAGCCATGCGTCCAGGGAAAATCTTCTCTTTTTCCTGAAAAAATTGTGTTGATGAATTGGCCCAGATAAGGTATAAAAATCACTTCTTCAAACAAAGCACCCGTAGCTCAGCTGGATAGAGTGCCGGACTACGAATCCGTAGGTCGCACGTTCGAATCGTGCCGGGTGCACCAGAAAATTCAAGGACTTATGGTTAATTCCATGAGTCCTTTTTTTGTTTGTAGTAATGCTGGGTAACGTATGGGTAACACTTGGAGAAACTCCTGCCAATCTTGCCGACCGGTCAGGTGGTGCAGGCAAAAAAATCGCGCAACATAATTCCTGAAAAGATTTTGGCAAGCTGGTAGAGACAGTTTGACTTTTTCAAATTTGGCCTAACGCCGCTGTTGAGCCTCAACAGCGGCGATAAGCTCATCCGCGTCAGCGGGCGAGCTTATCAGTAGTTATGTTGCGCGATTAGTTATGTTGTGTTTTTTGATGCAATATAGTGGGGACAACCGTCCTTGCCCCCTCAGGGGGCAAGGCAATGTAACCCCTTATAGGGGTGACCAAAGCCGGGCCCTCAGGACCCGGATTCTTTACTTTTTTCGCGATAAAGTAATCGGGCCAGAGGGCAATTTTTGAAGATGCCTTCAAAAAAGAACCGATTTGTTGCCGCCCCCCTCTTTGGCCCTGGTCAAGGCGTCATCAGCCATTTTCACAAATTGTTCACTGGTGATTTCTTTGGCGAAATCAAGGGAGGAAACCCCCAGGGAGATGGTGCGGCAGATGACCCCGCCTGCATGGGCAATTTCAAGCTTCTCGGTCTTCTGGCGTATCTGCTCAGCCAGGGCCATGGCATTTTCAGCCGTGGTGCCCGGCAGGATGACGGCAATTTCCTCTTCACCATATCGGGCGGCCGTGTCGACGTTGCGAACCAGCGAGATGACAAGAGCTGCCAGTGCCTGCAGAAAGGCATCCCCGGCCTCAGGGCCATGGATGTCATTGATGGATTTGAAACGGTCAACATCTATGAGAATGAGCGAGAGAGGCCGCAGATGGCGCAGAGCCCGGTCAAACTCCTCGCTTAGTTTTTTGGTGAAATAAGGCCGGTTGAAAATATTGGTGAGGGCATCAATCGTCACCAGGCGGAGCAGTTGATGCTCCATTTTCCTCTGCTCGGAAATATCACGGGCCATGGCGGTGAAAGTCCATCCCTTGTTTTCTCTGACGACGCTCACCGACAGCTGCACAGGGATCGTTCTGCCGTCCCGGTGCAGGGCGGTTACCTCCTGCTGTCTGCCGATCATGCCGGACTTGCCGCCTGCAAGAAATTGTTTGATATACCGGTCATGCTCTGCGGCCAGGGGTGGTGGAATAAGCATGCTGATGTTGCGGCCGATTGACTCCTCCGGGGTGTAGCCGAATATGCGGGCGGCTGCCGGATTAAAGGTGGTGATGATTCCCTGCTCGTTAACACTGATGATCCCTTCCGGGACATTATCCAGCAAGGTCAGAAGTCGGGTTTCTTTTTCCCGAAGTTTTTCCCTGGATGCATTGCGTTGGGCGGTTGTGTCGGCCAGCAGCCAGGCGGTGACGGCTAAGAGCAGCAAAAGAACGGCGTCAAAATAGACCAGGTTTTTACCCAGAGGAAAAGAGGGGCTGCCATGTAAGGTCATGGCTGGCACGAATGAGATAAGCTTCCAGTAATACTCCTCGCTCTGCCCGGAATAACAGCCGCATGGCCCGTCAGGATTCAGGTAGGCCCTGCGCGGCTCAAGAACAGATAACTGCGGATAGAAGGTGATATAGATAAAAAGACCTTCCCCTTTGAGGATATGCCCTTTTTCGGTGAAGGAAATGGATTCCCAGGCAGAGGGAAAACGAGCCTGGAAGGTCTGGTCTTTCCTGTCCGGGTAGAGAAAACCCCATTCTGCCTGGGGCGTCGGACCAAGCAGATAGAAACCCTGCCCGTTGACGAGATAGATTGCCCGCTTTTTTTCCTGGGCGAGTTTCCGCAGCGGTTGCAGCAGTTGGTCTGCGAGATAGGTCAGGATGATGACGCCTCTGTTCTGGCCGGCACGGTCAAATACCGCAATCCCGCAGGTAATCACCGGGGTAGGGGGATTGTCGATCTTGCCCATGTCGCTGTTAAGCGTAATGGGGGACATATAGAATTCCCCGGCTTTCAGCTTGAGGGTATTCTCGAAATAGTCGCGGTTTCCCACATACTGCTGCTCCTCCTGCGGGACAAACTTTGGCAAGCCGTAATTATAGTTGACGCGGATGATTTCCATCCCCTTCCTGTCGATAAAGCGGATCCGGTCGTAGATCTGGCGGTGGGTGGAGAAGGCGAGAAATTCGGCAGCCAGAGCAGTAAAAGAATCCTTTGTCCCCTGGTCAAGGAAGGAGAGCATCTCCTGCTGGGAGGCAAGCACCTTCAGGTCCGAGACAACGTTTTTGAGGGGGTTTCTCAATGTTTCAATCTGATTTTCCAGCAGGAACATTTCATTGTTTCTCAGCAGTTCCTCTCGGGCGGTTGATTCTTTCTGGTAAAAGATGATGGAAAGGGCGAAGAGGACTAGGATACCCGGTAGAAAAATAACAACAAAGTTTTTGAGGCGGGTCTTGGTATCTTCCCCGGTGATATGTGAAAAACTATTATCATTCATAATTGATGGCTTCGCAAAAAAGTCCCGGCACCCAATTCCCGTGACGATAAATCAGAAAGTTGTCATACACTGTAAGGCTGTCGAGATGGTTTTCGCGAGACAGTCATAATTGAAAATTCAATGCCGGAGATGAAGGTGAATAACCTCTATAATTCTATTGGTAATACCGGCACATAGCAAGGTAATTTCCTGTGCTGTTCTTTTATCGCTTTACCAATGATAATAATTGCTATAAATTAAATTCATGAATTTCCCCGATAGATCACTCCCTCAGGATAACTCCCACGTTTGCTCAGAAATGTCGTCTTTTTAATGGGAGAAAGTCCGCGCTTGTTTCCATGATTTTTTTGCCCCATCAATGGAAGCAATCCTACGACGGATAGCCCAAGGCATGAAGAGACAGCCGTTTCCGGTTCTTCAAGAAGAATAGAGACGGGCTTAAACCAGCAGTTGTCAAAGAACGATGCCTTCCTGATTTTTACTTCGGAAAGGATGAACGGCATTTTGTTGCCAAACGACACCATATTTGATCAATTTTCAAGCAGTGCTGCACAACTCCTCATTCGGAACCAGAAAATTTGACGGTCTGGGGCATCTGAGGTATAAAATGACTTAACCGGCAGCCAACTGGCTGCCATAACGGGAGCGGCTGATGAAGATGTTGAAGCAGGAAATTGAGAAGATTTTCGGGATAGATCTGGCCATGAAAACAGTTACCCTCACCCCGAAGAAAAAGGGGTCGGAATTTATTGATTACGATGCCTTCCTCTATGACAGCTGTAACGGCAAAGCGGAGCTTGCCAGGAAACTGCTCAGGCATCTGCTGCATGTGAGCGGCCCTCAGTGGCTGAAAGAAGCGGAGGCCGCCATAATGGCGGGTGATGAGTCAAGACTCAGAAAGGTATGTCATTCCCTGAAAGGGACCGCTGCCACGGTATGCGCCAATGCCTTTTCCGAAGCCGGGGCGGAACTTGGCAGACTAGCCCGGGAAGGCAGAATGAACGAAACGCCGCAAGGATTGGAACAACTCAAAAAAGAATTTAGCCAGATCGTGGAATGGGCCAGGACAAGCGATCTTGATCTGCTTTAACGGCAGGCAACAGGCACAAGGCAAAAGGCATAAGGGGGCGATAAAAAAGTGAGGATTTGGGATTGGGGATTTCGGAATGCGGATTACCGGTTTAATCTTCGGCAACAAGTTGGAGTTGCAAGAAGAAAATATTTTACACCAACCCCATGATCATGCATCATTTTTTGCCTTTTGCCTTTTGCCTTTTGCCTTCTCACTCCACACTCCTAACTTTTCACTCTTGAGAAAAAAATGTTCAAATTTCTCCATACCGCCGATATTCACCTTGACAGTCCATTAAAGGGCCTGGAGTCCTATGAGGACGCCCCGGTGGAAGAGATCCGCGAGGCCTCGCGGCGGGCCTTTGACAACCTCATTGCTTTTGCCATCGACGAGGAGGTCGATTTCATCCTCATCGCTGGTGATTTGTATGACGGCCCGTGGAAGGATTACAATACCGGCCTCTTTTTTGTCAACCGCATGGGACGGCTGAAGAATGCCGGCATCAGGGTATTTATCGTTGCCGGTAATCATGATGCCGCAAGTCATACCACCAAGGCCTTGCCCCTGCCTGATAATGTCACCCTCTTTTCTGCCAAAAAGGCGGAAACTAAACTGCTGGACGAGCTCCAGGTGGCCATCCAAGGCCGGAGCTATCCCGCCAGCGCTGTCAGTGAAAACCTCGCCTCCCTCTATCCCTCTAGACATGCCGGCTATTTCAACATCGGTCTGCTGCATACCGCGCTCAACGGCCGGGAAGGCCATGAGCCGTATGCGCCCTGTTCGGTGGATGACCTGCGCGCCACAGGCTACGATTATTGGGCTCTGGGGCATGTGCACCAGCAGGAAATCGTGGCCCGCGACCCATGGATCATCTTCCCCGGCAATCTCCAGGGCCGTCATATCCGGGAAACAGGGGCCAAAGGGGCGACCCTGGTAACCGTTGCGGAAGGCAGGGTGACGGCGGTGGAACAGCGGGAATTTGATGTGCTGCGCTGGGTGCTGTGCCGGGTTGATCTGACGACCTGCGAGACGATCGACGCGGTTTTCGAACAGGTGCGGCAGAGAATTGAGGCCGGACGGGCGGCAGGGGAGGGCAGACCACTGGCCATGCGGGTGATCCTGGCCGGCGCCTGTCCGGTGCATGCCGATCTCATTGACCGGTGGGCGCGGTTGATCGATGAATTGCGGGGTGTGGCCGCTTCTGCCGGGGAGGTGTGGCTGGAAAAGGTGCTGCTGCAGACCCGGCACAGAACCGATCTGGCTGAGATGGTGGGCCGGGATACCGCGCTGGCTGGTCTGCTTCATTCCCTGGAGGAGCTGCAGCTTGGTACTGAGGACCTTTTTGCCCTGGTGCCGGATCTGCCATCCTTTAAAACCAGGCTGCCCCATGAACTCTTTGAAGGGGACGAACCATTCCTGGCCGACACCCCGGAGCAGATGGACGCCCTGCGGGCAGAGGTAAGGGAACTGCTGGTGGCAAGACTCCTCCAGCATGGAGGCCGGGGATGAGGATCAAACGACTCGATCTGAAGGCCTTCGGTCCTTTCACGGGCAGTACCCTGGACTTTCACGGCGAAAGGCCGGGCCTGCATATCATCTATGGCCCCAATGAAGCTGGCAAAAGCAGCTCCCTGCGTGGGCTCAAGGCCTTGCTCTATGGCTTTCCGGAGCGGACCGCGGACGGTTTCCAGCATGCCAATGAGAATCTGCTGGTGGCAGGCTGTCTGCAGGCTGATGACGGGCGGGAGATCTGCTTTCAGCGCCGCAAGAGAAGAAAGGCGGATATTCTTGACAGGGCGGGCAATCCTTTGGGCGATGGGGCCTTGGTCGATTTTCTGCCCGGCATTGACCAGGGGCTGTTCGAGTCCCTGTACGGCATTGATCATGCGGTGCTGGTGCAGGGCGGGGAGGATATTTTGGCCCAGAAAGGGGAGGTGGGACAGGCCCTTTTTGCCGCTGGCTCCGGTATTTCTTCCCTGCGTGCCATCCTCGGCTCACTGGAAGCGGAGGCGGATGAACTATTCAAGGCGCGGGGATCTAAGCAGCAGATCAATACGGCCATTACAGAATACAGGGAACAGCAGAAAACAGTCAAGCAGGCCAGCCTTCCCAGCCGGCAGTGGCAGGAACATCGGAAACAGCTCGACGATGCGGAAAGGGCGCGGCAACGGCTGCAGAATGAGCGCGAGGCAAAACAGAAGCAGTTGCATCACCTGGAGCGGTTAAAGCAGGCCATTCCCTTTCTCGCCAGGCGGGCAAAACATGTGCAGCAGCTGCACGAGATGGGCGAGGTACAGGTATTGCCCCTGGATCTTGCCGACAAGAAGAAAGAAGTGGAACAGCAGCAGTGTGAAACCGGGTTGCAGCTGCAGAAGGCCCGCGCCAGGCTGGATCTGCTCGGCAAGAAGAAGGAAGGGATGGGGTTTAATCAGCTGCTGGTGGATCATGCCGGGGCGATTATTGATCTGCACCAGAGGCTTGGCCAATACCGCACTGAAGGACGAGACCGGGAAAAAAATGAAGGAATGCGGATTGGCAGCCGGACAGAGGCGGCGGAGCTGCTGAAGCGCATCCGTCCGGATCTGTCCTTGGCAGATGTTGAGTCGCTGCGGTCGGTGCTGCTCAGAAAAAATACAATCCAGGAGCTGATCAACAGCCACCATACCCTTGAGCTGCAGGTTGCCCAGGCAAAAAAACATGCCGGGGAGGCAGAACGGCAACTCAAAGGCATTGCCGAAGTTTTAGGGCAGCTGCCGGCGGCAAAGGATGTCGGCGCTCTGGCCCGGGCGGTAAAACACGCAGGGAAGACCGGGGCAATCGATACTGACATCAAGGCAAAAAAACGTGAAATAGAGAGTGATAAAAAGGAGTGCGCGGCTGATCTCAACCGCCTGGGCCGCTGGTCAGGGGAGCTGCACCGGGTTGTTGATCTTCCCGTGCCCCTGCCTGAGACGATCAAAGGCTTTACCGCCCATTATCAGGAGCTGGAGGATGCCAGGCGTCAGCTGGTAAAAGAGAGCAGGGAGACTGACAGGGAGCTGCAACAGGCGGTTGCCGAGAAAAAAAAGATTGAATATGGCGGGGAAGTGCCCACAGAGGAGGAGCTTGCGCTGGTACGCGGCAAGCGAGACAATGGCTGGGGGCTTCTGCGTCGAAAGTGGCTGGCAGGAGAAGATGTAGACCGGGAAATTCGGGAGTATGACCCTCGGCCTTTGCCTGAGGCCTATGAACAGTATGTGTCTGCCGCTGATACCCTTGCCGATCGTCTGCGCCGGGAGGCGGACAGGGCGGCCGGTTTTGCCGCCAGCAGAGCCCGCCTGGAAAGTCTGGAGATGAAAAAGCAGGATCTTGTCCGCAGGCAGGAGGAGTTTGCAGAACAGATGCAGGTCTTTGCCGTTGGCTGGCAGGAGATTTGGCAGGAAAGCGGTATTGAACCACTGTCACCTGCGGAAATGGCCTCCTGGCTCAATGAGTTTTCCGGCATCCGTTCCAGAGTGAAGGAGATCGGTAGAAAAGAGCAGGATCTGGACGGAAAAAAAGAGCAGCGGCAGACCTTACAGCAGAGCCTGATCATGGAACTGGAGCTGCTGGGTGAGGCAGCAAAAATCACCAGTGAGGAACTGGAGCCGATTATTGTCTTCAGTGAAACGGTGGTGACGGAACATGAGGCAAATCAGGCCGGACGGGAGAGGCTTGCCGAGAAACAAAAGGGACTGCAGGAGAGCCTGGCCGCTGCCGCAGTTAATCTGCAAACCACGAAAAATGACTTGGTAGAGTGGCAGGGAAAATGGCAGGACGCCGTGCAGGGTTTGGCAGCAGCGGGTAATACCCTGGCGCCAGCTGATGTCAATACCATGCTGGATGAGCTGCAGAACTGCTTTGCCAAGCTCAAGGACGCGGAGGTGTCCCGCAAGCGTATTGCCGGCATGACCAAAAACATGGAAAAATATGAACAGGACGTCAAATCCCTCCTGCAGCGTGTCGCCCCGGAGCTGGTCAGTGTACCGCTGGAACAGGCAGTGACCAGGCTGCAGGCCATGCTGGGCCAGGCAAAGGAGGACAGAGCCCTGCTGGCCAAATACGCGGAGGACATGGAAAATCTTGCGGAAGAGATCCGCCATGGCGAAGATACCCTGCAAAGCCTGAATGGGCAGATGGAGGAGTTTTTACGGCTTGCCGGCTGTCAAGACAGCAAGGAACTTGACCAGGCAATTGACCGGTCCGCCGATTGGCGCAAAATCAGGGACCTGCTCGTTGATGTCGAGACGACGCTTGCTGAAATTGCCGAGGGCCTTTCCCTGGAGGAAATCAGCCGGGAGACCCAGGGGCTCCAGTCTGCAGAGCTGCAGGGACAGATTGATGCCATCAAAAGAGAGATCAGCGAAGAGCTGAGCCCCGGGATCGATGAGCTTTTTGAGGTAATTGGGCGTGAAAAAAACGAACTGGGGAAAATGGACGGCAGCTCCCGGGCCGCCGAGGCAGCGGAGAAAGCCGAGCAGGTGCTGGCCAGGATTCGGCGGCTTGCCGACCGTTATGTGCGGGTGAAACTTGCGGCAAGGGTGCTCCAGCAGGAAATCGAACGATACCGGGAAGAGCATCAGGACCCGATCCTCAAGCTTGCCGCCGGCTATTTCAGGGAATTGACCCTGGGTTCCTTTGCCAGCCTGCGCACCGATCTGGCTGATAACGGGCAGCCGGTTCTTGCCGGCCTGCGTCCTGATGAGGCGCGGGGGGTGTATGTGCAGGGGATGAGTTCTGGAACCCGTGACCAGCTCTATCTTGCCCTGCGGCTGGCCACCCTGGAATGGCGCCTGCAGAGCGGTGAAACCATGCCCTTTATAGTTGATGACATCCTCATCAACTTTGATGATGAGAGAGTAAAGGCGACCATCAAGGTGTTGGCCGGCCTGGCGGAGAAAACCCAGGTGATTCTCTTTACCCATCACCGGCAGGTGGTGGAGGATGCCCGGGCGCTTGCACAAACTGCCCAGGTGATGATCCATGAGCTGTGACGGATCGCGATGAGGCCCCGGTCAGCGCATCTCCTGCTTTTTCCGCTGCTTGCATTCGTACATCAGGTTGTCCGCCCTGTTCATCAACTCTTCAATGGAGCTGGGATGTTCGGGATCATAGCGCACCACGCCGATGCTCAGTGAGAGTTCATAGCTCCGCTGCTCCAGGTTGTTTTTTGCCCGTAGGTTCTTTTCCAGACGATTAATGACGGATTTTTCGTCGGCCGGATCAATGAGCAAGACGGCAAATTCGTCGCCGCCGAGTCGGGCGATGGTATCCGAATCCCTGAAGGTTGCGCGGAGCAGGTCGGCGATCTCTATCAGTACCTGATCACCGGCATGGTGACCCAGGTGGTCATTGACCCATTTCAGATTGTCCACATCGGCATACATCAGGAAGACATTGCCTTCCTGGCGTTTGGCCATCTGCAGCTGTTTGGCGGCCATTGCCCTGAAACCGCGCCGGTTGAGCAGGGAGGTCAGTTCATCGGTGATGGCGATTTCCCGCAGTTTGGCTTCACTCTGCCGCAGGGCCATTTCCATTTTTTTGCGCCTGGAGATATTGATAGCCAGGCAGACGATGCCGTAAATATCTCCCTTGCTGTTCTTCATCGGCGAGGCGCTGAAATGGACCGGGATCTCCCTTCCCCATTTCGTCAGGTAGATCAGCTCGCATTCCCTGAGAATTTCTCCTTCATCCAGGTTGCTGAAAGGGCAGCTTGCCATTGCTTCATCCTTTTTCAGGATGAATTCCAGAGGTTTGCCGGTCAACTCATGCTTCTCATAGCCAAGCATGACGATGGTGGAGTTGTTGATGGTCTCGATCTTGCCGTCTTGACCCAGAACAATAAGGCACTCCTGCATGGAACTGAGAATGGTGTTGAAATAATCCCGGGAAATGGTGGTCTCCTGCAGATTCCTGGTCATGATATTGAAGGAGCCGATCAGCTTGCCGATCTCATCCCGTGAATTGATGGCGATGATTTCGTTGAGATTTCCCTGGGCAATGGCCCTGGCCGCCCGGCTCAGCCTGGCCAGCGGCATGGTGATGCCGTTTGCCAGGATATAGGAGAGAAGACTTGCCAGTGCAAAAAAGATGATGAATAGGATAATGAAGCTGACCTGCAGCTTTTTCACCTGCTGCATGAATTCCTCATGGGGCAGAACGGTCATGACCGTCCACCGCAGCTCCGGAATGAAGGTTGTGGCGACAAAGGAATCAATGCCCCGCACGCTGGCGCGCAGAAAGGATGGTATAAGCTTCGGATCTTTTGCAGTAAATACAGGAGGGAACTCCTTTTCCTCCTTTGCCCTGCTGATGCTGATCTGCTCTGCAGATGCGTGGGTAGATGGGTGAGTAATGGTTATGATATTGCCGTTTTCGTCGTTTACCAGGAGAAATCCTGCGGCGCTGAATCTGATATCAGCCAGGCTCGCTGCAATTTTTCGGTAGGGCAGGGTGGCCAGCAGCAGACCGGCAAATCTGTCCTCAAAATACTGGTGCTTGGCAATGGCCAGCTGCAGCACCGGCTCCTTGGTCTGCTTTGCCGGCTCATTTGGAAAGATGAGGATCTTGTTTGGCTGGGCAAGGCATTTGCTGAAAAAAGAGCTGTGGCTGTAATCAGCGACATTTTGGGCAATCTCACCGTCTGTGACGCGCAATTTTTCGATGCCCTGTTCATTAATGAAACTGAGATTGGGGAAACTGCTGTGGAAGCCGGCCAGGTAAGAGGCAAGGGCGGGTTCCCGGAAGTTGATGGAATAATTGATTACCTCCTGACCGGCTGAGATGCGCTCCAGCAGGTCAGCCTTGTTTTTAATATAGCTGTTCACGGTTTGCACCGTATGCCGGGTAATGAATTCAAGGTATTGTTTCTGGTTGTTTTCCAGGGTGTTGATCAGATAAAAATAGGAAACAGAGGCCAGCAGGAGATTGGTAAGCAGAATAATGCCTGTGTGGGAGAGAAGAAGGGTTATTTTGAGCGAACGGAACATGATGGGCCGCTAAATGGCGTAAGGGCTGGAAGCCGGTGCCGGGAGACCGGCAGGATGAACAGGGCGGTGCTTGCCCCATCGTGTTTTGGTGAGACTGTCTGTCATATTTTTACCGTGTTGCTAAGGCTGAAAAAGCGCCATAGTCAGCCATGATCTTTTCTGCTGCCGGGCTGTAAAGAAAATCGATACAGTTTTTCACCTCCTGACCACCTTCAGCTTTCCATACCAGACCGAGTGGCGCAACGAGTTTGTACGTTCCCTTTATCACGTTTTCCCGGTTCGGGGAGACGTTGTCAAACTGCAGAACAACAACGTCCGGCTGGTTTTCGGCCTCTGCCAGACTCGCATAGTCGATGGTGTTCTTGTACCTGTTGATGGCTGCAACGTTCTCCGCTATTTTGCAGAAGGGAAAGTCCCTAAGTCGCATATTCAACAGTAAGGAGTGCTGTTTTGTCAAGTAATAGTGGTCCGATGAACCGAATACGACAGAGTGTCAGTCGTTTGAGGGCATGCGCTGTGCTATTTGTGCAAAATGTAACATTTTTTCGGTGACTGAAAGTGAAAAGTGAGCGGGGTTGAAGTCGCTCAAGGAATTTTTTTCTGGTGTAGGAGCGGGCCGTGCCCGCGATAATCCTGTTTTCGCAATGCCGGAGGTCGCGGGCATGGCCCGCTCCTACACCAAGATGACATACAAAATTTCTTTTCACTTCTTACTTCTTACCTTTCGCTTTTTACTAAAACGCCGTTTGATTTTTGTTTTGCCTGATCACTTGGTGCGGATGGATAAATAATGCTCTGGAAAAATAAGACATTACCTACAGGTTTGTGATATGATTTTTCATGTTTCGGGTCTACTTGTGTAGGTCTTGCCGAACTTGCTAAGGTCGTAATTGCCCGTTTCCTATGGTGATCAGGAAAGCTGGCCGGATTGCCTAGGGTGTCGGCAAATGCAGAGTACGGTATGTCTTTTTGAACGGTAAACAGATGACCAGAGTGACTGAAGGAAAGAAGCTGGGTATGGGCAGTGCCATAGCCGCGGTGTTGATCGTCGGGGTGCTGCTGGCCTGGTGGTCGGTGCATGCGGCTGACCGCCACCTGCGTGACGACCTGCTCCGCCATACCCGCTTGGTGGCCCAGGCAATCGACATGCATCGAGTCAAGTCGCTGTCCGGCACCGAGGCCGATCTTTCCCTGCCGGAATACCAGCGGTTCAAACATCAGCTTCTCGCCACCCTGACGGTTTTCCCTCGCTGCCGCTTTCTTTATCTGATGGGCCACAGACCGGACGGGAAGGTTTTTTTCTATGCGGATTCGGAACCAGCCGGTTCAGCTGATGAATCCCCTGCCGGTCAGATTTATGAGGAGATCTCCCCTGATTATCTCCGGGTTTTTGAGACCGGGGCAGAGGGAATCGTGGGCCCGGTTACCGACCGCTGGGGAACATGGATCACCTCGCTGATCCCGCTTACTGATCCGGACACCGGTAATCTGCTTGCAGTGCTGGGCATGGATATCGATGCCCAAGACTGGCAGTGGGAGACAGTGAGGGCTGCTTTTTTCCCTCTGCTGATCACCGTGGTCCTGGTGGCGCTTATACTGGCCGGCAGCGCGGTGCTGGCGTGGCGTGGGCGGCTCGGGGGCAGATATGGCAGGGGGCTGCGTCATGCCGAAGCGGCTCTGGCGGCAATCATTGGCCTGACCCTGACCCTGGCAGCGGCCTGGGCAGATCATCAGGCAGGAAACCGCAGTCATGTCGAGAGGTTTTCCCAGCTGGTGAACAGCCAGACCAGCCGTGTTGCTGCGGTCTTCGAGTCACTGGGCAATATTGAGCTGGAAGGCCTGGCCCGCTTCATCTCATCCAGCCGGCAGGTGAATAAACAGGAGTTTGACACATTTACTGAGTACCTGGCCAGGGAAAAAAACATCCAGGCCTGGGAATGGATCCCGGTGGTCCCGGCAGAGGAAAAGTCCCTCTTCGAACAGGAGAGGCACCAGGAGGGTCTGTCGGATTACAGGATCTGGCAGAATGATGCGCAAGGAAAACCCACTCCGGCGGCGGGCCGACAGGTCTATTACCCTGTTCTCTTCGTGGCACCCCTGGCCGGCAATGAACGCGCCCTGGGTTTTGATCTCGGCTCCGAACCGGTCCGCCGGGCCGCCCTGGAAGAGGCGGCGCGCAGTGGGTTGCTCACCTGCACCGATCCCATTCCCCTGGTGCAGGTGACAGGCGGACAGCAAGGGCTTCTGGTGTATCGCCCTGTTTTTCCAGACAAAGACACCGGCAATCCGCAGGGCTTTGCCCTGGCCGTGCTGCGCCTGGGGACACTGTTGCAGAACGCCACCGGTCCAAGCCTGGGCAACCCGGCCATATCCCTTGATCTTTATCAACTGCGGGCAGGAGAACCAGCCCTATTGCTTGCTTCAACAGCAGCAGCAAAAAACAAGGCGGCGCTCACGGCACCGCTTCCCGTTGTCCGTCCCCTTTTCGTGTTCGGTAAAACCTTTGCTGTGGTTGTCCGTCCGGGGCCTGCCTTCGTAATGCTGTATCCGGCCAGTAGCGGCTGGATGACGGTTTTCGCCGGCCTGATGATGACAGGCGCCATTGCCCTGGTCGTCGGTTTTGTCGTCCACCGGCGGGAAGAACTGGAGCTGCTGGTGCAGGAGCGCACCGCCGCTCTCGGGGAGAGCGAGGGTCTCCAGCGTCTGCTCATCAATAACCTCAGCGCCGGGGTCATGATCATCGATTCTCGGACCCATGTGATTGAACGGGTGAATCCCTGGGCGGCCAGACTCATTGGCACCCCGGCTGAGGAGATTGTGGGACGGGTGTGCCAAGGTTTTGTCTGTCCTGCACTGCCGGGAAGCTGCCCGGTAAAAGATCCCGGGCACCACAGCGACAACATGGATCGGATTATTCTGCGGCCTGATGGCAGCCAGCTGTCCATCATGACCTCGGTGCAATGCATCAGCATTCAGGGCCGGGAAAAGTTACTGGAAACATTTGTCGACATCACCGATCGCAAGCGGGTGGAGGAGGCGATACGTCAGAGCCGGGAACTCCTGTCCTCCATTCTTGAGGCCATTCCCATGCCGGTGTTTTACAAGGATGTGCAGGGGGTGTATCTGGGCTGCAACACCTTGTTTGCCGAATTCCTGGGAAAGCCCGCGGAGACGATCGTCGGCAGGACTGCCTTTGATATTGCCCCTCTCGACCTGGCCCGCTGCTATCACGAGGCTGACATTAATTTAATCTCAAGCGGGACAACCCAGATTTACGAGGCAGGGGTTGTCCACGCCGATGGCTCTCGCCGGCAGATCATGTTCCACAAGGCGCCCTTCTTCAGCGCCGAGGGCTCCCTGCTCGGGCTGGTCGGGGCCATGCTGGACATCACCGACCGCAAGCGGGCGGAGGAGGGGCTGCGCCATATGAACCGCCAGCTTGAGGTGGCCACGGTCAGATCCAACGATATGGCGGCCAAGGCGGCGATGGCCAACGCAGCCAAAAGCGAGTTCCTGGCCAATATGAGCCATGAGATCCGCACCCCCATGAACGGCATAATCGGCATGACAGGGCTGTTGCTGGAAACGGAGCTGAGCGACGAACAGCGCCGCTACACCGAGGTGGTACGCGCCAGCGCTGATTCGCTGCTCGGACTCATCAATGATATCCTGGATTTTTCCAAGATCGAGGCCGGGAAACTGGATCTGGAGATTCTGGATTTCGATCTGTATAATATGTTGGATGACTTTACCTCCTCAATGGCAATGCGAGCCCACAATAAGGGTCTGGAGCTGCTTTGTTCCACCGCTCCGGAAGTTCCCGCTTATCTGTGTGGTGACCCGGGCCGCCTGCGCCAGATTCTGATTAATCTGACAGGTAATGCGATCAAATTCACCCCTGCCGGAGAGGTGGCCATTCGGGTAGAGCTGGTATCGGAAACAGATGAAAATGTCCTGTTGCGCTTTGTTGTGCGTGACACCGGTATCGGCATTCCCAAGGATAAGATCGGCCTGCTCTTTGACAAGTTTACCCAGGTGGACGCCTCAACCACCCGCCAGTATGGGGGAACCGGACTGGGTCTGGCCATCTCCAAACAGCTGGTCGAGATGATGCATGGTGACGTGGGTGTGGTGAGCGAACCGGGACGGGGTTCGGAGTTCTGGTTCACTGTAAAGCTGTCCAGGCAACAGGGAGAAAAGCAGACTGAACCACCGCCGGCCATGGACCTGCGCGACCTGAGAGTGTTGATTGTGGATGACAACGCCACCAGCCGCGAGATTCTCACAACCCGTCTTGCCGCCTGGTTCATGCGTCCGGCCCGGGCCAAGGACGGCCGGGAGGCTCTACTGATGCTTCATCGGGGGCTGGATGAAGGTGATCCCTTTCGCATCGCCGTGATCGACATGCAGATGCCGTTCATGGACGGAGAGGAGCTGGGTAGGTTGATAAAGGCGGATGCGAGGTTGGCGGATACCCAGCTGGTGATGTTGACCTCCCTCGGAACCAGGGGTGACGCCAGGCGGTTCGAAGAGATCGGTTTTGCGGCCTATCTGACCAAGCCGGCCCGCCATTATGAATTATACCATGTTTTATCCGCTCTGCCGCGTCCTTCTCCGGATGCCGATGATCAGGCGGATAAAGCGCTGCCCCCGCAACGTCAGCCTATCGTGACGCGCCATTCGGCCCGGGAGCTGCGACACCTGTTTGCCGGTTCGGGTGCGCGGATTCTGGTGGTGGAGGATAACACCACCAACCAGCAGGTGGCGCTGGGCATCCTCGGCAGACTCGGTCTGCATGCCGATGCCGTGGCCAATGGTGCGGAGGCGGTGAGGACATTGGAGACCATTCCCTATGACCTGGTGCTGATGGATGTGCAGATGCCGGTAATGGATGGCTATGAGGCCGCCCGGCAGATTCGCCGGCGTTCAGTCATTCTCAACCCCCGCATCCCCATCATTGCCATGACCGCGCACGCCATGCAGGGTGACCGGGAAAAATGTCTTGCCGCCGGCATGAACGACTATCTGGCCAAGCCGGTTTCTTTCCAGGACGTAGCCGAGAAACTCTACAGGTGGCTCGGTCCCGAGGGGAAAGTAAGAAGCAGGAGGCAACAGGAAAGAGAATACGCCATGTCTGCAGAAGGTGAATTAGCCGTATTCGATCTGGAAACCATGCTGAAGCGGCTCTTGGGGGACAAAAATCTGGCGCGCATCGTTTTAGAGGGTTTTCTGCAGGATATCCCCCAGCAGATGCAGGCGTTGCAAGAGGTGCTGGAAGGTGACGATGCCGCCACTGCGGAACGCCAGGCGCATAGCATCAAAGGTGCGGCGGCCAGCGTCGGCGGGGAATGTATGCGGGCAGTGGCCCAGGAGATGGAAAAAGCCGGTAAGGCGGGGGACCTGGCCTTCATGCGGCAGCGCATGATTGATCTGGAGGAGCAGTTTGACCTGCTGAGACAGGCCATGGAAAAAGAGATGGGAAAACTTTCGGAACCGTGAAAGAGGCCGGAGGGAGTGCCGCTGCCCCATGCGGCAATTTACCGGCCGGGATATATCATATCAGGCAAGGAGAACGCCATGCGCATCCTGATCGCTGAAGACGACTTGACGTCACGTATCATGCTGTCGGCCGTGCTGAAGAAAGATGGACATGAAGTGGTGGAGACCGCCAATGGCTCGGAAGCCCTGGCTCTCCTGCAGAAATCAGACGCGCCGCGCCTGGCTATCCTCGACTGGATGATGCCCGGCATGGATGGGCTTGAAGTGGTACGGCGGATCCGTGCCATGCCATCCCTGCCGCCGCCGTATATCATCATTCTGACCGCTAGGGGAGGAAAGTCCTCTATCATCGCCGGACTTGATGCCGGAGCGGACGACTATCTGTCCAAGCCGTTTGATTCCGGAGAACTCCGGGCCAGGATTGAGGTTGGCAGCCGCATGGTCCGGATGCAGGAAGAATTGAGCGCCCAGGTAAGGGAGTTGCGTGAAGCCATTGATCACATCAAAACCCTGCAGGGTATTATTCCGATCTGTTCGTTCTGCAAGAAGATCCGTGACGATCAAGGCTACTGGGCCCAGGTGGAGGCCTATGTCAGCCGCCATTCCGACGCCCGGTTCAGCCACGGTATCTGTCCTGAGTGTCTGAAGAAGAATTATCCGGGATGTTGTGAAAAGGATGATGATGGAGAAGAGAGGACATGATGAAGTTCCCCGCATCTGACCCGCCGATGGCACAGGCGGTGGTGGTCAACGATGATCTGACCCAGCTCAATGTGCTGACCGGCCTGTTACGCAGGGAAGGGCTTGAGGTACGGATGTTTCAAAGCGCGGAGGCGGCTCTTGCCGGCATGGACCGGCACCGGCCGCCTGCTCTGATTGTCACTGACCTCTACATGCCGGGCATCGACGGCTGGCGCTTCTGCCGTCTGCTCCGTTCCCCTGAATACCAATTCTGCAACCATGTCCCCATTCTGGTTGTTTCAGCCACCTTTTCCGGTGAAGAGGCCTCCCGCATCACCGAGGAACTGGGCGCCAACGCCTTTCTTTCTTCACCGGTGGAAGGCACGCAGTTTCTTGATCAGGTGCGGGTGCTTCTCGCTGGCCAATCGCCGCGTTCTGTCCGCCGGGTGTTGATTGTTGAGGACAGCAGGGCCTTGGCCAACGCCCTGCAAGAGGTTTTTGCAGCCCACGGTTACCTGGCCGATACGGCCCTGACCGCCCGGGCGGCAATGGAAGCGTTCAGCAAAGATGTCTATGACATAGCCCTGCTGGACTATCACCTGCCTGATGCCAAGGGGGATAGACTGCTGGTGGATTTTTGCCTCGGTCGGCCTGATTGCGTCTGCATCATGATGACCACCGATCCGAGTCCGGAACTGGCCCTGTCCTGGATGCGGCAGGGTGCGGCCGCCTATCTGCGCAAACCCTTTGATCCGGAGTATCTCCTGGAAGTTAGCGCCCGGGCCAGCAGGGAAAGATCCCTGCTGCGGGTGGAAGAGCTTCTGGAAAGCAGAACCCGCGAACTGCGGGAGGCCGAATGCCGCTATCGCGTTCTCTTTGAGCAAAGTCCGTATGGCGTGGTGATCCTGGACCCGGAAACCACGCAGCTGCTTGAGTTCAATGAACAGGCCTGCCGCCAGTTGGGTTATTCTCGGCAGGAGTTTGCCCGATTGCGTCTTGTTGACATCGAGGCTGCGGAAACGGCTGAAGAAAGCCTGGCCTGTATTCGCAGAGTCATGCGCGATGGGTATGACGATTTTGATACCCTGCAGCGCACCAAACAGGGCCAAATCAGACACGTCCATGTGGCGGCCCAGATGTTAGATGTGGGGGGACACCCTGTCTATCATTGCATCTGGCGGGATGTCACTGAACGCAAGCGAGTGGCGGAAAGGCTGCGGGCCAGCGAGACGCGGGTCAGGGCGAAGCTCGATGCCATTCTGTTGCCGGAAGGAGATATCGGTCTGCTTGATTTGAGCGATATCCTGGATGTGCCTGCGATTCAGGAGCTGATGAACGATTTCTACAAATTGACCAATATCGGCGTCGGCATTATCGATCTGCGCGGCGAGGTGCTGGTGGCCACCGGCTGGCAGGATATCTGTTTACAGTTTCACCGCGTCCACCCGGAAACCTTCAGAAACTGCATTGAAAGCGACACGGAACTGTCCGCCGGGGTGGAGGCCGGTACATTCAGGATCTACAGATGCAAAAACAACATGTGGGATATTGTCACGCCGATTACCGTGGGCAACAGGCATGTGGGCAACCTGTTCCTCGGTCAGTTCCTTTTTATCTGGGTTAATCATGCCTATGCGGAAACATGCCGCCACGACCCGGCTTTTTCCCCGGGCAAAAATCACTTTGCACTCTATCCCCACCAGGAGAATCAAGCGATCTTTCAGCGGGTCGTGGATACGGGAGAACCGTTTTTCGTGGTGGCAAAGCCTTTCGAGTTTCCCGATCAACCCGAGCGGGGCGTAACCTATTGGGACTGGAGCCTGATCCCCACCAGGGATCCCGGCGGCAAAATTGCGGGACTGGTTTTTACCCTGGCTGAAGTCACCAGCCGCGTCCGGGCCGAGGAGGCGCTACGGGACAGCGAAGAGCGCTACCCTTGAGTCCATGGATTCAGCCTTTGCCCTGCATGTCGGGTTATACCGATAATGTCATTGCCCATCGCGGTGTGCTGGGCGAGTACACCCACTTTATCCAGAAACCCTTTACCGTTAATGCTCTGCTGACCAAAGTACGGGAGGTGTTGGCGCACGTTCCCGGCAAGATTTCCTGATATTCCTGCCATTCCAGATTATCCTTGGCAGAGTGCTTTAAGCCCGGAGTGCTTGCCATGCGAGCACTTTATCTCTTCACACCTGCAGCCACGGTCGGTCTGCGGCAGGGCGATGCGGCAGGGCGCTGCACCAAGGGGCAGTCGCCGCGGCAATTCTTGATACATCATCCAGAAAATGGCTATTCGACATTTTGCTGTTGCCGCTCGACAATAGTGTCGAGCGGCGGATGGCAAAAAAGCTGTTTTCCCGGTTATCTCTCCAGCTGTAATCCCGCAAAATAAAATAAAATGCTATGAAATTGATAAGTTATTAAGTTGGTCGCAGTGCTGGCACGCAAGTTGATATAGAAGGGATCAAACAGCGCAAATTTGAGCTTAAAAAAAAAATCTTAAATAAAAAGGAGAATCACCATGAAAAAAGTACTGGCAGCACTGGCATTAGTGGTAACAATCGGTTTTTTCGGCATTCAGCAGGCAGACGCGCAGCGCGGCCCCATGGGTTGGGGTGGAGGGCCTGCCGGGATAAACTGCGGGAAGGCAACCGCCGGGCAGAATGTTCAGGTGATGGATGAGGAAACCAAAAAATCCTATAATTCCTTTATGGACGCAACGGTTGATCTGCGTCGGGAAATGTTCAGCAAAAGGGAGCAGATGCGTGCCTTGACCTTTGCGACAACTCCAGATGAAGAAAAAATCGATGCACTGGCCAAGGAAATGTTTGACCTGCGCACCCAGATTCAGGAAAAGGCTGACGAGGTCGGTTGGCAGGGGGGAATGGGAGGTGCCGGCTTTGCCTGTGGCGGTCCCGGTCGCGGTATGGGCATGGGCATGGGTAATGGCATGGGTTCCGGGCGGGGAGGCAATGGCCCCTGTCCTAAATGGAATTAATAGCGTTTACTTCATTTTTTCTCTCCCTCGCATAATAAAAAAAGCCCCTGTCATACGGCAGGGGCTTTTTTTATTTCTCCGGGAAGTCCTTTTATTCCCCCTCGGCAACTTGCTGCGGGGGCTTGGTCGGGGCGGCAAAGAGACTTGCCAGGGCCTTATCCATGGAAAAGCCGGCAGGAAAGTTCTGCCGGTACAGAGTTGTTGTCAGATCCCACTCTTTTTTCACGGCGGCCAGATCGCCCATCATCTGTTTCATGAAGGCGGCGGTGTTCTTTTCGTCGGCAAATTCGCCATAGAGCAGATAATCATTTCCCTTGCGGAAGAGCATCACCGAACCTGACTCCTGTTCACTGTCGTTGCCCCATTCGCTGGTGGTTTTCAGTAGCCTCTGGCCGAGTTCATCAAGGATCTGGTCAGCCACCACATGGCCGATTTTCTGCTGAAATTCTCCGAAGGTGGGAATATCTATGAAAAAGAGGTCGTAGGGCATGGTGTTGTTTCGTAGCAGTTTTGCGTCGTCAAGAAAATAGAGATAGCGGTAATTGTAAAAGTCTGTCAGCGGTTCCCGGAAATAGGTTTTCCGGCGGAACACCTCGATGTCTTTCATGAAGCCGGCTGTCACCTGGGGTGGAGGAGCAATATCCTCCGTGATTTCCGGCGCTATTTTTTTCAGCAGATCGACAATGTCCTGGTCAAGTTGGCCGGCCTTTGCCTCTTTGTCCACAATGGCAAGAGCCGTGTCCCGTGACATGGGCTGTTTGTATGGTCTTCTGGCAATAAGCGACTCATAAGTGTCCGCCACGGCGACGATTCGTGAAAAAAGATCAATCTCATCGCCCTTGAGGCCTGCGGGATAACCGCTGCCGTCGAGACGTTCGTGGTGATTGAGGATGATGTCGGCTATCCGGTCGTCCTGCAGGTGCCGGGCAAATATTTTGGCGCCGACCAAGGGGTGATACTGCATGATGAAGCGGTCCTGGGGATCGAAACGGCCCGGTTTTAACAGGACATCATCAGGAATGGCGGTTTTGCCGATGTCATGGACCAGGCAGCCGAATTCAATGATTTTCAGATCATCGTCGCTTAATTTCATTTCCCGGCCGATGAGTCCGGCAATTTTGGCTACCTGGGTGGCATGTTCAAAGGTGTGCAGGTCCCGGTTGGCGATCATTTCCCCCACGATTTCCAGGATATCATGCAGCATTCTATCGCTTTGCTGGCGGATCTTTTCTTCCGCCGCACGCCGGACGCGAACCTCTTCGGCCAGCAGAATATTGTTTTCTTTCAGCTGACCCTCACCTGCCTTGATCTTGGCAATGGTGCTTCTGGTAAAAATGATGACCAGGAAAACAAAAATGGCGCCGCCGAATAAAATGAGCGAGACGAAGACCTGCCTCGGGAAAAAGGTATGTTCCCCGAGCAGCGGCAGAAAGGCGATATAGCCGAGGAGAAAGACCGTCATGAGACAGAGGAGGGGAATCCAGTTGTTCTGCAGTTCAATGGGTAGGCTTTTGGTCATTTTCCTGCCCAGGACGATGGAGGCGGACATAAAGATGATGCCGAGAAGGATAAAAGCTGCCGATATTATTGTCGAAGTTGTCATTTTTCCTGTGAGGGGTTTTGCCTAAGCGCATAATCTGAATGGTGTTTGACGGTCTCTTGCCTTCTGCTGTTTGAAATTAAAGTGGTAATAAAAAAACTACAGAAATCCCCGGATCAGATATGCCGTCAATATCAAACCAAGCAGGCCCAGCACGGCATTGGTAATGATGCCGATATGGCGGTTGTAGCCAGGGGGTATTTCTGCGGGATTTAAAGTTTTGAGTACTCTTGTATGCTGAAAAACAGAATAAATGGCCACGAACGAGGCAAGCAGCACAAAGGCAATGCCCACGGAGAAGGAAAAATGCCGTTGAAATGTGAAGGTCTTGAGGCTCTCTCCCGCTGATATCTGCAGAAACAGGCCAAACCGTTCGATGACGAAACCGAAGGCCATAAGCGAGGAGCATGTCCTGTTCCAGGACAGCAAAGTGCGTTCAGCGGCAAAGAGAACTCTCGGATCATGCAAATCGGACATCTGCGGTAAGCCCCTGATGGATGAATGTCTCTGTCTATTGATGCACGGCGGATCGTGGTATAGTGGAGAAAAAGAATGCCCCCCGCCCGGATCCGCCATAATAACAAAGGAAACTATCATGCCTGATTTACAGAAAACCTTAGGATATCGTTATCTGCATGACACCAAGTTTACCAGAAAAAACATCAGAGAGAAAGAGAGACCTGTCATTGTCCCGGCCCCGGCCTTTAAGGATTATCCCGGGGCGGAAAAGATTGATTTGCCGAAAAACCCGCAAAAGCCAGCGGCTGATCTGTGGCAGCTGCTGCAGCAGAGGAGATCCCTGCGTAATTTTTCCGGCAGCCCCATGAGCCTTGATGATCTGACGCTGCTGCTCTGGGCCTGCCAGGGGATAACCGCCCAGGCGGGAGCCTATCTGCTGCGCACCGCACCCTCGGCCGGGGCCCTGTATCCCATTGAAACCTATGTGGCGGCTGATCGTATCGAGGGGCTGGCGCCCGGTCTGTTTCATTTCAATGTCGGAACCTTCCAGCTTGAACGTCTCACCGATAAGCCCGCCGGGGCGCTGGTGGCCCAGGCAGCCCTTGATCAGTCCTTTATCGGCCGGGCAGCCGCGGTGTTTATCTGGTCGGCGGTCCTGCGGCGCAATATGGCCAAATACGGGCAGCGTGGCCTGCGCTATATCTGTATGGATGTCGGGCATATCTGCCAGAATCTGCAGCTGGCCGCCGAGGCCCTTGGCAGGCAAAGCTGTCCGGTGGCAGCGATTTATGATGATGAACTGGGTGACCTGCTGGGACTGGACAAGGTGGAGGAGAGCGCGATCTACCTGGCGCCTGTGGGCTGATGGCCGGATGGATAACTATTCAGTGAGTTTCGGCACAGTGCGGCATTCAAGAAAGATGCGCTTGGTGCAGCGGGCGCAGATTTCTTTATCAAGTCTATCGAAAATTTCGGCAATGGCCTCGGCCTTGGATTCGAAAATATAATCCGTGCCGATATCCAGCAGATAGCCGGTCAGTCTGAAATGAGTGCAGATCCCCTCCTTGATGTCGTACAGGTACAATCTGCCCCCGGCTTCCTCTCTCTCTCTGGCCAGATGGGCAAGAAAATCCGCTCCGGCCATATCGATGAAATTAATGCCGCTTGCCACCACCAGCAGATGTTTCTGTTCCGGATGCTCGCATTGCATCTCCTGCAGTCGCTCCTGGGCATGATTCACCGCCCCGAAATAAAGGGAGCCGTCGACGCGCACGATTTTCAACTGGGGACATTCCGGCAGCATGGGGTCGGTAACAAAAGACCGTTCATCATGGCGGGGGTCCGGGACTCTGGAGAGAATGCGCGGGTGGGAGGTGCGGTTGAGGTACATGACCAGTGACAGGATGACTCCCAGCAGGATGGCGAACTCCAATTCCAGAAACAGGGTGCCCAGAAAGGTGGTGCCCATGATGATGCTTTCCACGTGGCTGGTCCTGAGTATCTTGGCGATATGGCGGAAATCGATGAGGCCCCAGGCCACCAGGAAGAGAATACCGGCCATGGCCGCGTTGGGAAGATAGGCGGCAAGAGGGGCGACCAGGATGACCAGCAGGATGAGCATACCACCGGCAAAGATGGCGGCCAGGGGGGTTTTGCCCCCGGCCTGATAGTTGAGTCCGCTGCGGTTGAATGAGCCGGTTGCTACATAGCCCGAGAAAAAACAGCCGACGATATTGGACAGCCCCTGGCCGATGAACTCCTGGTTGCCGTCCAGGTTCTGCCCGGTGCGGTCGGCCAGGGAGCGGGCAATGGAAATGGCCTCGGTCAGGGCAAACAGGGTTGTGGCCAACGCTGCTGGAGCAAGCATCCTGATATTGGCCAGGGTGAAATGGGGGGCCGACAGGGGCGGCAGGGTTTGCGGCAGGGCACCGACAGAGGCAATATTGGTCACATCAGGGCCCAGCATGCGGTTCATGAACAGGGCGGCAAGGCTGCCTATGAGCATGGAGACGATCATGTAGGGGAATTTTGGCCAGAAGCGCCTGACCAGCAGGCCGGAGATCAAGGTGATCACCCCCACGGCGGCGACATAGAGATTGATTTCGTTCCAGTGGCTGATCACTCCGTAGATCGTCTCATGGAAATGCCTGGTGCGGGGCAGGATGAGCCCCAGGAAATGTTTAAACTGACTGGAGGCAATGAGAATAGCCGCACCGGCGGTGAAGCCCACCACCACGGAATGGGAAATAAAGTTGACCAGGGCGCCGAAACGGGCAAGGCCCATGACAAACTGGATAAGACCCACCATCATGGTGAGCGTCAGGGCGAGCTGTACGTACTCCGGGCTGCCCGGAGCAGCATGCACGCTGAGCGATGAATAGAGGACGATGGATGCCGCGGTGGTGGGGCCGGAAACCAGCAGCCAGGATGAACCGAAAAGAGCGGCCACAATTGCCGGCACCATGCCGGCATAAAGACCGTATTCAGGCGGCATGCCGGCGATGGTGGCAAAGGCTACTCCCTGGGGCAGGGCAACGATGGCGCCGGTGATGCCGGCGATGAGATCAGCGCGAACCGTCCTGGTGGTGACATTGGGCCACCATTTCAGAAAGGGAAGAAAGTAACCCTGCCAGCCTTGCTGGTCTGCATGGCAACATTTTTGTTCCATTTCATCCGCCGGATAAAGAGAGCATTATGTAATGACGTTTGCCGATTTGACGAGAAACAGAGGGTTCTAAGCTGTCAGCCTGCCCGGTTGTTTGCATGATGCCTAGCTTGACAGGATAATTCTTTATAGTATATCACACAGATGAAGGCAAGAGGCAATCAAAGGGAATTTTTCATGAAAATGAATACTTTACTGTCTCAAGACAAGGGAGGCAATGTGGGGCAAAGCTGCAGGCGGGTTGACATTGGAAGCAGATAAGGAGCAGCGTATTTCCGCAAACACTGCCCGGAAAATCAAAACGATCATCGCCCCGCTGGTGGCCCTGACCCTTTTTCTGCTGGCCATCATGATTCTGCACCGAATTGTTGCGCACTATCATATTGCCGAGATCCGTAAGGCCTTCCACTCCATTGCCGCGCCGCAGCTTTTGCTCTGTGCGGTCTTTTCCTTTCTGAGCTACCTTGCTCTCAGTATCTATGATCTTCTCGCCTGCCGGTATATCGGCAGGCCGCTGTCCTACCCCAAAATTCTGCTCACCTCTTTTCTCAGCTATGCCTTTGCCAACAATACCGGCAGTCTGGCCATCATCGCCAGCGGCACGGTGCGCTATCGCCTGTACGGCGGCTGGGGGCTTTCCGGCGAGGAGGTGGGCCGGATTATGGGTTTCTGCCTGGTGACCTTCTGGCTCGGTTTTCTGTGTCTCGGCGGCTGGGCCTTTGTGCTGGAACCCCTCTCCCTGCCTCCTGAGCTGCACTTGCCGGATCGTTTTTCCGTCATGCCGGTGGGCCTCCTTTTTCTGGCCGCGGTTGCCGCCTATCTTCTTGCCTGCTTCACCATTAAGAAGCCGGTTGTGATTAAAGGGGTGGAGGTGTTTTTGCCGCGGCCGACCCTGGCCTTTGGCCAGACTGCGGTTGCCGTGGCGGATTTTCTTTTCATCTGCGCCGCGCTGTATGTGCTGCTGCCGCACTCCGACCATTTGCCATTCGCCGTTTTTGTAGGCCTCTATCTGCTGGCGCTTATTGCAGGGCTTATCAGCAATGTGCCCGGCGGCCTTGGAGTTTTCGAATCACTGATGGTCCTTATGCTGGCGCCCTTTACCGCCGGTCCGCCGTTGATCGCGGCCCTGCTGGTGTTCCGGGGGATTTACTATCTGCTGCCCCTGGGGCTTGCGGCCCTGCTGCTGGGAGGCATGGAGCTGCATCGGCGCAGGAGCGGTATCGCGCGACTGGCCACTGGTTTGAACCGGGTCACTTCCCTGCTGGTGCCTCAGGTCATGGCTCTGGCCACCTTTGTGGCCGGTGCTGTACTGCTTTTTTCCGGCACCATGCCGGCGGAGGGATCCCGTCTTGCCTGGCTGGCGGAAATTGTTCCCCTGCCGGTGGTGGAACTGTCCCATTTTTTCGGCAGTATGGCCGGCATGGGACTGCTGATTCTGGCCGCCGGCCTGAGAAGACGTCTGGATATGGCCTATTTTCTCTCCATGATCCTGCTCGGCGCTGGCATCATTTTCTCGCTGCTCAAGGGCCTTGATTATGAAGAGGCCGTCTGGTTGTCTGTCATGCTTTTAGCCCTGTACAGCAGCAAGTCCCAGTTCTATCGGCGCACCTCTTTTTTTGCCGAACCATTTTCACCCGGCTGGTTTGCCGCTGTTTTCATCGTCCTGAGCGGCAGCATCTGGCTCGGTTTTTTTGTCTATCGCCATGACAGCTATGCCAATGAACTGTGGTGGAGTTTTGCCCTGCATGGCGACGCCCCCAGGTTTCTGCGGGCCACGGTGGGGGCGGTGGCGGTCATGCTGGCATTTGCCGTGATCCGTCTGTTCAGGCCCTATCAGCCGCCGCCAGCCGCACCCACCGCCGAAGAGCTTGCAGAGGTTACCGCCCTGTGCCGGCGGTCAACCAATACTACCGCCTGGCTTGCCCTGCTGGGCGATAAGTCCATCTGCCGGTCATCTTTGCCAATCTCACCTCGTTGATCAGCGGTGGTCTGAAGGGGGTTTTGACAAAATGAATTTTTGTCGGCGGATACCCCTCCAGGGGAAGAGGTCTCCGCTGTGAAAGAGTGGTTGTTTGGTCTCTCAGCCGGTCAGGCTATTGAAAAAGTTGCCCACATAGGATAATGAGGAATGCATCATCCTGAACAAACAGCAAAGCAGAACTGAGGGAAAATGCAGGAACGTCCACTTTATACATATTTGCGGGCAATTTGCCGGGCCATCGACGGGGTCAATTTCTGGCTGGGCCGCGGGGTTGCCTGGCTGACCGTGCTGGTGGTGCTGGTGGTTTTCGCCAACGTGCTGCTGCGCTATCTGCTGCACAGCAGTTTTGTCTTCATGCAGGAGCTGGAGTGGCATCTTTTTGCCATGATTTTTCTGCTGGGCGGGGGCTATACCCTGTTGAAGGACGGCCATGTGCGGGTGGATATCTTTTATCAGCGCCTGAGCGCCAGGGGCAGGGCCTGGCTGAATCTTATCGGCGTGCTGGTTTTTCTGCTGCCCGGCTGTTATCTGGTTATCAGTACGTCCATCCCCTTTGTTAATTCCTCCCTGCAGATGCTGGAGGGATCGCCCAATCCGGGCGGTATGCCCTATCGTTTCATCTTAAAATCCATGATTCCCCTGGGATTTCTGCTCATTGCCCTGCAGGGTGTGGCCCTGGGCCTTAGAAGCGTGCTGACCCTCACCGGAGGGGAAATTGACGAATAATCGTCTTCTCATACAGGGGTTGCCACGCTGATGTTTATCGACCTTCTGCCCCTGTTGATGTTTGTGGTGCTGACCGTGCTGCTGATGGCCGGGTTCCCGGTGGCCTTCACCCTGCTCGGCACCTCCCTCTGTTTCGGCCTCATCGGTTTCGGCTGGGGATTCTTCAACCTGCTCCCCCTGCGCATCTGGGGCATCATGACCAACGGCACCCTGCTGGCGGTTCCCCTGTTTATCTTCATGGGCGTCATGCTGGAACGTTCCGGGCTGGCTGAGGAGCTGCTCGATACCATGGGCATGCTGTTTGGCCGCGTTAAAGGCGGGCTTGCCGTATCCGTGGTTATTGTCGGCGCTCTGCTCGGGGCCTCCACCGGCATTGTCGGGGCCACGGTGGTGACCATGGGGCTGCTTGCCGTGCCCACCATGCTCAAACGGGGTTACAGCACGGAGCTGGCCTGCGGTACGGTGGCGGCTTCCGGTACCCTGGGCCAGATCATACCGCCCAGCATTGTGCTTATTCTGATCGGTGACATTGTCGGGGTGCCGGTGGGGGATCTCTTCCTGGGTGCGGTGTTGCCGGGTTTGGTGCTGGTGCTTCTCTATATCGGCTATATCCTGATTTACGCCCGGCTCAAACCGGCCAGCGCCCCGACCATTGCCTGGGATGACGGGCAGGGATTGATGTGGAGCAGGGTGGCCAAGGCCCTTTTCCCCCCACTGCTTCTCATGGTAGGGGTGCTGGGGTCTATTTTCGCCGGTATTGCCTCCCCCACCGAGGCGGCGGCGGTTGGCGCCGTGGGGGCGACCTGTCTGGCCCTGGTCCATGGCGGATTTTCGCTCAAGATGGTGGATGACGTGGCACGTTCCACCATGCAGCTCACCTCCATGGTCTTTATCGTGCTGGTGGGCGCTGCCGCTTTCGGCCTGGTTTTCAGGGGAACCGGCGGAGACGGGTTGGTGCGCCACGCCCTGGGCACCCTCTCCGCGGGGCTTGGCCCGTGGGCCGTGCTGGCCATCGTCATGCTCTTCATCTTTATCATCGGTTTTTTTCTGGATTTCATCGAGATAACCTTCATCCATGTGCCGGTGCTGGCGCCGGTGATGGTTGATCTGGGCATTGATCCCCTGTGGCTCTGCATCCTGATTGCAGTCAATCTGCAGACGTCTTTTCTTACCCCGCCTTTCGGCTTTTCCCTTTTTTACCTGCGGGCGGTTTCGCCGCCCGGCGTGACAACCGCCCATATTTACCGTGGGATCATTCCCTTTGTTCTGTTGCAACTTGTCGGTCTGCTGCTGGTTTTCTTTTTCCCCGGGATGGTCACTTGCCTGCTGTAAAGAAAGACGCTTTTCCACCCACATCACGTTAAATTCACCCGACAATTCACTTGAAAAGCAGACCTCTATAGTGTAGTTGATACTGAGCGCAGTCCGGTGCTGTGGAGGACGGTTCCGGGCTGCGGAAAATTGAAAAAAGATGGGATGGTCTACCCGGGATGGAGTGGTTGCCCCGGGTTATCGGAACGAATTGCTGCGCGAGGTGTATGGTTGAAGGCTTGAATTGAGAAAAGTGGCAGGAAGAGGAAACTTTTGATGAGGGAATGGAAATGACGAGCAATTTGAACGATAATATGTCAGATGGCAGGCTTGCCGAGCGAATTTCTGCTGAAAAATTTGCCGAAAATTCGCCAATGGCACTGACCATCCGTAATGTGCGAATGGAAACCGTTGAGGCTACTCTGTTAAATATCAGCGAAACGGGCATGGCTGTTATCAGCAATCATGAACTTGTCCTCGGACAACTGGTAAGTATAGCGACAAACTTTAAAAATAAAATTCCTCATAAGGCCGTGGTCATGTGGTCGTGCAAGGATGACAAGGGCTATCGCGCCGGATTAAGGTTTGTCAGCTCCTTGTGATTGTTCTTTGTAAAATCGTAAGCAGTCCTGCCTGACTTTCCGCCCATCATTATCGGGAAGTTGGGCTTTTTTTTGATCATTACTCAGTTGCAGCCGGATGATTTCCGGGAGGTCTATAACATTTCTGTGGTGTGGCGGAAACAGGGCAGTTTTTCTGATGCTTAATGGAGCGATGACAGTATGGAACGACGTGATTTTTTGAAAAAAACTGGTGCGGCTGCCCTTTGCGCCGCCGGCGCGGCAACCCTGAAAACGCCGGCAGCGTGGGCCAAAGGCGAAAGGTTTGTCTGGAATATGGTGACCACCTGGCCCCCCAGTATGGCGGTTCTCCAGACCGGAGCGCAGCGCTTTGCCGACAGAATCAAAGAGATGAGCGAGGGCCGGCTGCAGATCCAGGTCTATGCCGGGGGAGAGCTGGTGCCGCCCATGGGGGTATTTGACGCGGTTTCCGGCGGCACGGTGCAACTCGGCAGCGGGGCTTCCTACTACTGGGCGGGCAAGGTGCCCGCGGCCCAGTGGTTCACCTCCGTTCCCTTCGGCCTCAACGCCCAGGGCATGAATGCCTGGCTTGGCAGCGGTGGCCTGAAACTGTGGGAAGAGATCTATGATCCCTATAACCTGGTTCCCCGGCCTTTCGGCAACACCGGCATGCAGATGGGCGGCTGGTTCCGCAAGGAGATCAACTCTGTCGACGATTTCAAGGGGCTGAAAATGCGTATCCCCGGTCTGGGGGGCAAGGTGGTGGCCAAGGCCGGCGGCACGGTGGTGCTGCTGCCCGCCGCCGAGATTTTCACCAGTCTTGAGCGCGGCGTAATCGACGCCACCGAATGGGTGGGGCCGCTGCATGATTTGCGCATGGGCTTCTACAAGGCCGCGCCTTATTACTACTATCCCGGCTGGCATGAACCGGGCAGTTGTCTTGAGTTGTTGATCAATAAGCAGGCCTACCTTTCCCTGCCCAAAGATCTGCAGGTGCTGGTCGACTGCGCCGCCATGGAATGCAATATCTGGACATTGAATGAATTTGAGTCCGGCAACGGGGCGGCGCTGGTGGAGCTGGTGGAAAAACATAAGGTTCAGGTGCGCCGTTTTCCGGATTCTCTGCTGAGCACCTTAAAAAAGCTGTCCGATGAGACCCTGGAAGAGGAAGCTGCCAAGGAAAAAACATCCCAGCGGGTCCACGGGGCCTTCATGAAATTTAAAAAGGAAATCGGCGGCTGGGGAGCGATTTCCGAAAAGGCCTATTACGAACTCATCGCGTGATGTTCAGGTAAATGTACCATGATGGACGTAGGGGCGATTCGCGAACCGCCCCTACACGAACCGGCCGCAAGGTGGTTAATTTTAGTTATTACAAGTTCAACAATCTTTTTTGCTGAAAACAACAGGAGCCGGCATGGCACAGGAAACTGATCAGAACATCTTTATCATGTTCGACAGGTTGCGGGACAGTCTGAAGCAGATTATCTTCGATCAGGACAAGGCTATAGATGAGGTGGTGGATGCCTTCATTCATATGGCTTATAAACCGGTTGATACCACGCCCAAGGTGATTTTTACCTTTCTGGGCCCCGCCTCGGTGGGCAAAAAGAGCCTTGCCCGCGCCCTGACTTCCCATCTGGAGGAGTATGCGGCTTTCAAGCAGTTTGACATGGAGCAGTTCACCGATCCGGAAAGCGGTGCGCAGCTGCTCAGCCAGAGGTTGACCTCTGACGGTGCCCAGGAGGGGGAGTTGACCGGTTTTATCAAGGAGCACCCCCAGTCAATCGTTCTTTTTGATTCCATAGAAAAAGCAGACAATCAACTGCAACTGGGCCTGTATAACCTGCTTACCCGCGGTGAGGAGGAGAACGGCATTGACTGCAGTGGCGTCATCGTGATTTTTACCTCCAGCCTGGGCTGCGGTTTTTTCAAGGACAGAAAGTACCAGGAGGCCTTCAAGGAAAACAAGCTGCGCGCCCAGGCCCTGGTCATGGACGCCCTTTCCAAGGAAAGAAAGGCGGTCTACGACACGGTACAGAGCGCCATTGCCCCAAAGTTGCTGGCTGCCATGGCGCGTAATTTCATCATCCTGTTCAATTCCCTGAGCCTGGATACCCTGGTGCGCATCGGCGGTGAATCATTGAGTGCTCATTCCCGGCAGTTTGCTGACGTCAGCGGCATGAAGGTCGAATATCATGATTTTGACAGGATTGCCACCCTGCTGACCCTGTCATTTTCTCCTGATATCAGCGTCAACAGGCTCAAACAGAAACTGCCGGATCTCGTTCTCGGCCGTATAACCGGCTTTGTCCGTGACCGGAGGAAATATCCCGAGCATATCATCTGCAGGATTTCCAAGCAGGCCGATATTTTTCTGGAGAAAATCTGCCAGGATAAAGAGACATTGCTGACCAGGCTGTATAAGAAAAATGAAACAGTGGATATCTCCTGGAAAGAGACCCTGCGGGGTCAGAAGCTGACCTGCGCCATCCATAAGGCGGAGCTGAAGAGGCTGCCGCCGGCCAGTGAATTTTTCCGCGAGTTGCTGCCCATGGTGGAATTTTCCACCATGGGCTTTAAGGATATAGCCGGCAATAAGAGCACCAAGAGGAATCTCAAACAGATCGTCAAAATTCTTCGAGAGCCCGGACTGCTGAAAAAATTCAGCATCGACATGCCCAAGGGCATGCTGCTCTACGGACCTTCCGGCGTGGGCAAGACCATGCTGGCCAAGGCCTTTGCCCGGGAGACGGAAAGGCCGTTTGTCTATGTGTCCAGAAGCGACCTGTTTGATCCGGGCTATATCCGCAATGCCTATGTCAAGGCCAGGGAATTCGCCCCGAGCCTCGTTTTTCTTGACGGCATCGACGTCAAGGGTCTGATTGAAGGGGTCTATACCTCCATGCCGGATGATCAGTTGATTCTGGAGCTTGATGTTTTGTCCGGCGACCCCGAGGATTCCGTCTTCACCATTGCCACCGCCCAGAACAAGGCCGATGTCAGCCCCCGCATCATTGCCCCCAACAGGATTGACATGTTTGTCGAGGTGCCCGAGCTTGATCGGGACGCCAGGCGCTTTTTCATCGAGAAGATTCTGGAAAAACCCAATGACGGCAACATCAACGTGGAGAGGGTGATCCGCTATATCTCCGGCATGAGCGGCTACGATCTGCAGCGTATCGGCAAGGAGGCCTCTCTCTATGCCATCCGCAATGACCTTGACTGCATCACCGAAGATATTCTCATTGAGGAGATCAATATCATCAAGTATGGTTACAAGCTTGAGAAGAAGCGCATCAGAAATCTTGAACAGGATCTGAAAATCACCGCCTATCATGAGGCGGGACACGCAGCTCTGTCCCATCTGCTGCTGCCGGACATCAAGATTGAGCAGGTGACCATCGCCCCGCGGCTGAAATCCATGGGATTCATCTCCTACAGTATGGAGGATTTCCCCGGCAACATCTCCAAGGACGAGGTCTTTGACAACATCTGCGTGCTGCTCGGCGGGCGCATGGCCAGCATCAGGAAGTTCGGCAGCAAGGGCATTGACACGGGCGCGTCCAACGATCTGGAGGTCGCCACCCACCAGGCCTATGCCGCGGTTGCCAGTCTGGGTATGGATGAGGAGATCGGCTATGTGCACACCGATACCCTTTCCCAGAATGTCAGCAAACAGATTTATCTTACCAAGGTTGAGGAGCGGGTCAGCCATTGGATGAAAGAGGCAAGCATCAAGGCCGAGACGCTGATTGAAAAGCACTGGGAAAAGGTGGAGCAGCTGGCTTCCATTCTCATCCGCCAGGAGATTGTCGACGGCGCCGAACTGGAAAAGATCATGAAGGGGCTGAAAGAGTCCTAGCGGAATTGCCGGCAGGCAGATGTGTCGCCATTTTGCCGACACCATAAAAATGCAAGTAATTTATTATACTGCTGATATTTATTTCCCTTTACTGGTTATAAAAGGGGAGGTAATATCAAAAAAATATCCTGGGGAGGGAGAAAAAAGTCCCTTTGCAGCGTTAAAGGAATAGGCAAGCGGTTCATATCCATCCTGTCAGAGATACTGTAACCCTTTATCAACAACCAATAATTGAGGAAGAATTCAATGAAACTGATGAAGAAGACTGTTGCTTTTGTCCTTATGTCCTTACTGGCCACCGGTATATGCGCCTGTGATCAGAAAAAAGAAAAAGCTGAAGTAACACCTGCCCCAGCAGTTGAGCACCAGGCCGCACCGGCCATGGAGCAGCAGGCTCCTGCCGCCATAGAACAGGCACCGGCAGAAGAGACACAGCCAATGGATGTTCCTTCACCCGACAGTGCTGAGCAGCCAGCTCCTGCAACCGAAGAGGCACCCAGCCAGCATTAATTCATGAAGATTACCCGGGGCGGGGCTGTTGCTCTGCCCTGGGTTTCTCATTGTGCCCCATTGCGGCCGATCAGTTACTCTGCGGCCGGATTCTTAAGCCTCATCCTCTTCTTCCGGGCTGTTTTCCTCATCAATCCGGCGGATGCCGTCCATCAGCAGTTTCATGAATTCGCCGATCTCCGCCGCCTTCATTTCCTGGGGTGAGAGACCTGCGTTGAATTTGAAGCGTCCCCCTTTTCTTTCGGCAATGATGCGATAAATCGCCTCCTGGTTTTTTTCTCCTGCATAGCTGGCGTTGATGATGCACCCCTCCCTGAAGGAAATGCGGGCCTCTCCATCCGGCAGCTCAATGGTCAGTACCCCTGTTTTACCGTTCATGTGAAAGAGCTGGAATAATTCCACCTGGGGCATTTCCGCCAGTGAGCCGCTCATGGCATAGGCGACCTCCTGGAGACGGGCGGCATTGCTTTTGGTGAGACGGTCCGAGAGAAGGCGCAGGAAATAGATATAAAGCGAGGGATTCTTGTTCAGCAGATTTTTCATTTCCTGGCCGGCGATGCAAAGTACTTCTGTGGGGTCAATGGTCCTCACCGTGGCGCAGACCGCCTGAGCGGTGAGTTGGCTCATTTCACCCAGAACCTCCCCCCTGCCAAGCACGGCTATACGCTGATCGCCGTCAAGCACAGCCACCTTGCCGGATAAAATAATGACAACATTGCCCGCTTCCTCTCCCTTGCGGAATATGTCCGATCCCGGGCTGAATTTTTTGTAGGTGAAGCAGGGAAGAATTCTGGCCAGATTTTTTTTCTCAATGACCTGAAAGAGACCGATAGTACCCAGCCCGTCAACCAGTCTGTGCGGCACATTGATTTCAGTGCCCAGGATCTCGGATAAAGAGGTGGCTGCTTCGTCTTCCGTGGCGATTGTGTTGTAATTCATTCGGAACTTGATCAGACCGGAGCAGCCGGAGCAGCTGAAGAGTTTTTCCGGGTCATGCCCGTCTTTATCTTGGGAGAGAAGGGCAAATAACAGCTCGGTCATCTCCCTGGCCAAGATAAGGCAGACAGGTTTATCCTGCGGAGGGAGCAGGGCTTTGTCCGTCAATTCCAGTTTATCATCCAGTTCATAGAGAGGGCATTTTTTATTCTCCACGATCTGGAAGATTGACCTGAAAGAGCTCATGGTTCATTACCTTTTTCTGTCGTTAGTTGCTCGATGCTTTACTTGGGACCATAACCGAAAACGCTGTCCTGTTTTCAGCTGCAGCCATTCAGTTAATTCTTGTTCAAGTCTTTAACTTTAGCTATTCTTAAGAGTAAAGTCGAGCGCATGGTTGTCAAGAGACAACTGCACTGCCACAAAGCCCCGGCAGCCTACCAGAAAACAACAGATTTTTAATCTTTTTGAGATTTTATCCGCCATGTCCGTATCCAATAGCCAGCTCGCCAATGAATATGAGGAAATAAAGAGAAGATTTTCCGCCTCTCCTTATATCCGGATAACTGCCACCAGCGGAAATCCGCCGGACAGTTATGAGATTACCTATCAGGTCAAGGGAATAAGCCAGGTGACGGCCGGCCGGGCTGTTATTGTTGACAGTCACCGGGTGAGTATTGTTCTCCCCTTTGGTTATCCCCATTTTCCGCCGAACTGTAAACCGCTAACCGCAATTTTTCATCCTGATTTTGACCCGGATGCCGTCTGTGTAGGGGATTTCTGGAATTCCTCCCGCTCCCTGCCCGAACTTATTGTCCATATCGGCAGGTTGATTTCCTATCAAACCTATAGCCGGGAGGATGTCTTCAACCGTGAAGCCCTTGACTGGGCTATGGCCCATGGTGATTTGCTGCCGCTTGACCAGGCCGATTTCAGCGTCCAGACGCCGGAGCCACAACAGGAAGTTGTTCTGGCTGACACGCTGCAAGGTCTTATTCCCGCAGAATTATTGCCGGCAACCGGTGACGCTCAGATGCCACCAGCAATCGCACCTCAAGCAGGGGAAGGGCGGGAAAAAATAAAAGAGAGAAGAGGTAAGGCTGCTGCTTCTGCCGGAAAAATCACTGGCAGGAAAAACAGGAAACCCTTGATGGTAGCAGTCTGCGTGATTTTGCTGCTTGCTGCTGTTGCCTGCGCCCTGCTCGTGCTTGAGATGCGCAATTATACAGGGGCGGTGCAGAAGTGGGCTGAAGTGGCTTCCCTGGTCAGTCAAAACCGGTTCGCCGAGGCGGATACCCAGGTGAAAGATGTCCAGTCCCTGCTGGATAAGATCCGTTTTGTCAAAAAAGGGGAAAAACAGGCATTGCTGCAGGAAGTCAGAAAGCTGGCCGACTCCCAGGAATTTAAAGAGGGTCTGCAGGGCAAGATACTGGTGAACGGCCGCTACCTCACGATCCGGCAACAGCAGGATATCAAGGCAGTGAGCGAATTGCTCGCTAAGGCGCAGTCCCTGGCGGATGCCGGCAAGTGGCAGAATGCTGGAGAGACCTACTCCCTGGCTGCAGAAAAAACAGCCGGCCTTGGCGAGCTTGCTCCCCTGCCGCTTGACAAGGTCGAGGAGCGAGCGCAAAAGAGCCGTCTGCAGGGACAGATGGAGGAGGGCAATCTGCTCAGGTCCCAGCAGAAGTGGGAGCAGGCGCAAGGCAATTACCAGGCGGCGATGAAGATCCTGGCCGGCATGCAGAAGGATGAACAGTGGGAGGCCACCAGAAGGGAGATCCAGACCCTCATTACCGAGATGGCTTTTTCTTCTGCAGTCGAACATGGTAATCAATTCTTTGCCGACAAACAATGGTCCCAGGCGACAGACAGTTACGAGAACGCCTTGAAGATGATCGATGATCAGGGTGGAGAAGCGGCCCGGGAAGCAAAGAAAATCGAAGGGCAGCGGGATGTGGCCAGATTCAATTTTTTTTATGAGGCAGGGCTGAAAGATTTCAGTGACAGCAAGTGGGATGCCGCCATCGCCAACCTGGAGAGAAGTGAGGGACTGCTGGCCGCTGCCAATGCAGCCGGCGGGGTTCGGGAGATCAGCCGGACAACCATTAAGAGAAAAATTCTGAGTGCCATGCTCAATCGCGGAGAGGCGGCGGTGGCGGCATATCTGGCAGAGGAGAAATACAGCCAGGCCGTCAAGGTGCTGCAGGCAAGTATCAACGCCATTGACCACAAGCAGCTTGGAGTTGAGAAAGAATTTGCCGCAGCCAGAAAGTCTGCGGCTGAAAGAATCAGCAGGTATCAGTATCTGGGGGATATCCAGCAGAAGATTGCCTACCTGCTCAGCAGATATGAAACGATTTTCAAGGATTTTTTCCCCTCAACCGCCCGGTCAAAATTGACGGATCCGCAAATCACCTTTGTCCGGCAGGAAGGGAACCTTCTCATCTTCAAGATGCAATGTCTGGAAGAGAACAGACGGCAGAAATTTACTCTGGAGATGAATTATCAGTACGATAGTAAATCAGGGCAATGGAGTCCCATACTCCATGCCGATGCCGCAGCCAGCGCGACAAAGTAATGCGCGGCGTGTTTCCCCCTGTTTTTCTGATCAGTAAAGTGCTGTATTTTTTTACAGCCTGTCAACTGTCCGCGCCGATGATCACAATCCTGTCGCGCCCATCATTTTTTGCCTGATAGAGTGCCTTATCGGCATTTTTGATCAGGGTGTGCTGGTCAGCAGCTGTTGTCTGGCCATGGCTGAATCCTGCCACCCCTATACTCACGGTGATTTTTATGGCAGGATGGCAGGATTCTTCATCCTGGGTGGCCATTTCCGCGATGGCAATTTTGTGGCGTAAACGCTCAGCCAGCACAGCCGCGTGCGATGCGGTGGTGTTCGGCATGATGATAAGTATCTCTTCCCCGCCGTATCGCGCCACAATGTCAATATCCCGCACGGTTGATAAGATCAACTGGGCGAGGTTCTTTAACACAAGGTCCCCCGTCTGGTGCCCGCAGGTGTCATTAACAGTTTTAAAGCGGTCAATATCCAGCAGCAGGATGGCTAGGGGCAGATTATATCTTTGCGACCGCAGAAACTCTTCCTTGAGGCGACGATCCAGATAACGGCGGTTAAAAATACCCATCAGGGAGTCGGAGATGTTTTCCTGCTCCAGGATATTGATCCGCTGCAGATCAATGACTGTTTTAAAAGACAGAAAGCAGACCAGCAGTACAAAAACGGCGCCCCCCAGAAACACTCCCGGCACGAGAAGCTCGGAAAGGGAGCTGCAGTTCCTCCAATTGACAAATGCGTAAGTAATGTAACCGGCGATAAAAAAGAGGATCAGCAAGGTCAGGACATTCCACAGTGAGCGGGCGGACCCCGGGGGAAGCTCCTTGGTCAGTTTCCAGACCGGGAAGAGGGCGATGGCCAGAATGGCGGTCCCCGAGAACAGCAGTCCGCTCATGAGGTAAAATGTGACATTATCCATTGATCCGCAGCAATTAATAATTGAGATTTATTTGTGCAGAGCAGTCGCGGTTATCCGGCTGTTACGAGCTTATTAAGGGGGAGGCTTTCCGTTTTTTTGTAAGTTATCAATCCGGCAGATCTCCCCGTGGCCCTGTTAGATTTGGTGGTGCAGGAGGTTCACTGTGTCCGCTTCGATCACGTGACGAATGGCTTTTTGCCATTGTAGCATGGTGCCCGGAAATTATTTTAAAATTTAAGCAAGTAAGCGGAAATGGCAGCAGATTGGCATTTTTTTTGGGTACTCACCTGGCGGCTAAACAAATTAACCGCCATTGCCGGCAATTGCCAGATTTTTAATGCGCACCGATTATTTTTTTTAAATGGAGGCTCAGCCATTATTTACAGGCAGGCTTGGGGTGGATAAATGAAAATTCAATGAGCGGATGAAGGGGGTACTATGTTGAAATATAACGGTGAAACGGCTCAGTTATTGTAATTTCCTATCAATTCTAATTAGTTAATTATATTTGTTGATAATGAATTTTGAAAAATTATATACTGAAAATTAAAATGAATAGAATGCGCTGGCAGCGCTTTTTGGTCAATGTTCCCTGGTTTGCTGATTCCACGGATTACAAAAAATGATGGGGTTGGCGGTTATTTTCTGGCATTCGGGCTCTGGGTTTAAAGGGACGGATCACACCTACAATGGAGATATTTCATTATGAATAACATGTCGCTCAGGTTGAAAATTTCGTGCATTATGATTCTCATCGGAGTTGTGACGGCCTTCTTCTTCGCTGTTTTCATGTACCAGCGCAACATCAATCAAGCGCATGATGATGCCCGGGTTAACGCCGATAATCTGCTGGCAAGAACCGTGGAGATGTTCATGGTGTCCACCACCAGATTTCATGAAGACTTTCAGCGGACCCAAGGCAATCCTGAAGAAAGGCAAAAGATCCTGGAGGACTGGAACCGGACGATTTTTGCCGTTGATCAGGCTGTTATTCATGACCATGGAGCGGATAAGCCGCGGGTGCGATTGATTGGCGATAAACAGCTTTTTCAATACGTCCCTCTGGGCGGCGACAACACGAAAATACAGATACCCTTTGAAACGGAAGCGGGCAGAACCCTGATGAAGGGCGACAGCAAAGTCGAAAAGATAGAGAACGGTTTTCTGCGAGTGGCCATTCCCCTGTGGAGTGACGTGTTTATCGGGTGTGCCGAATGTCATATTTCCGCGGTTGAAAATGACCAGGCCGATATGAACCGGCATATCCTGCTGGGGACCTTGAACGCCTATGTTCCACTGCAGCAGATGGTGGACCAGGCAAAAATTGATTCGGCAGTCAACATTTCGCTGTTTTTGGTTGCGGTATGTATGCTGATCGGCATTGTCTATCTGTTTGTCAGTCGCTCCGTAGTGAAGCCGGTCGTTGTTGAAATCAACAGCCTCGACGCCAGTGCTGAGCAAGTAAGCTCTTCTTCCAGGCAATTAAATGCAGCCAGCCTTGCCCTGGCTGAGGGTGCTTCGGAACAGGCGGCATCCATCGAGGAGACATCCGCATCCCTGGAAGAATTGTCCTCCATGACCAGGCGGAATGCGGATAATGCCCACCAGGCTGACAGTTTAACCCGGGAAGCAAATCAACTGGTGGACAAGGCCAATGATTCCATGGGGAAACTGAGTGATTCCATGGAGGAAATTTCCAAAGCCAGCGCTGAAACATCTAAAATCATTAAAACCATTGACGAGATAGCGTTCCAGACAAACCTGCTGGCTCTCAACGCAGCGGTGGAGGCTGCCCGGGCCGGGGAGGCCGGTGCGGGGTTTGCCGTGGTTGCCGACGAGGTGCGCAATCTCGCCCTGCGAGCCGCCAATGCAGCAAGGGATACAGCAGGACTTATCGAGGCGACGGTAAGTAAGGTGAAAGGCGGAAAAGAGCTGGTCGGAGAAACAAACAGCTCTTTTACCCAGGTATCCACCAGTGTCGGCAAGGTCAGCCAGCTCGTGGCTGAAATTGCTTCCGCCTCAGGTGAGCAGGCGAAAGGTATTGATCAGATCAGCTGCGCCGTGACGGAGATGGACAAGGTTATCCAGCAGAATGCGGCAAATGCGGAGCAATGCGCTGCGACTTCGGAACATATGGAAATGCAGTCCGGCAAGATGAAGGGTGTGGTGCGGCGTTTAATGGGCTTAATCACGGGGGGCAACAGGGGCAGGGACACGGTTGCCGCGGCCCCTGGACCAAAATTTGTCCCGAAACAATCTGTTGCCCCCCCAGCCCAGGTTACCCAAAAACGGGGAAAGAGCATGTCTGCCCCCCCCAAACTGGAATTAAAGAAAGATACTTTTGAAAAAGACACTGATTTTGAGGATTTTTAGCAAAGCGAAACCCGGCAGTCGGTGACGGCTACCCATCACCGACTGCCGCAGCATCTCAAGCAGGGGGAACTCTCTCTTGCTCACCGGCATGGAGCCAGAGCATCCATCCGTCCGTTTCTACATGTAGCTGATCTGCCGATCAAGCAGGTCATCCATTCTCGCCAAATAGATTTCCAGGGGCTGCTGCCTGAGTGAGGCAAGACCTACCCGCAGATCCAGTGCCTGTATATCATGGGAGAGTGAGGGCGAGCCGACAATTTTTTCCGCCTCGTCATAGCGTTTCATCTTGATCAGGGCCTTGGCGCAATTGGTGGCCGCTTCCGTACTGCTGTCGGCAATGGTGCTGAGGATCTCATATGCCTTTTCAGGCCAGCTGTCGGCCAGCAGTATCCGGCCCGCATGTTCAAGGGTTGATCCGTTCCGGGGCAAAAGGTCAAGCAGGGGTTCCGCCTGTTGCCGGAAGCCGAGTCTCAGGTAGAAATTAATCAGGCTGAGGTAGTCGGTCATCTCCTGCATGAGTTTTTGCGGCAGGGAGTCCTTCAACACCATGTAATACAGGGTTTCATTCTGTTTACGCAGCCCTTCCAGATCATTGAAGCGGTAAATATTCTTCGGCGGGTTATCCAGAAAGCCAGCCATATTTTCAATGATGACAGGTTCCATCACCTGATGGAGAAAGACCTGGAACATGACGGTCCGACCGGCGAGTTCCCTGTGGCCGTAATCAGCAGGGAACCTGACCGGGTACTGGCTCACCCGACCCGCCTTCATGCCCAGCAGCCCGGCCTCGAAATCGGGAAGAAGCCTGCCGCTGCCCAGCTTGGCGTCCTGGTAGTAGGCCTCGGTGACAGGCACAACCTGACCGTTCAGGATGCCCTTGCAGTCGTAAATTACCCTGCAGCCGGGGGCGGCGATGCCGCGGCGTTTGAAGCGAAAGCCGGTAAAAGGCCCGGCCAGGAAGTGGTTGACATGCGGATCATGGGGGAATTTTTCCTTGAGCCGGACCATGCACTGACGTGCGGCTTGAAATTCCTCCAGATACAGATAAATCCGCGCCAGCATGAGCAGGGCCTCGGACCGGCAGGATAGCGCCTCGAAGTTTGCGGTGATGAAGCCCGCCACCTCAAAAAGGTTGGTGCCTGTGGCAATGTTTTCCTGGAAATCCTGGCGATTCAGGCGCCACAGCATGCTCATCCAGCGGATCTCATCCTCGCTCATGGCGTCGGTGGCGAAATCGCGGCATATGCTCTGATAGGCTGGTTTGGTGACGGCCAGCGGCTTGATGCCATGGGCCTCAGGGTCGTCAAGAATGGGGATGCCGAAGAAGAGATGCAGCTGCTGGGAAATGGAATTGCCGCTGACGCTTACCTTGTTGGCCTTGACAAAATCCAGGGTTTTCTGGGCATGGGAGAACGATTCCCCGGGCAGGCCGAAGAGGGTGAAGAGCTCGACATTGATGCCGGCTTGCTGGACTTCTCCGATGACTTTGGCGAGTTTTGCCGGATTGAGTCCCTTATTGATTTTGCCCAGCACCTCGTGGTCCGCTGACTCAAGTCCGAAGGCAACGGTATGCGCCCCTGCTTTTTTCAGTAGATCGAGAAGCTCGTCATCAATGAGATTGTATCTGGTCTGGCACCAGAAGGTGATGTGCGGGCATTCGGCAATGATTCTCTGCAGAAGCTCAACGAGCCGCGTGCGGGAAAAGGCGAAGTTGGGATCGGCAAACCAGAAGTCGCTAATGCCCCTGGCCTGCAGATGTTTGATTTCGGCAATGACCCGGTCAATGGAATGAAACCGCACCTTTTTATTGCTGGCCCGGGTGGTGTAACAGAAGGTGCAGGGTGATGTGCAGCCACGCGAGGTGAAGAGAGTAACGCGGCTCTTGGCGGCAGTGTCAATGATCCCTTCCAGGTAGGGGGAGGGCAGGAGGTCAAGATCTTCCGTAACGTCCGCACGAGGAGTGTCAACCGCCTTTCCCTGTTCCAGATAGCAGATGCCCGGTACCTCGGCAAGGGACCTGCCCGTGTCCAGCACCCGGCCAAGGGCGGGCAGGACGCTTTCTCCTTCCCCCCGGCAGAGGATGTCCACGTCCTTCATCTGTACCAGGGCCTCGCCGGGCATAAAGGTGATCTGGGGGCCGCCCAGGATTATCAGGATTTCGGGCCGGAGCTGTTTGGCATGACGAGCCCAGACCAGCACCCTGTTGATATTCTCGTCGTAAACCGAAAAACCGAGCACATCGGGTTTTTCTGATGCAAGTGTGTGGCGGAAGAGTTTCGGCGGCAGAGGGGTACCCTTGTAATCGCCGAGAATGGTGCCGTTGTAGCCGTATTTTCTGAGAGTGGCCAGGGCGTATGCCTGGGAGATGGGAATGGTGTCCGGGGAGTCGATGGTGGCCCATTCATTGACATGTATGAAAAGAAAATTTGTCCTGCCTGTCTGCCTGTTTCGATTCATGACCGTTTTGCTCCTGCTTCATGATGCCTCGATGTGTCGAGTTATTTTTTTTGTGAGGTTGTTTTTCCTTTCGCCCTGATGAGCAGTATGCTGAGCCGTGCAGTCAGTTGGTAAATTGCTAGAAGAGAGCCATGTGTCACTCCGTGGGAAAAGCGCAGGGAAAGGGTCATGACTCAAAATTAGTCAGTACCTTATCGCACGAAATTTCAATTGTCAATCGATCCTGTGCATTTAATGCCGTGAAGAGGTTGCCTGCCAAGTTGGTTGTTAGGATGATTGATAGATATCAGTCTGAAATTGCATTGTTATTGGAGATCCTCCTTCATGCAGGGCGTTGCAAGCCGGATAGAGTAGTGTATAAAAATAGAGCATGAGCAAAAAGCACGGAGTCTTGCAGAGTTTTTCGTTTTCCCCTCATTGTCTGGTTGACAAAAACGGTATTTATAGATAAATCAGATTGTGATTTAGGTATTGATACCTATCGGTTTGAAAATTTTCTTTTTCTCCGTATATGACAAAATACAGACCTCTGACCATAATCAGTCATCAGCATTACCTGGAGCATGATACAGGAGGCCGAGACCATCCGGAATGCCCTGATCGTCTGCGTCTTATAGACAAGCAGCTCAAGGCAAGCCCTCTTTTCCCTTACATCACTGAAAAAATCGCCCTGAAAGCATCGCGGGAGGATATCCTTGTCTATCATGCGGAGTCCTATCTTTTCCGCCTGGAAGAAACGGCGCTGAAAGGGCAGACCTATATTGACCACCAGGACAATCAGATCTGTTTTGAATCCTATGAGGCGATTCTGTTATCGGCCGGGGGCTGTCTGACCGGCATCGATCTGCTGGAAGAAGAGGCCAGCGACCTGGTTTTCTGTTGCATCCGACCTCCGGGTCACCATGCGGAACGGGCCATGGCCCTCGGTTTCTGTTTTGTCAATAATGCGGTTGTTGCCGCGCGTTACTGGCAGAGGCGTTACGGCCGGCAGAAAATTGCCGTCATCGACTGGGACGCCCATCACGGCAACGGCATCCAGGATGCCTTTGAAGAGGACCCTGATGTTTTTTACATCAGCATCCATGAGCATCCCACCTTCAGTTTTCCGGGTACAGGCTATGCCGAGGAAAAAGGACTGGGTCCAGGGGGCGGCACCACCCTCAATATTCCCCTGCCTCCCGGGGCCGACGACAGCATGTTTCTACGCGCCATGAGTAAATTCGTGGAGCCCGCCCTGGATTTGTTCCGGCCGGAGAGGATTATCGTTTCCGCCGGCTTTGACGCGCATGTGCTTGATGACATGTCAGGGCTATCCTACAGTACGGAACTTTACGGCGTGATCGGCGAGAGGATGGCGGCCTTGGCCGACAGGTATTGCCAGGGGAAAATTCTGTCGATACTTGAAGGCGGTTATCACCTTGAAGCCCTGGCCGCCAGCGTTGAACGTTATCTCCTTGGCCTGGCCAAGTATAAGCCGTTGTAAAAAGAATAACTGTAACATCGCCATACTGTGAACGGCATAACAGGCCGTAACGAAATGGTTAGAGATGTAATGGTTTTTCAGCAACGGCCCCTAGCCGATATAAAAAAAATAATATCGTCGTCCGGATGTCAGAGACGGCATAAGGGGCCGTACCGAAATGCTCAAAAATGAAGAGATTATTTCGTAACGGCCCCTAAATAAAGGAGTAGAGAATGTATATAGCACGTCATATGACCTCACCGGCTCTGACGGTGTCACCGGACACGCTGTTGCCGGATGTCCGTGAAATAATGAATACCCGTAAGTTCAGGCACCTGCCGGTGGTGGATGAAGAGCAGCGCCTGATCGGCATGATCACCGACCGGGATCTGCGTTCCGCCTACCCCTCCTCTCTGCTGCCCGAGGACAAAAGGCTCTCGATTTTGGAGAATGTGGCCAAGACCGAAGTCAGGTCTATCATGACCCAGAAGCTCATTGCCATTACCCCGCTTTCCACTCTGGATGATGCCCTCTATTTTCTGTCCAAGGAAAAAATAGGCATGCTGCCGGTGGTTGATGATGAGCAGCATGTTATCGGTGTCTTTTCCGTCCAGGATCTGATGAAAGCCTACAAGAAGCTCTATGGCATCGGCGAGCGCGGTTCAGCCCTGATTGCCGTGGAAGATGACGGCAATCCGAAACCCTTGACCAGAATCGTCCGGGTCCTGGAAGAACGGGAAATCCGTTTCTCGCGGCTGACCAGGGTCCATGGCGAGGAGGGGGAAAAGAAGATCATCTATCTGCGGGTGCATACCTTCAATATCGGTGCTGTGCATAAGGCGCTGAAAGAGATCGGCATGACCGTAAGGGTTCCCGATCTGCAGGATTTTTTGCCCAAGCCCCATGTCTGATCCGGCTGTTCTGATATTTTCGATCCTTTGCCGGCAATTGCTGCGGCAACCTTTGGAATAAAGGTGATCACATCATGAATGGAGGAAATGCAGTCCCTGATCCGGACTGGCAGAACTGTTACCGCGACATGATTGCCAGCCCCAGAAAGGCTGTGTCCCATGTGAAGCATGGGCAGCGGGTGTTTATTGGCACCGGCTGCGGTGAACCGGTGGAACTGGTCAAGGCTTTGACAGACAGGGCGGGCGAACTGGCGGATGTGGAGATTATCCACCTGATCACCAAAGGTGACGCCCCCTATGCCTGCAAACGTCTGGCCGATTGTTTTTCCGTCAACAGTTTCTTTATCGGCGCCAATGTGCGCGATCATATTCAGGAAGGGCTGGGTCATTACACCCCCATACTGCTGTCTGATATTCCCGGGATCTTCAGTTCCGGCCAGATTCCCCTGGATGTTGTCCTGATTCAGGTTAGCCCGCCCGACGTCCGGGGAAAGGTCAGCCTGGGGGTGTCCGTTGATATCGTCAAGAGCGCGGCGGAAAACGGCTCGCTGGTCATCGCCCAGGTAAATCCCCTGATGCCCAGAACTCTGGGAGACTCGCTGCTCGATGTCAATGATCTCGACATTCTGGTACCCCTTGCCACCCCTCTTATCGAAAGACAATCCAGCCCGCCGAACGAAGTGACCAGAAAGATAGGCAGCTATATAGCTTCGCTGGTGGAGGATGGCTCCACAGTGGAATTCGGCATCGGCTCCATTCCCCAGGCCCTGGTGGAATTTCTCAAGGACAAGCAGGACCTGGGCATCCATACGGAAATGCTGAGCGATGGTATTATTGATCTGATTGAATCAGGCGCAGTTACCGGCAGGAGGAAAACCATGGATGCCGGCAAAATCACCACCAGCTTCTGCATGGGCACGCAAAGGCTCTATGACTATGTGGACAACAACCCGTTCTTCTGCTTCCGTCCCACCGAATATGTCAATGACCCTTATATCATCGGCAGGCAGCATAAGATGGTAGCCATTAATATGGCCCTGGAAATTGACCTCACCGGCCAGGTCTGTGCCGACTCCCTGGGCTCGAAGTTCTACTCGGGCATCGGCGGCCAGGTTGATTTCAACCGTGGTGCTTCGCATTCCAAAGGGGGAAAGGCCATTATCGCCCTGCCGTCCACGGCACAGAATGACACGGTTTCCCGCATCGTGACCCGCCTGGCCACCGGCGGCGGGGTCGTCACCTCCCGCGGAGAGGTGCATTATATCATTACCGAATACGGCATCGCCTATCTGCATGGCAAAAGCGTGCAGGAGCGGTGCCTGGCGCTGATCAGCATCGCCCATCCCCGTTTCCGGGAACAGCTGCTGAAAGAGGCCATTGAGGCAAAATACATCCGTCAGGAAATGTCTGATGTGGAAGGCCATTTCATGGTGGCCTCCCAGGAGATAAAGACTTCGGTGCTGCTTGATGACGGAACCCCGATCAATTTCCGCCACGTCCATCCCACCGATCTGCCGGCCATGCGTGATCTTCTTTACGCCCTTTCCCAGGAAACGATCTATTATCGGTTCATGACGCACTTCAAACGTTTTGCCCTCAGCCAGATCAAGAATTTTGTCTACGTGGACCACCGCAAGGATGTGGCCATCGTGGCAACGGTTCCCGAAGCCCATGGGGAGGAAATCATCGCCATTGGCCGCTACTATCTTGATGAGCTGACCAACCGGGCCGAGGTGGCCTTTGTGATTCACGATCAGTGGCAGAACCGCCATATCGGCTCGTTTCTGTTCAAGTATCTGGCGGCATTGGCCAAGCGCAGCGGCATTGCCGGGTTTACCGCGGAGGTGCTGCTGGAAAACAAACGGATGCAGGCCATATTCAACAATTCCACTTTTAAGGTGGAAAGTCTGCGAGAAGATGATGTTTACCGGTTTAAAATCGAATTCAATTAGTCCGTTGCGCCTGAGACCCAAATATATCCCAGCCCACCGCCATTGCCGCCGCCATGCCTGATTTTTTTTGCAGGCCCTTTCCTCCGGCTTGCTTCTTCAGTGGTAAAGTGTCATGATCAAAACGTAATTCTGTCCAATTCATTAGGTGCGCATTGCGATGAAAAATACATCACCGCTGAAAATATTCGTTATATTGACCCTGTTGATCGGCCTGATCGAGCAGGGATTGATGTATTTTCTGAGTATGGAAATAGTTTCCCTGCATCCATTTTTTGTGGGCATGCTCGATTCCTTTCTCCTCATCCTGATCCTGTTTCCCTTTCTGTATCTGTTCGGTTACCGGCCTTTTGCCAAAAACATGGGCAAGCTTTCCCGGGCAAAGGAAAGGGCGGAGGAGGCCCATGACCGCCTCCTGTCAGTGCTGGACAGCATTGATGCCATTATCTACGTTGCCGATATGCAGACCTACGAGCTGCTTTTTGTCAACCAGTATACCCGGCAGATATTCGGTGACATTACCGGAAAGATTTGCTGGCAGACGCTGCAGGTGGGCCAGCCCGGTCCGTGCCCTTTCTGCACCAATGACCGACTGGTCAATGCCGCCGGTGCCCCGCAGATGTACAGGTGGGAATTCCAGAATACCGTTAACGGTCGCTGGTATGATATCCGTGATCGGGCCATCCGCTGGATTGACGGCAGACTGGTGCGCATGGAAATTGCCATGGACATCACCAGCCGGAAAAAATCGGAGGAGCAGATCAAACAGCAGAATATTTTTATGCACAACGTGCTTGAATCGTTACCCTATCCTTTTTATGTGGTGAACACGGACACGTACGAGATTGAACTGTCAAACAGCATTGCTCAGCAACTGGGAATCAGCAAGGGGAGAAAATGTTATACGGCAACCCTTGATGCAAAAGTTCCCTGTCATTCGGAACAGCACCAGTGTCCCTTGAATCTTGTTAAAAAGCTTAGGGAGCCGGTCATCGAGGAGCATGTTCACAAGGATGAAGCAGGCAATGACAAGTACGTGGAAATTCACGGCTACCCCATTGCTGCTGAAAACGGCAGGATTAGCCGGATGATTGAGTATCAGATCAATATCACGGAGCGGAAAAAAAACGAAGAGGCCCTGCGCCGGATATCCGTTACCGATGAAATGACCAAACTTTATAACCGGCGCGGATTTCTTATGCTGGCTGAAAAGCAGATCAAGATCGCAGACCGTATGCCGGGCGAGCTTTTTGTACTTTATGCAGACTGTGACAAGCTCAAATGGATTAACGATACACTGGGGCATAAGACCGGGGATCAGCTTATCATGGAAACGGCGGAGGTGTTGAAAAACACCTTTCGCCAGGCGGATATCATCGGCCGGCTGGGTGGCGATGAATTTGTGGTGGTCATGGTGGATGAATCCGGCAAGGAAAGCGTCAATACGGTCAAAGAGAGGCTGGCAAGCGCCATCGTGAAGAGAAATGAGTTGCCGGACCGCACCTATGTCCTTTCCATAAGCTACGGGATTGTCTGTTACGATAAGAACAATCCCTGTTCCATGGAGCAATTGCTCTCAAAAGCGGATCATATCATGTATAAGGTCAAAAAAGAGCAGTGGAGTAAATAGTCAGTAGTTGATTGATCTCTTTTCAGCTGATGCAGGCGGTTTGCAATGCCCTTGATCAGTCTTGTGGAAAAGAAAAAAAGTTAGGGGACATTTGCCCCCACGCCACGGACCTGAAGAGTTGCCCTCGAATTTATCCCTCATCCTGCACGTGCTCAGCATCCTCCCCCCCTGGTTCGGTGCTTTTTTTATCCTGTTTGCGTTGTTGTTTTTGTTCTTTCTTTTTTTTCTTTAATAGTTCTTTCTGGCGTTTATCAAATGAATAATTGTTTCTTGCCAATGGGATACCTTTCAGTTGAATTTATATCATAGGATGACTTTAATATAATAAATGATTGAGACCAGTCAGGGTTGCAATAAGTCGCAGAAGAATTTGTTTTGCCCGTGGCCGAATCAGGAAAGGTGATGGTTCTCTAATTTTCGCCTACCTGCTCCTCAATCCCCGCATGACACATTGCACATTCCATGTTGTCACTGATACATTTATCAATCAGTCGCCAGTTGCCGTCAAAACTCTGGCCTGCATGCTTTTTACGGCAGTGTTCACAAACCCATATTTCTTCCGGTTTTCCTTTGCTGCTGATTACAACATATTGAAACATTTTCATCTGTATATTCCAAGTGAAATGAAAAAGAAACAAGAAGGAGTTCTTTTGTCTTATTTATTGTTTAATGAAATCGGGGGAAAATGATTTCATGCGGATCAGGCTTTATAAAATGTCGATTACCGTGTTGTTCCGGTACGGCCGGAGACTTTCTACGGGTAGATAAGGTTTTGACGGTTTTGCAAAAAAAAACCCCGCATTGAGCGGGGTTTTTGTAATGGTCAATTACAGAGGCTTACTGCTGGATAACATTCTCTGCAGCCGGACCTTTGGGGCCGTCGACAACATTAAATGTTACACGGGCGCCTTCTGTAAGAGATTTGAATCCCTGGGCCTGGATTGCGGAATGATGAACGAAAACGTCCTTGCCGCCATCCTGCTCAATAAAACCAAAACCCTTAGCATCATTAAACCATTTAACTGTACCTTCTGCCATTTTGTACTACTCCTTAAAAACAGGGTTCCGCTTGAGAACCACTTTATAAATTGTCCAATTTACCAGCGGGCAAATCGGTTGGCAGCTTGTTTGTTCAAACAAAAAAAAACGCACTTCCTCTCTGCAAGGATTGTGCGGTTATTTTTTTTAGTATTTTTTATTTACTACAAACATGTACTGCACACTTTCAAGATACATATTACACAGCCTGACTGCAAAAAGCTATATATTTATTTTGCCCATGCAAATAAGATCGGTTAGCGCAAATTTTAGCCATGGGCCGTCGCCCTCCTTTGGCCGGCAATTCATGTGGCCCTCTGTTGTATGATGGGCAGCAGAATGGTGAATGCCGTACCTTTCCCCGGACTGCTTTCCACCTCAATCCTGCCGCCATGTCTTTTAATGATGCCGTAACTGACGGACAACCCGAGGCCAGTACCCTTGACGGCCGGCTTGGTGGAGAAAAAAGGTTCGAATATCCTGTCCATATCATCCGGTGCGATGCCGACCCCGGTGTCGGCAATATGAATGGCGATCTGGTCGCGCTGTTTTTCCGTGGTGATCGTAATCCCTCCCCCCTCTGCCGGCATGGAGGCTCCGGCATTGTTGAGCATGTTCAATATGACCTGTTTGATCTGATCAGCAATGGCCTGAATGGGCGGCAGATCTCCGGCAAAATATTTTTTCACCTTGATTTTTTTCTGGCTGAAATCTTTTTTGACCAGCAATAGCATGTCCTCGATTGCTTCATGCACATCAAGGGTCGCCATGAGGCCGGAGGTTGGCCGGTTGAAACTCTGCAGGTCCTGGGTCAGTTTGGCGACCCGATCACATTCCTTGATGGCCAGATTCACCAATTCTCTGTTCTTTTCAGCCAGCGTCAGCCGTTTTCTCAGTCCATCGAGCACGTTGCGGATACCGAAAATAGGGTTGTTGAACTCATGGGCGATGGAGGCGGCCAGCTTGCCGATGGCGCTCAGTTTTTCCGCATGCAGCAGCTGATTATATGTTTTTTCCAGGGCTTCGCTCCGTTCCGCCACTCTTTCTTCCAGTTTGTCATGGGCCTCCTGCAGGTTTTCTTCGGCATATTTCCGTTCGCTAATCTCAATCTGCAGCCGGCGGTTCGTCTCGGTCAGCTCCGCCGTACGTTGTGAAACAGTGGCTTCCAGACTTGTCTTGTGCTGCTGCAGCTCTTTTTCCACATTTTTACGGATTTCGATTTCCTCAGTCAGAAAATCATGGATTTTTATCAGGCGTTTCTCCATCCGGCTGATGTGAAAATAGAAAAGAAGAAACAGGATACCGAGCACGGCCATGCAGACAATGACCAGAATAGTTGAGACCTGCTGTTTGTCGACATCGTCGGTGAAATCCTTGATGGCGATTATTTCGCCGATTTCCTCTCCGCTCGCTACCTTAAGTGGGCTGAATCCTCCCCGGTATTTTTTATTCCCCTGGGTGATTTTGAAGATGAGATTTTCTTTTTCCCCATGGGGCATATTAATGTAGTTAGTGATCTCTTGAGGGACAAAGTCCATTGTTCTGCCGATAATGACATGACGGGGCATCTCCTCCCAACGGCCCTGGCGACCGGATATTTTTAGTCCTTCTTCCCACATTTGCCTGTTCAAATGGCGGATGTTGACCAGAAAGAAGAAATCGTAACCAAGGATTTCCTTCATGGCCGGGATAATGTATTCAACCTCCCTGCCCAGTTCGATGTAGCCGATCAATTTGTTGTTTACCACCCAGGGGTGGACAACCCGAAGGGTCAATGTGCCGAATGGCCCGAGCTCGATGCCGTAGGAGACCGCCTCTGCTTCAGCAACCTTTTTCAAAGTGTAGCGGTCAATGAAATCACCATGGCTTGATGGTTTGTGCACCCGCAGGAAGCAGGTTTTGTCCAGATTATGAAAGTAGAAGTGAGTAATATGATGGCGGTTCTCAATGTTGCGGAAAATGGATTTGGTGTTTGCATAGAGCAGCTGTCGGTCCTTGTCAAGAAAGGCTTGATAGACCTTGGGGTCGTCCATGACGAAATCAATGAAGGTATTTAAGTGTTCCGCTTCATTGCGCAGCGTGGTTTTAAAGAGTTGCTGAACGCTGTTTAACTGTTGGTGGACGTTCTGATCAAACTGATAACGCTGCAGCCAGTATGCCCCGGAAATGGAAAAGGCAAGTAGAAACAGCAGGGCAAAGGCCAGGGGCAGGAGAATGGCTTTGCGAATGTGAATGGTAGAACTTCTCATAACTTTTATTGTTGTTCCCCAGAGATCTGCTCAGCAATATCGGGCGAACAGTGCTTTGGGCCTGCGGATAATGGGCCCGGCGAAAAAACTGCTGATTTTTTTTTTGGTAATAAAAATGATAGATATTTACCATGTATCAACAAGAAGGAGTATTTTTTTTAAGTTTTTCCCGAAAATCGGCTAGAGAACGGGGCTCGGATTCTGCAGATGCAGGGCTAGGCAGAAATAAATGATAAGCCGCCGGAGACTTCTCCTGGATCGGGAGGCTGGACGTTGAAGTAGTTGAAAATAATAACATGGTCATTCGGGAAACTAAAACTGCATAAGGAGCCGTAAAGGAACGGTCAGAATTGTACAAGTTGTTTCGTAACGGCTCCTAAGCCGCGGTAGGAAAATATCCAGCCGGTTAATTACTGTGGCAATCAGGATTTCTGGGTTAATCTCTGCTGAACCGCCTCCATCAGTTCGTGGGCTTTTTCGAAATCAGGATAGAGACGGAGGGTTTTTTTTAGATAGGATTCGGCATCATCATATTGTTTCTGCAGAAAGAGCAGGCTGGAGAGGTTATAGTTGACAACCTTGTGCTGGGGGTCAAGCTTCAGGCAGCTCATATAAAAGTACTTTGCCTTGTCAAAGTCTTTATTTTTTCTGGAACGCAGACCGAGCTTGTTTAAGAAATGGATTGTTTTTTCGATATTGTCGTCCTGGATTTTCTTGCCGAAGAGGAGATCTGCCTCATCAACAAGCCCGGCCTCAATATAACCATCCAGCACCTCCTTGATCTGATCGGCATTGTTCTTGGCGAGTTGCTGGGCCTCATCCAGATGTTGCTGTGCCCGGTCGATATCACCGGTTCGTGTGCAGGCCCGGGCAAGGCCGATATGGATGTCAAAGGTATCCGGCATGATGTCGGTTACCTTCTGCAGGTAGTAGGCAAGATTGACATAGTCCTCGTTGGCTTGGTATATTTCCGCCAGGGCAAGCAGGGCGCTGATAAACTGTTCTTCAATGACCAGAGATTTCTTGAAATTCAGTTCGGCATTTTTTCCGTTGCCGAGCTGCTGGTAGATCAAGCCGAGATAATAATAGGGCAGGGCGCTGTCGATGCGGGCCTTACTCGCCGCTTCAAAACTCTCCAGTGCCTTGTCGTATTCCATGTTTAAGAACAAATATTTGCCGTTGCTGATCGCCTTGTCGTATTCGGTAGGGTATCGCCTGTGGGCAACGACCTTTTTCACCAGGTCATCCAGTTGGTTGATGTTTGGCGGCTTAATCAGGTAGTAATCCACCTCTGCCTGCACGCTGCGCATGAAATCTCCCCGCTTATCAGCGCCGGTGATCATGATAAAGGGAAGGTCATAGAATCGCCTGGTCTGGCGTATGAGGCGAAGAAGTTCGATGCCGTTCATTTCCGGCATCAGGTAATCGCAGAGAACAACATCAATATCTCCTTCCTGTATTCTGTCCCAGGCCTTCAGTCCATTGACCGCGGTGGCATAATTATGGTAGCCCAGTTCGATAAGCATGGATTCAAGCATTTTACGCATGGACTGGTTGTCTTCAACGATGAGGATATTGCTGGTCTTGTTCTTCATGCCGGATTAGTCCTTCACTGTTTTTTCTGCAATCATCATAACTAAATATAATGACGATATTGCCCGTGATGCGCAAGAGAAAAAAATCGAGTTTGCGGGCCGACCGGGCGAGAAAATGGCAAATTTACGAGGTGGATATTGCGTTCCTCTATGGATTAGGCTTATAAATGAAAGCATAAGAAAAATCGTGATTACCTCCTCCCCTTGCCGACTGAATGTTGCCGGCAGACCAGGCCACCGGAAAATGCCCATTAAAAAAAGATTTCTTGTTATCCCGCTGCTTGTCTTTCTCTCCGCCTATCTTCCTTATCTGCTCTACCGTGAGGTCAAACAGATAACCATTGATGAGTTTGACGCCCGGCAGATGGTGTACGCCAGACAGGCCGCCAGAAGCATTGAAAATCTCCTGAATCGTTTTTTCAACGAACTTTCCTATATCGCCAGTATAGACGACATCGTCCGCATGGGGCCGAAAGGTGAGGAGTTGCTGCGGAAATATTACGAAAAGAACCAGCTGGAGATTCTGGCCATTACCAGAGTGGACAGCACAGGGCGTATTATTTATACCGAACCATACAACAGTAAAGCCATCGGCGCGGATATTTCCTCCCAGCCCCATGTTGCCCAGATTTTGCTCACCCATAAACCGGTGATCAGTGATGTCTTTACCGCAGTCCAGGGACATCGCTGTATTGCCTATCATGTGCCGGTTATAGCGGATGATGCCTATGCCGGCAGTATGGCCATTCTGATCCCGTTCTCTCGGATGGCGGAAGAATCACTGGAAACGATCAGGACCGGCGAGTCGGGACATATCTTCATGATCGGCAGAGATGGGGTCGTGCTCTATTCAGACGAACCGTCACAGACAGGAAAAAAGAGTGATGAGATTTACCACCATTCTCCTGCCGCCCTGGCAATGATCAGGCAGATGACGCAAAGCGCAGAAGGACGGGCGGTATTGACTTTTGCATCGGGAAAAGGAGAGGTCGGTCATGCCGTCTACAGCCCGGTGGAATTCGGCGCAGGGTTCTGGTCCATTGCCGTGGTCACGCCTGAGCGGGAGGTGCTTGCCACCATGCGGGGCTTCAAGAACAAGTGGTTCCTGCTGCTTGCCGCTTTAGTCTGCGCGACCTTTGTCTCTTCCTATTATATTTTTCGCTCATGGGTAGCTGCCAAGGAGGAAACCAAAAGAAAAAAGACGGAAGAGGCGCTACGGGACAGTGAAAGAAACTACCGGGCTCTGGTGGAAAGTGCCAACAGCATTGTCCTCAAATGGGATACCACGGGCATCATCACCTATCTTAATCCCTTCGGCCTGAAATTTTTCGGCTTCACCTTGGAGGAGATTCTTGGCAGAAACGTCATGGGTACCATTGTCCCCGAGACGGAGAGCACGGGCCGTGATCTCAAGTACATGATTGATGATATTCTGGTCAATCCGCTGAAATACAAGAATAATTTCAACCAGAATATGAAAAAATCAGGCGAACGGGTATGGATATCATGGACCAATGAGCCCATTGTCGATTCAGGCGGCAATTTTATTGAGATCCAGAGTATCGGGAATGACCTGACCGCCCTGAAAAATGCGGAAGAGGCAATCAAGGAGAGCGAGCGGAAATACAAGATGGTGGCTGATGCCACCTCGGATATCATCTACGAATATCAGGTAGACGAAGCGAGGTTGACCTATGTTTCGCCCAATTGCGGGGATATCCTCGGCTATAACGCCGATGAACTGCTAGGACAGTCAGAATTTCCTGAGGCCGTTATCTGTCAGGAAGATGCGGAGGCCATTCGGGAAAGGCGGCGGCAGGCCTTGCGAGGCAGTGAGACAAAGATGGCCCTGGAGTATGGCGTTATCTGTAAAAACGGCGATAGGAAATTTGTGGTTGACCACAGCACCCTGCAGCGGGATGAGAACGGCAGGGTGGTCAGCATGACCGGTTCCATCAAGGATATCTCTAATCAGAAGGAGCTTGAGGAGAAGCTGCGCAGGGCGGAGAAAATGGAGGCCATCGGCACGCTGGCCGGCGGGGTGGCCCATGATCTCAATAACATTCTTTCAGGGTTGGTCAGTTATCCGGATCTGTTGCTGCTGAGCCTGCCGGACGACAGCCCGATCAGAAAGACGGTCCTTATCATTAAAAAATCCGGGGAAAAGGCAGCGGCAATTGTCAATGATCTTCTGACCTTGGCACGGAGGGGCGTTTCGGTGACCGAGGTCATCAACCTCAATGCCACGATCAGGGAATTTGTGCAATCTCCGGAGTTCCAGAATATGAAGGCCCGGCATGAGCATGTTCGGCTTGAGCTGCAGCTTGATGAAGAGCTGCTGAATATCTCAGGCTCCCCGGTGCATCTGACCAAAACCATTATGAATCTGGTGGTGAATGCCTATGAGTCCATGCCCGGCAGCGGAGAAATCCGCATCACCACGGAGAATCGATATGTGGACAAGCCGGTGCAGGGATATGATGATGTGCAGGAAGGTGATTATGTGATGCTGACCGTCTCGGATACCGGCCATGGCATAACCCCAGAGGACCGGCAAAGGATTTTTGAACCTTTCTATACAAAAAAAGTCATGGGCCGCAGCGGAACAGGGCTTGGTCTGGCAGTGGTGTGGGGCACGGTGAAGGATCATCACGGTTATATCGATGTCCGGTCTAGTCATGGAAAGGGTGCGGACTTTATCCTCTATTTTCCCGTATCCCGCGCACTGCTCAAGAGCAAGGTCGAGAAGCTGTTTGCCGTTGAGGAATACCGGGGGACAGGTGAATCGATTTTAATCGTCGATGATGTGAGCGAGCAGCGGGAACTGGCCACCCAGATGCTGGCGCAGATGGGCTACCTGGTGGAATCGGCGGCAAGTGGCGATGAAGCGGTTGCCCTGCTGGTCGATAGAGAGTTTGACCTGCTGGTGCTGGATATGATCATGGAGCCGGGTATGGACGGTCTTGACACCTATAAGGCGCTGCTGGGCATCAGAGCGCAGCAGAAGGCCATCATCGCCAGCGGCTATTCCGAAACGGACCGGGTGCATGAGGCGCAACAGCTGGGTGCCGGCCAGTACCTGCGAAAACCCTACACCCTTGAGAAACTGGTCCGTGCGGTGCGGGATGAGCTGCTCCGGTCCGCGTGAAGGAGCTGCGCCAGGGTGTCCGCCATCGCTTTCGGTCAGCGGCGCGTATCTAATTCATCTGCCGGGCCAGCCTTGCACCCTCTTCCTCGTTGACAAAGCAGAGAAGAATTGCGCCGCTGACAAATAGGCCGATAATGGCCAGCAGGGACAGCCGGGGACTGCCGGTGAACATGCTGACCAAGCCCATGAGCAGCGGGCCGATTACCGCGGCAAACTTGCCCAGTATGTTATAAAAGCCGAAAAATTCCCCGGATTTACCAGCTGGAATCAACCGCGAATAAAGCGAGCGGCTGAGCGACTGCACCCCGCCCTGCACCAGGCCGATGGCCACGGCCAGCAGATAAAATTCCTTGACCGTCTGCATGGACATGGCCCACACCGTTACCAGCAGGTAGATAGCAATGCCCAGTAGAATAGCCTTTTTGGTGCCCAGCTTCTCCCCCAGTCTGCCGAAGACCAGGGCGGCGGGAAAGCCGACGAACTGGGTGATGAGCAGCGCCACTATCAGGCTGCTGGAATCAAAGCCCAGGGCCAGGCCGTAATCAACCGCCATGCGGATAATGGTGTCAATCCCGTCGATATAGAGCCAGTAGCCGGCAAGAAAGATCAGGACCACCCGCAGTTTGCGTATCTCTTTAAATGTTGTGAAAAGTTGTCGGAAGCCGGCGGTTATCATGCCCTGCCGGATCGATGTGGCTGGCGGGGCGGGTTCCTTGACCCACAACATGATCGGCAGGGAAAAAACCGCCCACCAGATGCCGACGGTGAGAAAGGAGAGGCGCACTGCCTGAGGGGCGTCGGCCAGGCCGAAGAGGCCGGGCTTGAGCGTCATCATCACATTGACGGCAAAGAGCAGCCCGCCGCCGAGATAGCCCAGGCTAAAACCCAGGGCAGACACCCTGTCCGAGGTGGCAGGGGATGACACATTGACCAGCAGCGAGTCGTAGAAGACATTGCCCCCGGAAAAGCCGATGATGCCGAAGATGTAGAAAAGGGAGGCCATGAGCCAGGCTCCCTGGGCCACGGTGTAGAGGCCGGCGCTCATCACGATGCCGATCATGGCGAAAAAAAACAGGAATTTCTTTTTCGCTCCGGCCTGATCGGCCATGGCGCCCAGTATGGGGGCGAGAAAGATGACCACCAGGCTGCCGATGGAGTTGGCCAGGCCCAGCCGGAAGGTGCTGGTGGAGACCTCGACGCCGCTGCACCAGTACTGTTTGAAGAAGATGGGGAAGAATCCGGCCATGATGCTGGTGGCAAAGGCGGAATTGGCCCAGTCGTAGAAGGCCCAGCCAAGTGTCTCTCGATTTATCTTCATGGATTGCTGATTATGCCGTTGCTGACTTGGCTTGTAAGAATCACTGTTCCAGCGCGTGCAGATGTTGGAGAATCCGTTCAGGGAAATCCGTCACCAGGCCTTTGGCATGGCGTTGCAGGGCCAGTTCCGCCTCCTGGGCCGTGTTGATTGTATACACCCCGGCAAAGATGCCATGTGCGGCAATATCAGCTCCAAACTCCGGGGTCAGCTCCTCAAGCGAACAGACAAAGGCCTGGCAGCCGGTGTCCTGCAGCACGAGGGCGGGCAGCCTTTTGTCCCCCGGGGGCAGCAGGGCGGCGGTATGAAATCCCTGCTTGAGCGCGTTCAGGTACCTCAGCGAGTCATGATGAAAAGAGGAGAACATGGTAAACGGCGTCATGGCAGCGCTCGCGGTGGCCGCGGTAATCAGCCTGATGCGTTTCTGCCAATCTTCACCCGCTGTCGGCGGTTTGATCTCCACATTGATGCACGCCTTGCCCCTGATCAACTGGAAAACGTCATCAAGCAGGGGGATTTTTTCGCCACGGAATCGGTCGGCAAACCAGGAACCGGCATCCAGCTTTTTAAGCTCTTCATAGGAGAAACTGCAGATCTCGCCATGACCGTTGGTGGTCCGCTCCAGGGTTTCATCGTGGAAGACAACTATCTGATCATCAGTGGTGATCTGCACATCGATCTCAAGCATCAGGGCTCCGACTTCGAGAGCGAGACCCATGGCGGTCAGGGTGTTTTCCGGCGCCGTACCGGAGGCGCCGCGATGGGCGACGACAAGATGGGGATGTTCTACGACGAGATCCTGCAGTGATTTCATGGTGTCGGTTTTTTTGTTTATGAGGTTATGTTTTTTGGGTTGCCCGGGCAGGGCGGGCACAAGGCCCTCCCCAACCGGGGTACCGGGGGTGCCCTTTTTCCCCGCCTTACTTCTTATTTTTCACTTCTCTCTTCTTTGTTCAGAAAATCCTCCAGACCTTTTTTGTATCTGACGGCGGAGAGGAGAAAGCCTGCATTGTGGTTGCCGCTGATCTGCAGAAATGTTTTCGGTGCATGGGCTGCGGCAAAGAGCCTGCGGCCTTGACTGAAGGGGACAATGTCATCATCAGGGCTGTGAATAATGAGCAGCGGGCAGTTGATTTTTTTGACGGCAGCTTCGGCGTTGTATTGAAAGCGGCAGAGCATGCGGCCCGGGAAAAAGGGATACATGGCAGCGGCCATGTCTTGAGCCGAGGTAAAGGTGGATTCAAGGATGCAGGCCCGGGGCTCTTTCATGCTGCACAAGCTGGCGGCTATGGCCCCGCCCAGGGAACGACCGAAAACGATGATCTGCGAGTAGCTGATATTTTCCCGGCTGACCAGATAGTCCCAGGCCGCCTCAACATCCAGGTAGGTGCCTGCTTCAGACGGTGTTCCCTCGCTTTTTCCGTAACCCCGATAATCAAAAATAAAGGTGGAATAGCCCAGCTGGTGGAAGATGTCAATGGTCTCCAGGCGGTGGGAGATATTGCCGGCATTGCCGTGGCAGAAGAGTATGACTCCCTTGGCCTCGGCTGCCGGGATGAACCAGGCGTCCAGTTTGACATTGTCAGCTGTGGCAAAGGTGACAGACCGGTACCTGAGGCCCAGTTTTTCCGGGGTGGAGAAAATGGTGGGGTCCGGAAAATAGATGAAGCGTGACTGGTTGACGAACAACGTGGCCCCGAAACAGACATAAACAGCGGCAAAAAGAAGCGCCAGCGACAGCAAGGTCTGAAACATTTTCTTGTGCTTACCTATCCCCTTGGCGCGCCACTTTTCAGCTTCTGCTGCCAGTACTCTTTGATGGACTGACCCATGTTGCCCACGCTTGAGTTAACCGCCTTGCGCAGTTCCTCGTCCATGTTGAGGGGGGTGAACTTGGCGGTGCCAGAAGCAGGTGGGCCTGCTGCGGCGCCGGTTTCCATGTCAACGGCCCGCACCGTGAAAGATACGGTGGTTAAGGTCTGCGACCTGCCGTAATACTGCAGGGGCATGGAGCCGGTCTGCTGGACCTGGGAGATGAGCACAATATTGGCGGACTGGCTGGGCACCAGCCTTTGGATATCATACCAGGAGATGGGCAGGCTGCCCATCTGCATCTTTTCCATGAGCACAGGAATTTCAGCATCAGAGGTGACATGCAGGCCGCTGTTGGTCAGGGCGGCTTCGATATGGTTCTGCACAAAGGGAGCCAGGGTTTCGTCGCCTGAGACAATGGTCAGCACCACCGGGATGGTGGGCAGCGCGGCCTTTTTCTCCACCTTGGTCGTCTGCACGGGGGGCGTCCGCACGGGCGGTGTGGCAACAACAGCAGGGGGTGGCGCAAGGGTTGATGACGCCTCTCTCTCCTGTTGGTCAACAGTCGCTTGTCGGGGGGGTGCCGTTGGGGCTTCCGACGTGGTTGCGGTGGCCGGTCCTGCAGGGAGTTGCTCTGTGCTGCTTTTTTCTTTAACCGTCATTTCCTGGACCGGGGGCACCAGGGTTTCCTTGGCTGATTTTTCCTGTTTCAACCTGTGCAGCAGGGCATCCACCGTCCACATGGACAACAGAATGGCGATGATGATGCCGGCAGCCATGGCCAGCACCTTGGTGCGGTTGCCCTTTTCCTTTTCTGCTTCTGCAGGAACGGGTGGGGGTGTAGGAGGCACTGGTAGGGGTCGGGAGGTCGGGATTCTGCCGGTAACGGGTAGTACAATATGCAGCTGACCCATACAGGAAACAATGGCATCCGTCACCTCGGACGGTGTCTGGAAGCGCTGGTTAATATCCTTGGCCGTCAGTTTGTCGATCAGCTCGCAGACCGGTTTGGGCAGGGACGGATTGACCGTGGCGATGGGCCTGATGGGCTCGGTGATGATTTTTGCCACCACGGCCAGGGGTGATTCGCCGGTGACCGGCGGTTCGCCGGACACCATTTTGTAGAGCAGTGCACCCAGGGAATAAATATCGCTACGTATATCCAGTTTCGCCCCGCTGGCCTGCTCCGGCGAGGAGTATTCCGGGGTTCCCATGTACAGACCGGTCTGGGTGAGTTTGGCGTCGGCATCCTGAAAATAGGCAATGCCGTAATCAGTGATCTTGATCCTGCCCAGGGAATCGATCATGATATTGGATGGCTTCAGGTCGCGGTGCACCACGCCCTTGGTTGCCGCCTCTTCAAGGGCATCGGCGATCTGTAGGGCAATGGGCAGGGCCTCCTCCAGGGAAATGGATTTCTTTTCCTTGAGGATCTGGCCGAGGTCCGTTCCCTTGACATATTCCATGGCAAAATAGTGAAGCCCGTTTTCCTCCCCATAGGAGAGAATGTTGACAATGTGCGGATGGCTCAGGGCGGCCACAACCTTTGCCTCTCTCTTGAAGCGTTTAATGAATTCATCATCGCCGGACAGCCTTTCAGAGAGAATTTTCAAGGCAACCATTCTGTTCAGGGAAAGTTCATGGGCCTTGTAGACAACGCCCATGCCGCCCCTGCCTAATTCCTTTTCCAGCTGGAATCCGCCAATTACGCTCCCGGTTTCAATCTGATTCAGCTTCATTTGCCGTTCCCTTGTATGTGAAAAGATATCCGCACAACAGCACCAAGTTTGAAAAAAATTATAACAGATTTGATCGTAAAATCCTTTACAAATGAAGCAAATTAATAGAAAAATAAAGCAAAATGTATTATTGATTTTGAGGTGTTTTGGGGTGATGTTCTTTTTTTCTTTTATTTATGAGGGGGCCAGATGATGAAATTGCAGCTCAGTTTGGCGATGTGCCTTGTTTATTTTGCTTCGATGCTATCGCTTGCCGGTTGTGTAACACCCGGCACCACTGCCACGGTGACGTCCGGACAGGGTGGGCCGGATATTGGTCAGGCCCAGGCGGAGGCCTATAACGGGCCCAAGGCCAGGATCGCTGTGGCCCGCTTCAAGGATAAGACGGATAAAGGCTGGTGGTCCGGCAGTATTGGTGATGGTATGGCTGATCAGCTGACCACCGCCCTGTTCAACACCAATCGTTTTATTGTCCTGGAGCGTGCGGCCCTGGAAGATGTCCTGACCGAACAGGACCTGGGAGCCTCGGGCCGGGTCCGGGCGGATACTGCCGCCGAGATCGGCCAGATCGAGGGCGCTGAATTGATGGTAGTAGCCGCGGTTACGGAATTTCAAGGTGGCACATCCGGGGCGAGCGGCAGCCTTGGCGGTGGCACTGCAGGGCTTATCGGCGGTCTGTTGGGCGGCTTTCAAAAGTCCCATATGGCCATCGACCTGCGCATCATCGATTCGAAAACCTCTCGTGTCCTTGCCGCCACCAGTGTTGAAGGCGAGGCCACTGATGTGAATCTTGGCGGGCTGTTAGGCGGTTACGGCGGTGCAGGTGCGCTGGTGGGCGGTCTTTCCGGCTGGAAGAACACCCCGACGGAAAAGGCTCTCAGGATCTGCATCCAGAAGGCCGTAGATTTTATCGTCACCAAAACTCCGCAGACCTATTATCATTACGGGGCGCAGCCGGCTGCCGCTCCCGCCCCTGCTCCGGCAACATCCTACCAGGCTCCGGCCGGTGCATCATCCGGCGAAATGGTTGTGGTTGTGCCTGAGTCCCTGAATGTCCGTAGCGGGCCCGGAGAAAATTTCTCCGTTGTCTTCTCCGCCAAGGGCGGTGACCGGTTATCCGTTCTGGAGAAACAGGACAAGTGGCTCAGAGTCAAAGCCCAGGACGGCAGGGAAGGATGGACTGCCGGCTGGCTGACATCACCAGTGCATTAAACATAAGCAGCTGCGGGCCAAGGCCCATGCTTTAAAAAATTGAGGGGACCGGAGGTTGCCTACTTCCAGATTCCCTCTATTTTTTCCTTGCAGCCGGGACAGTACCCATCGACCATGTTGTTCCTTCTGATGCTGAAGCCGAAACGGGTGATCAGTTCCATGCGGCAGGAGGGACAATAGGTGTTCTCACCCCCCTCTCCGGGGACATTTCCCTCATAGACAAAGCGCAATCCCTCCTCCCGTCCGATTTCTCTGGCCCTGCGCAGGGTGCTTGCCGGTGTGCGGTCCCGGTCCATCATCTGATAGGTTGGGTAGAAGGCGGTCACATGCCAGGGTATGGCGGGATCCACGTTTTTCAGGAATCTAGCCACCTCCCGCAACTCCTGGGATGAATCGTTCAGGCCCGGGATGATCAGGGTTGTCACCTCCACCCAGACACCCAGTTCTCGCATGAGGCGCACATTGTCCAGCACCGGCTGCAGCCTCGCCTTGCATATCTTTTTGTAGAAGCTTTCGGTAAAGGCCTTGACGTCGATGTTGATGCCGTCCAGCACCGGCGCCAGATGGCGGGTGACATCCGGTGACATGTAACCGTTGCTGACAAAGACATTTTTGAGGCCCTTCTCGCGGGCCAGCACGCAGCAGTCATAGGCAAATTCATAGAAGATGGTGGGCTCCACGTAGGTATAGCTGATGCTTTGGCATCGCTGTTCCGCAGCATCCTCGACGACCTCTTCGGGGTTGGCCGGCTGGCCGATGATTGCCCCTCCCTGCATGCGGGGATACTGGGAAATCTGGTAATTCTGGCAGTGCAGGCAACGGAAGTTGCAGCCCACGGTGGCTATGGAATAGGACGAAGAGCCGGGCAGAAAATGAAACATCGGTTTTTTTTCGATGGGATCAATGTTTTGCGATACCAGTCTGCCGTAGACGAGACTGTACAGGGTGCCATTCTGGTTTTCCCTTACGCCGCAGATTCCCCTTCCGCCTTCTTTGATGTGGCAATGGTGATTGCAAAGATCGCAGATCACCTCATTATGCTCACCAGTGTGAAAAAAAAGGGCCTTCTTCATGGTTGCCTCCCTATGGTCTCAGTTTCATTTCCTGCTCCTGGCCGCGGATTGCCGCTTTGGCAAGCAATGACAGCTCTTCGGAAAGAAGTTCAAGAACGTCGTCAATGGCCAGGATTCCTTCAAGCCCGCCCTCATCGTTTACCACCGGCAGGCGCCGGATGCCCTTGGCCCTCATTTTCTGCAGGGTATCCAGGATGCCGTCATGCACCCCGGCTGTTATCAGACTGTGACTCATGATGTCTCCGGCGCAGGTGGCATCCAGGCTGACCTCACTGGCAATGATCTCCACCACGATGTCACGGTCGGTGATAATGCCGACGGGAATCGTCATTGCACTGCTCCGGTCAACCACCACCAGATCTCCCACATGGTATTGCCGCATCAGTTTTGCCGCTTCGACTATCGTTGTCTCTCTTTCGGCAACGACAACTTCCCTGTTACAAAATTCTCCGACAGTCATAATCCCCTCCCCATTCGTCATTTGTTCCGTTCTTTTTCATTTTTAAAAAATATTATACTCTCATTCTTGCCTTTGGAAAGAGAGAGTATTTTTATTTTTATTGATCAGAGAATCATGTGACTGCGATGTTTCTCTTTGCTTTTATTTACTCAGGCTTTATTCTCTGTTAAAGTAAGGCATAGATTGGAAAAATTCCCACAATCATTAATCTCGAGCCACCAATGAAAATTAAATTTGCTGATTATATTAAGGAACATGTCATTCTGGGGGACGGTGCCTTCGGCACCTATCTCTATGAGAAGGGGATTGATTTCGGCAGAAATATCGACCTGCTTAATCTGAAAAATCCCGAGTTGATCTATTCGGTCCACGAGGAATATATCCGGGCCGGCAGTCAGCTGATTGAAACAAACACTTTCGGGGCCAACAGCTTCAAACTGCAGAAGGCGGGCAAGGAAGAGCAGGTTGCTGAAATCAATCTGGCCGGAGCCCGTCTAGCTGTCAAGGCTGCCGGCCATGAGGTGTATGTGGCAGGCTCGGTGGGGCCAACGGGGGTGGAGTTCCCCATGATTACCGGTGAGACCACCCATGACGATATCAAAGCGTCTTTTGCCGCGCAGATCAGTGGCCTGGTGGAAGGCGGGGTGGATCTGCTGATTCTTGAAACATTCACTCACCTGGAAGAGATATTGCTGGCCATTGAGACGGCACGGCAGGTGGGCAGCGGTCTGCCCATTGTCGCCCAGATGGTCTATCCCTCCCAGGGCGGAACGGCCCGGGGGATCGATGCGCTGACCTGCGCCAAAGCCGCATTGTCGGCCGGGGCGATGGTGGTGGGCACCAACTGCGGCCGGGGGGTCGACGCCATGGCAACGGCCATTGACCATCTCCGGCCCCTGGCTGAAGAGCATGTGCCGCTTTCGGCCTTTCCCAATGCCGGACTGCCGGCGGTCATGGGCCATCGCATGGTCTATCCCGCCCAGCCATCCTATATGGCCAGGCGGGCGGCGGAGATGCTGAAAATGGGGGTGCGTATCATCGGCGGCTGCTGCGGGACCACCCCGGCCCATATCCATGAGTTCAGGAAAACACTGAAACTTCGGCATAAAAAAGGGCTGAGCTCAGTCACGGTTGCTGCGTCTCCCCAGGAAACCGCTGCGACGCCTGCTGCCATGAAACAGATCGGGCGGGGAGGCTTCCTGGACAGTTTGCAGCCGGGCAGACTGCCTGTGCTGGTCGAGCTTGACCCGCCCACCCATCTTGAAATTGATAATGTACTGGTCGGTGCCCGTTCACTTGCCGCAAGCGGGGTGGATGCCGTAACCCTGGGCGAGAATCCCCTGGCCATCCTGCGGGCCGGCAATATTGCCTTGGCCCATCGCATCCGCGAGGAGACCGGGATCCAGGTGGTGCTGCATCAGACCTGCCGTGACCAGAATGCCCTCGGCCTGCAGTCCCATATTATGGCCGCCCATATCCTGGGGATCGAGGCCATCCTGGCCGTAACCGGAGACTCTGCCAGTTTAACGGATCAGCCCGGCGTCAGCGGTGTTTTTGATGTCAATTCCCTTGGCCTGATCCGCATGATCAGCCAGTTCAACCAGGGACTGAACATGGCTGGACGCTCGATCAAATCGCCCACCCGATTTTCCATTGGCGCGGCCTTCAGTTTCAGCCAGGCTAACCCGACGCTGCAGATTTCTCGGCTTGAACGCAAAGCAGCCCAGGGAGCCCATTTTGTCATGACCCAGCCCCTCTTTACCAAAGATGAGGTGGAGGCCATGGTGGAGCAGACCAGCCACCTTAATTTGCTGATTTTTCCTGGGATTTTTCCTTTGATTTCCGCCCGTAACGCCGATTTTCTCCATAACGAGGTGCCCGGCATATCCATTCCGGCGGAGATTCGCAAAAAACTGTGGAGTTACGAGGATGTTGCTGACCAGCGCAAGGCGGCCATGGAGTTCACGGAAAAGCTGGTGGCTGATCTCGCCCCTTTTGTCGATGGCCTGTATCTGATCAGTCCTTTGAATAAGTGGGAGATTGCTGAAAGATTTGTCAAACAGATCAGACAGGCCGGCTGGCAGGGAAGCGGCCGGGCAACTGCCCGATGATTGAATCTTCCCGGCTCCTGTCTGAATAACGCGATCCTTTGGGTAGCGGGGCAGACCATGGCCCGCTGCATTTGCCAGTAAACTTCGCTATTGCCGGCGGAAATGATGCAGAAGAAAAGAATTCTCGTTGTTGATGACGAGAAGATTATTCTGAGAACCCTGAGCTGGGGCCTGGGGAATCATGGCTATGTAGTGGACACTGCGGAAAGCGGAGGGGAGGGGCTCGCCAAGCTGCAGCATGGTTCCTACAATCTGCTGATCAGCGATCTGCTCATGGACGGGATGAGCGGCATCGACCTGCTGAAAGACGCCAGGGAGATCAATCCGGATATGGCGGTCTGCCTGATCACCGGCTACGCGGATCTTACCTCGGCTATTGATGCCCTGCGCCTGGGGGCGGATGATTATCTGGTGAAACCCTGCGATATGGATGAGCTGTTGCTCCGCGTGCAGAGTGCCCTGAAAAAGGAGGAGTTGCGCAAGAAGGTCAGATATTTTGAAAATATCCTGCCGGTTTGTGCTGTCTGCAAAAAGATCAGAGATGATGCCGGCAAAGAGCCTGGGGAAGGTGAGTGGGTCAGCCTGGAACAGTATCTGCGCCGCAAAACCGGGGTGGAAATACGGCACGCATACTGTGTGAAGTGCGCCCGGCAAGTCAAGGATGGCTCTCAAGTCAGTGGTGAGGAACCTGCTGGATAGTTGAGATTTTCTCAAGCAGCTGCGTTTTGAGGTTATGGTCGCTCACTATGCTGATCAGCTCGTCAAGCTCTGCGTTGATCAGTTGCGGCCGCAGGGTTGCCGGATCCGACAGGTGCCGTGCATCTGCAGATTCCAGCATTTCCATGACAAGAATGTCGCCGGCCAGTTCGAAATTTTCCTTGTCCAGCAGCAGGACGGCGGCCCAGAGCAGATGGCGGGCCGGCGGATTGATTTTCGTATCCTGGGGCCAGAACAGATAGGGCTGCCTGAGGATAGCCATTTTTTTTACCACTGCCGCCCGCAGACGGGCTTTGAGTGGGGCTGCCTCGGGCAAATGGTTCTGCCGCAGGGCATGAATCATGTCGCTGAACATTTTTGCGCAATCGAGAGTTGTTTTATTGGGTTACCTTTTCTTCCCATAAAGGCATAATCAGCTTTTTTGATTTGAGACTTTTCTTTTAATCCATTTATCCCGCAAGGAGAACAGTAATGAAATCATTTTTTAAAAAAATGGTCGTGATTGGCGCTTTAATTTCCCTAACCATGGCTCTGGTTGCCTGCAGCGAGGAAGGGACTGCGGAAAAGGCCGGCAAGGAGGTTGACAAAACCTTTAATTCGGTCAAGGAAAAGGTCCACGAAGCCACCAAGTAATCTTTTTCTCAAGAAGCCGGAATGCAGGGTTAAGGCGGGAAAATCAGTTGTGTTGCCTTCCGGTTCCTGGTTTCTGGCCCCGGCCCTTCAGGAAACAGGGGCGGCCTCACCCGTCGGGTTTGTTCTTTCTGTTGTCCAGCCCCAGGTAGAAGTTGAGCCAGGAGGAGCTGTTGTTGAGCAGCCAGTTGCGGGGAGGTTCGAAACCATGCCTGTATTTCTCCGGGTGCCCTGCCGCGGCAAGGCGTTCATAGGTTTTGACATAGATGCAGCGCTTCTTGCCCGGATAGACCTCGCACCAGCCGTCGCGGCTGCCGCCGCAAGGGCCGTTCAGCATATATTTGGCGCAGCCTGATTGCGGGCAGAGATAGGCAAGTGAGGCGAGCGTGCAGTCGCCGCAGTCCTGGCAGTCGAACATGAGAAATTTCGTGATGTGTTCAATGGCGTAAAAGGGACGGCTGAACAGAGAATCATGCAGGGCCAGACAACTCTTGCGGCAGGTTTTGTAAAACGGGCTTTGCGGATCAAACGCCAGGTTGTGGGCCAGGCGTGACACGGTATAGATGGGGCGCAGCTTTTCATATCCCTGTCCGCAGGTCTTGGTTTCTTCCAGGTTCAGCCCGGTTTTGCGGTCCTTGCGGTAAAGGTAGAATCCCTCCTCCGGCCAGCAACTCAGCTCAATGATGAGATCCTTAACCTGGTGTTGATATTTTTCCATGCTGCTGAGCATGAAGTCAAAGTCTGTTATGCTCAGGCCAGGGCCGCCGATGTGGGCCCCGTCATAACCCATGTCCTTCAGCACCGCCAGCAGTTTTGCCGCCCTGGTCAGACGTGCCAGCTTGCCCCTGTCCGCTGAGTTCGCCTCCTGTTGCATCAGGTTGTACAGCGCCTCAGGGATGATGCAGCCGGGAACGCCTCCTCTGTACATGATTTCGACCAGGGGCATGCTGGGGATGAAAACACTGCCGAGCATCGGCACGTTTAGCTGATGCTGCCGCATATAGAGGAGAACCTCATGGAATTTCCGGGCGTCAAAGCCGAGCTGGGTGATGACATAATCGGCGCCGGCGGCGATTTTGCGGTGCAGTTTATAGTATTGCATGAGCTGCTCCGCCTCGGTCATCTTAAACGGTGAGACGGCAACCCCCTTGAAAAAAGAGGTGGCAAAACTCGGTTGATTGAGATAGTGCCCCTTGTTCATCAAATTGAGCATGTCCACCACATGGACACTGTCCAGATCAAAAACAGGCTTGGGATGCCCCCTGTACCCCCGTTTCGGATAATCCCCGGAGATGACCAGCAGGTTGTGCAGGCTGAGCCGGTCCCAGCCGAAGATCTGGCTCTCCATCTCGTTGCGGTTTTTATCCTTGCAGGAAAAATGACTGATGACATCAAGACCCATGTCCAGTATCTCAAGTCCCAGCACCTCAGGCGACAGAGCGGGATGGCCGCCGGCATTATCGGTGATGCTTACCGCCTGGATCCTGCCGTCAGTGGCCAGATCGCGGGCCAGGCCCAGAGTCCGGTCAATTTGTCTGTTTCTGCCGCCCCGGCTTGGCACCAGCTCAAAGGTGATGGTGAATTCAGCCTTGGTGCCCACGGACTGCCTGAAGCAGGACAGGGACTGCGGCGGGGCAGGTTTGTCTTTACTTTCTGGTGTCATGCTGGTTAGATGAAGATCTGGTTAATGATTATCGGTTCAAAATAAATGGTTTGACAGATTGCCTTTACCCCTACAACTCTATGAAATCTCCAATGCTTCTCATCTTTGTTATCTTTGTCCTGATTAAAGGTATAGAAAATATTGTCGCTTTGGTCAACCTGCGTCATATCCGGCAGTACGGTCACAGGGTGCCGGAGGGCTTTACCGGTTTTGTCGATGACCAGACCCTTGCCCGCATGCAGGACTATACCATTGAGCATGGCCGCATCGATCTGCTGTCCTCTGCCCTTGATTTTGTCATCACCATTGTCTTTATCTTCGGCGGGGTGTTGAACTGGTATAACTCGTGGCTGACAGGCCAGGGATGGCCTTTTGTCGTGACAGGGATCTGTTTTTTTCTTTTTCTTTCCTATGGTAGCTTTCTGGTGCAGATCCCCTTTGATCTGTACAACACCTTTGTCATTGAGGAAAAATACGGGTTCAACCGGCAGACATTTGCCCTGTGGCTGGCGGATGCCGCCAAGGGGCTGCTGCTCACCACCGTCATCGCCAGTCTCCTGCTGTGGGTGGCCTTCCTGATTATTGCCGCCGTGCCGAACTACTGGTGGATTCTGCTGTGGCTCTTCATGCTCTTTTTTAAAGTCTTCATGCTCTACATCTCACCCTATGTCATCGAGCCGCTGTTTAACAAATTTACTCCTATAGCGGATAAAAGTCTTGAGGAAAAGATTAAGAACTTGTTGGCCAGGGCGGGGCTGTCCGTTTCGCGGGTCTTTACCATGGATGCCTCCAGGAGAAGCGGCCACGGCAACGCCTATTTCAGCGGCATCGGCCATGTGAAACGGATTGTGCTGTTTGACACCCTGCTGGAAAAAAGCAGTGAAGAGGAAATCCTGGGGATTCTGGCCCATGAGGCCGGCCACTGGAAGAAAAAGCATATCCTGAAAAGGCTGGTAGTCATGGAATGCGTATCCTTTGGTGCTCTTTATCTTGCCTGGTGGTTCCTGCAGAGCGATACCCTGGCGGCAATCTTTCACATCAATGAGCCCACTCTTTACGTCAAGCTGCTGCTGATCGGCTTCTGCGGCGCGCTTGCCGCTTTTCCCGTCAAACCTCTTTTCAGCTTTACCTCCCGGAAGCATGAGTGGGAGGCGGACCGTTTTGCCGCCGAGCTGACCGAACATCCCCAGGCCCTGGCCCGCGCCCTGGCCAGACTCGGCCGGGACAACCTGGCCAATCTCCATCCCCATCCCTGGTACATCGCTCTCCATTACAGCCATCCGCCGCTGCCCCAGCGGGTCAGAAAGCTGCTGGCCGGCTGACATCTGCGGGTGAAAAGGGAGGGAAAAGATGCAATCACCCTGGCGTGAGCGATCAGCGGTCTTTCATGACCAGGCCGCGGACTATGATAAGTGGTTTGACGACAGTCTGCTGTTTGCTATTGAACTGGCGGCTGTCAGGGAACTGCAGACCCCTCTTGCCGACCCGAAAATTGAGGTGGGAGTAGGGCCGGGTCGCTTTGCCCGGGACTTGCAGGTTCCCATCGGGGTCGATCCGGCCCTGGCGCCGCTGAAGCTTGCCCAGGCACGAAACATCAAGGTGGTCCAGGCCATCGGCGAGCAGTTGCCCTTTGCCGGAGAAAGTGCAGGGAGTGTCTTTATCCTGTTCACTCTCTGTTTCCTGGTGGAGCCGGTGCAGGTGCTTAGCGAATGTCACCGCATATTGCGGCCGGGTGGTCATCTGGTACTGGGCATGGTGCCGGCCGCCGGAGCATGGGGCAAGGCCTTGCAGGCCAAAAAGGAGAAGAACCATCCTTTTTACAGACATGCCTCCTTTTATCAGGCCGGGCAGGTGGCCTCCTGGCTGCAGGAGGCAGGGTTTGCCGTGAAGGAAAGCCGTTCGTCCCTTTTTCAGGAACCGAAGGAACTGCGCGAGATGGAACATTCCCGGCCTGGTCTTGATGGAAAGGCCGGATTTTGTCTTCTGGTCGGGGAGAAACGATAAAATAGCAGACAAACAGAGAGGGTAAACCGGTCGATTGCGGCACCGGTTGAGCAGGCCGGTAATTGTTATTCTCTGTCCACCCAGTTCTGTCTTTCCTTGAAGAACTCGTAGGCAAAAAATGCTGTGCCGGTGACGATAAGCGCTGAAGCCAGCAGGGCAGGTATCCAGTTGCTCGACCCCGTCTGTGGCAATGTCATATCTGGCAGGTCACGTTTGCAGTAACGGCATACCAACGCGTTGCTGTAGATTTTCTCTTTGCAATATGGACAGGTTTGCATGTTCATGTTTTTCAACATATCTTGCTGATTATAGATTGTCAAGTCACTGTTGCCGCAGCTTTCTAATTCATGATAACAGTCCGGTGTTGCCTGGGAATTTTTCATTTCTCTCCTTGCTGATTTATCAGTCTTTCATCAGGACGACAGGTCGTCCCTGGGATAATTTTGCCCTGTCGAAAATGGTCAGTTTGTTATGGCCGATGATGCCCTGCAGGGTTTCCACATATTCCTGTCTCTTTTCCGAGTAAAATTCCAGGGTAGATAACAAACTGTAGACATCCAGATCCTCTTTTTGCTCCAGGCGCTGCTCCGCCCTGGCCAGACGGAAATTTCTGTATGCCGTATGGGTGTTGATGTTCATGGCATAGGCCTTGATGGAATCAAGCAGGGTCGGGAAGTCGGCAATGCGGTAATCCCCTCTGTCTTCCCGTTGATTTTCCGGCATCATGCCTTCTCCCCCCCAACACCACTGGCCGAAGAGCGCATTGCCTTCCGTGGCAAAGCGTGAGGTGGCATAACCGCTTTCATAGGCCATCTGGCCCAGGGCTATGGAGACGGGAATGGTGTCAACCCGCAGGAAGATCTTTTTAAAAAATTCATCAGTGAGGTCCACCGGCCCGTCTTCCTTCACGACCTTGTAACGCCAGGCAAGATTCTCCAGCCAGGCAAGATCCTCATCGTCCGGCTGATTCCCTTCCCTGTACTGCTCCTCCAGAACCTGCAGGTATTTTCTTTCCGCGCTGATCTGTTCATTGACTCGGAGCACCAGGGGCAGCATGGTGCGGTAGAAAAGGCTCTTTTTGCTGGCAACGGGCTGGTCGTCCTCCAAGCTGCTGTAGATGGTGTCCATGTAAATCCGGGGCACTTCAAAGTTGGCGTTTTCGATTCCGCACCTGGTATAGCCGATGGACTCGTAGTAGTCCCATATCTGCCCTGCCGATTCCAGGGTCAGTTTCTCCGGTTCCTCTTCAGGAACCTCCCACGGCCGGTGGGTGATGGGTTGATGCAGGTAAAGATAGCATGCCAGGCTGACAAGAATGACTGCTCCGAGAACCGCCGCGGTGATCAGTGTTTTTTTCATAACTTTGGCCTTCTTTCCATGTGACATCTTTATGATAGACTGAAATTCAGCAAGAAGTGGGCCAGCACGGTGAAATAGCCATTATCAACCGGACGATGAAAAAGAAATATACTAAATTGTACCCGTATTTGCCGGGCAAGACAAGTAAATCGATGGCATGGGGCAGGCGCGGGGGAGGGATTTGCTGGCAGAATGAACACCAGAAAGAAGTGAATCGCAGATAAAAAATTTAGTAAGTTATAGGCCTTTTCCCCAAAACTTGATTCTTTTTTGGCATTCTCCAGTCGGAAGCCTTGAGTTGAGCTCCATGAGTTGAATCAGTTTTCCCCTTGCTTCTTTTTCTGAAATCAGGCCAGTGGCAATAATTTCATCCAGTACCCAGAGAATACCGTGCACGACAATATTGTTTTGTTCGGCAGTTCGGCGCAAAGCGGCGTCCCCGGTGAGCAGGGTTGCGGATATTTTCCTTGAGAGATACAAACATGAACAGTCTGCAATGGAGAGAAAGGGATTTTCAACTTCAAGGAGTTGAATCTGCAACAGTTCCTCAAACGAAAATCCCTGTTTGGCCAAGAGTCCTTTTTCAAGAAAGGGAAAGAGGACCGCAGCGTTTCCTTCCAGGATTTCAGCGAACGCCATGTCTGTCACCTGAAAATCGTATTCCAAATGAAAAAAGGTATCAAGCAGATCGATTTTCAGGAGATCAATCAGGATATTTGCGTCGTTGACCAGGAAAATCATGAAACGATGTGGGCCTCCTGTTCAAAATCGGCAAGCGATAGATTGAGAAGTTCCGCGGCCTTGCTGTAACTGATAATCTGCTCGGCCGCGGCATGGAGCACGAGCTGCTTGAAACGATTGGACTTTTCCATGCCTGAGTATTTTCCCGGCTCTTCCTTCTGCCATCCATGCTTGCTGACATAAATCCGGAACATTTTAAAGGTATGCTCTGAAATGAGGCCAAGGGTGAGAGCCCGGGCCATAATGGCCTGCATGGAAATGCCATAAATTCCTTTGATCTTTTTTAGTTCCCATTCGGTAACTTTCTCCCGTTTTCCCCCGAACTCTTCCCGAATAATCTTTTCCGGCAGGAGAAGAGCACCGGCAAAAGCGTGGCATAATTTCTCATGTTTGTCTGCTTTGCAGTTGGAAAAATCCAGCAGGAGATGGGCCAGTTCATGGGCGAGGGTGAATCGTTTGCGCACGCAATCCCCCTCCTTGAAGACAGCGATTACCGGTACCGGAATATCAGTACCTACCGTATAACCGGAAAGACCGACAAAATCAGCGCTTGCTTCCACCTCTAGAACCTTGAATCCTTTGTCCTCAAGAAGCTCGGTAAGTTGCTGGATTGGCGCTTCGCCTAGGTTCCAGTTTTGCCGAATTTCTGCTGCTGCCTGTTCAATATCCGCATGGCTGTTTATTTTCCGTTTGGAAATAGGATTGCTTGAGTTGTGAGAAAGTTTGAGGATATCCTCAAGTTCAAGATACTTCTGCAGGAAATCCAGAGCCTGATATCTGATGCGGTTCTCTTCCTTGCTGCTGAGTTTCGATTTCTTCCGGAAGGAAAGTCCGGTGATTTTAAGTTTTGAAGATCGGAAAAAATAATCTACCTTAACATCAAGCGCTTTTGCCAGGGCAAGAAGGACTTCGCTGCTCGGTTTAATCTGTCCTTTCTCATACTTGCCGATTGCCTGCTTGCTTATCAGCGAGCCAGTTGACCGGGCAAGCTGTTCCATGCTCACCCCTGCCATCTTCCGGGCCGATCGTAATCTTTGGCCAAAATCAGTAATCATCATGGTGCCTCCCTCTCTAGTTGACAAATATCATTTTTTCTTGCTGTTTGTCAACTACAAGGAGGCGAGGCGTAGTTTTTATGAAAGCAGGGAATTAACCCGAGAGCTCTATTAAAATAGAGTCAAGAGAGTATTTTTTTAATGATCACATTTCGTTATCCCTTATTATCTTGGGTGGTATAGATAAGTTGTCCCTTCGAAAGTTTTCAGCATCACGGTTATTCTTCATATTGCTCACGTTCACGGCGAGACCTTTCAATGTTTTGCTCCGCATGTTTCTTGAGATATTCGTATAAACGATAAGCAGGTGAAAACCGTGGAATTTCCTTGAGCGCTTTCTCCGCGTCTTCTTTCATCTTGATGTCCTGAGGAAATGGCTCTCCTGATTTTCCTGATCGTAGGCCTGAAATTGCTGATCCAATCAATGCGCTAACAACATCATCGAGCCGTTCTTTGCTTTGTTGTTGGGCCTTTCCCAAAAATCGGATAATGAACGGACGATGTTCAAGGACAACATTGGGGGATGCTTTTTTAAGTATCTGCGAGATGACTTGCAAATCTCCAGGGGTGGCCATATCTATCCAATTCTGAAGAAAGCCAATCAATTCGTTGTCAAAAGGCTGAAACATGGCATCAAAAAGCTCGGCAGCACGATGCTGAAACAGGTTGTCTTCTGTGGATGATTTCATCCATTGGGCTACCTGCCGGAGGAGTGGACCGAATTCCTGTGACTCGCGGAAACGTAAAGGGACATGACAATACGGGCCGTAATTGCATGGACGATAGTGCCAATCTTGAGTTTTTGCCGCGTGTTCTACTCGCTTCATGAAGAATGCAGCAGTGCGCTTTGTATGATATTTTGAAGTTTTGGAAAGAAAAGTCTCGATCCAATATTTATTGAGTTTTGGTAACAGCATCAGCTTGGTAAGGAAATAGTCAATGTCATCTTCGGTGAGCATCCTAAAAGGGATCATCTTGTCACCGTAAAAGAACATGAATACATCCTCTGCAATATTGCCTGACATCCCGATATCAACATATTTGAGCAGCTCAATTGCAAGCCTTAGGTCATTTTTTGCAACTATTCGTATTGCTTGAACGGCACGCTTGGAAACCCATTCATCTTTTGATGCTAAGACTGTCTTTAGAAGAGAGAGGTCTTTTTCACCATTGCGCATTTGGGTTGGGTTCAGTCCGCTGTAAGCACCACCTACTGCAGCATGGAGAGCTGGGTTGTTCGTGTCAAGGAAACGAGCGGCTATATCCAGGGCTTTTACATGGTTCTCGATGAGAAGTTCTGTGAGGGCTATGTCCGCAAATTGTATTGTTTTTGAGGCAGGATTACTAAGCGCATTATTGACGGTGGCATCGGCAAAAGATAAGGATGATTGGGTAAGGTAACCATATAGAATGTAAGCGGATATGCTTCCTGCTGCAAAATTGAGTTCGATATGGGTAAGTATTGACTCTATGAAAGTGCGTAGTTGCTCTCCCTCTGGGTAGGCGGCAAGAAGATCGTTTGCAAGCGTACTAATATGCGTATCCCATTCTCTATTGTCAAGCTTTATGTCACCGCTCTCATGTAGATTGATCCATCCATCGATCAGGGCCAGTGTGGTGCGGAATTCAAGGGAATCAGGCAGTGATTTGATGATTCGCTTGGCTATCGGCGTAGTAGTATCGTTATCTGCATTGTTTGCATGCCATGATACTGAATGGGCGATTTCAATCTGTACAAGAGAGTCAAGAGTCTCGGTCTGCATCACTTTTTCTATGCCCTTGAGAGTCTTGACGTAAGCCTTTTCCCAGTCTTCATGATGCTTTTTGTCCCCCGATCTGGAGTAGTACCGGACTCCATCAGCCAGAAATCGGGCTGCCAGGACAGCAATCCTCGTTTTGGGAGAGGAAAGGAGCTTAAGTGCAGCTTTGATGACTTTTTCTTTCAGAGGTGCAATAAAAGAATAGTCAACGGGAAACCAGCTAATCGTAAAATTTATCCCATGCGATTCCGTAAAATCCCCTTCGGTTTTAAGGATACTCTTCAGTATGTCAAAAGGGGTATAGAGGTGGTTCCACGAAGCATCGTCTTTAATGAGATTGAGGGCAAATTCAACCACCACCTCGTTATATCCAAAAGGCTTGTTCCTTTCTGCAGCGCACATTTCGGCAAGGACGCGGATTGCATGCCCAGGATGCTGACTCAGTTCTCTGTGGTCATCCTTCCCTATCTCCCAAAGTAATTCGCAGACACCGTGCAGATGCTCGAAATTGTAAGCTATGTGTTTGAGGATGTTTGGCAACTCGGCAAGGTAGCGACCTTCTCGCAAAAGTTGCTCGACAAAGGACAGCGCCTTCGCAGGTTGGTAGTAGGCAACGGAGGTTACTGCATCTATGTGCGGGTCGGAATATTGGTAAGATGGCTTCAGTCTTTTCCATATACCATCCAGCAATTTGCTGTTGCTCGGACATCCATTTGTCCTGCGCCAATCAAGTTTTCCGAGATTAAGCAGAATATTTTTAACATGAGCTTCACCTGCTTTATCGAAGACTGCCTCCGCATATCCGGTTGACGTGTCATTATGTCCAATGCATGCTTTCTCGATGATAAAATCGGCAAGCAAATCAGGTGATAACCTGAAATTACCGCCGCGCTTGAAGAGTACCCCGGCATTGGCAAGCAGAAGGATTAAGCGGTTTACTTCATGGGTGGGAATTCCTTCCACTTGCTCCATAATGGCGGCAATAGCTTTGTCCTCAGGGTGAAAGGGCTGGATGAGGGCGAGGACCTTAAGTAATTTTTCGATTTGCCCATCATCTCCTTTGCTCCCTATGTTCCCGGTAATAATGTTTTGGAATTTTCCGAAAATGGTTGCGCGAAATAATTCTTCATTTTTTGCAAATTCCAGATGGTTAATTTTTTCCTTTGCAACAATCTGTGCTCCGATCACAGTCGCAAGAGGACAATCGAGGGTAAGGCGAGCAATATCTTTAGCCGCGATTTCTGGTCCGTTCATCTCCCCAAGCACGAGTGAGGCAAGTTCTGTTGCCTGTTTAATGGTAAACGGGTTGAGTTCTATTTCCGCAATGTGTTCACCGCAAAGTGAAAAACAGCTGGCTTGTGCCTTTATGTAGTCGAGACCGTATGGGCGGAAGGCGAGTAGAAGCTTCGCCTTGTTTGAGGATGTCGCTGCATATTGAAAGAGAAGTTGAAGGTTGCTCTCATCATGTGCGTCATCAACGACAAGAACCTTTTCCCTTTTCCCTAGGTCTTCCAGGCTTTTTTCTGTGATTTCCTTACGAGGAGAAAGAAAGCGGACCAACACTGAATTATGCGCAATCTGATATGTTTCAATCGCCTCCTTGAGAACACGCGATTTCCCTGAACCACCTGCGCCCACGAGAAGAATAGCCCGTTTTTTGGGGTCCGAGAGAGCTGCAACCGTGTCTTGGGTCTCATGGGATCTCCCGATGAGCTTCCATTTATGGTTGAATGCGCTCCTTTCATCCATAAATGGCTCAAAGAAATCTTTTGTGGTTTGCCATGGGCCTGCTTCCATCTCACCCAGCAAGGCAAGGCGCTGCCCCGGAAAGAAAATATCAACGAGTTTTACCTGATCATCATTAGAAAGATTCTGCCTGATTTCTCGCGAAATGTCTTCTTTGTCCCAAATATCCCATGTCGGGTGCTTTCGAATTGCATCACGGGATTGCGGGCTTGCGACACGAGAGATGAGTAGGAATTTTTTATCCGCTTCTTTAGTATGTTTTGCAACGGCAGTATGGACATCTTTAGGCCCGAATTGCTGTACTCGCTTACATTGGAAAGAATATGTTGTTTTGTCGGGGAAGGTTACATCAACATCGAGTCCCTCTTGCGTATGTCCTGAATCACCAGCGCGGTGTACATTGGCTAAAGGATGTAGCTTAGCCAAAAAATGATGGCAAAAACGCTCAAAGCTGTCCGGCTTGAGGGCGTCAACAGGGAATGGTTGATCGAAGGGTGTTACGATCATTTTAGGCAAGTAGCCAGCAGCAGCCATAAGTTCATAAGAGTCGGCTTTTAAGGCAGCTGCAATGAGGGGTATTTGCTTATCTCGTGGGCGAGAAAGTCCCGATTCCCATCGACTCACCGTCTGTTGAGTGGTTTTGATTAGCTTGGCAAGTTCTGACTGTTGAGAAAATCCTGCTTCCTGACGAAGTTTGGCGAACAGGGTTCCGAAATCTTTATATCGGGCTTCGTGATCCATACACATTATCCTTGTAGTTAAAGTTGAACACATTTTATGTGTATTACGTTTTGTTGTCAAGTATTTTTTCTCGATTAGGGTGTTACTTCGGCGATTGCTGGCTGAAAACGTCTTTTAAGGATGGCAACAAGTAGTAATTTGTAATTGATCTCTATCTAAGTCGATTCTTCTCAGCGTCCTTTCCGGTTGTCAGCCACAGGCTGATCTGTTATAGGGGAAAAATTATTTTCAGCTGTCCGGTGTTGTGCCGGAACATTTCTTACATCTCATATCCTTAAATAAAGCTGTCAACTCCACTACTTTTCAGCCTGTGCATATTCTTATTATCAAAACAAGCGCCATCGGCGACGTCATCCACACCCTGCCGGCTCTCCACAGTCTGCGGCGTCATTATCCCCAGGCCCATATCACCTGGGTGGTCGAAGAGGCGGCGGCTGACATTATAGCCGGTCATCCGGAGCTTGACCGGGTGCTTATTTCCAAAAGGAAACGCTGGGTGCAGACCATGAAGAGCGGGCCGAACCGGCTGCAGGCCTGGCAAGAGCTGCGAGCCTTTCTCCGGGAGCTGCGCGACACCCGCTATGATCTGCTCATCGATTTCCAGGGTCTGCTGAAAAGCGGCATGCTGGTTGCCGCCAGCCGCGCCAAACGCAAGGTGGGGTTCGGCCGCGGCATGGAGCATGCCGAATGCAGCTATATTTTTTTAAATGAAAGGGTGCCGGCGGTGGACATGAACATCCATGCCGTAGAGCGGGAACTCATGCTGCTTGAGGGCATCGGTATTAAGACCGATGAGGTTGTCTTTAATCTGCCGCTCAGCGACGAGAACTTCCGGCAGGTCGAGTCACTGCTCCGCTCCAGGGGTATAGCCGACCCGTCCAGGATTATCCCGATCAATCCGGTGGCCACCTGGCCGACCAAACTGTGGGATAACGCCGGTTTTGCCCGGGTTGCAGACTGGCTTGCCAATCAGGGCCGGTCGGTGGTTTTCACCGGCGGCAAAGGGGACCGACCGGTCATTGACGATATCATAGCCCGCATGCAGCAACCGGCCGTAAGTCTCGCCGGCGAGACCACCCTGAAGACCCTGGCTGCCCTGTACCGCCTGGCCCCGCTGGTGGTCTCCACCGATACCGGTCCCATGCACCTTGCCGCGGCCGTGGGCACCCCGGTGGTGGCTGTTTTCGGCTCCACCGCCCCCTGGCGCACCGGTCCCTATGGCGAGCGGCACAAGGTGGTTCGCCTGGACCTGCCGTGCAGTCCCTGTTTGAAAAGGGAATGTGACCACAGGCGCTGCATGAATGATCTGGCCCCGGAGCAGGTGATCAGTGCGGTAGAAGGTCTACTTGCAGGCAGTTGAAATCAGCAGACCCAGGGATTTTCAATTGCCCCTTAAGATATACTTGCGAACAATCCCTTTTTTCTTATCCGTATTACTACCTATTTCCCTTGACTTCTTTTTGATTGCGGTTATTTAATATAAAGGATGCGTCATTTTGCCGCACCGGTTTTCCCGTGACGTTTTACGGTTTTTAGCATTCATATTAATTTCCCTGTCGGAACTGATGTGAAATCTCCGGGGGATTGATTTCATGTATCTGTAACGGCTGAGGGTTTAAATCGAATTATGACAGTTCTGCCAAGACCTGAGAGCCGTTTCCCTCCGTCGCCGGTTTCGGATGAAACGGGGGTTGAGCTGAAGATCCAGGGCGTGGTGCAGGGGGTCGGTTTTCGGCCTTTTGTCCATCGCCTGGCGTCCCGCTTCGGCTACTCCGGCACGGTGGTTAACAGCGCCGAAGGGGTGGTGATCAGGCTGGCGCCGCCTCTGGCCCATCTGGACAGCTTCCTGCAATGTCTGCAAGAGGAAGTGCCGCCTCTTGCCGGCATCACCTCGCTTGAGCAGACGAACATCGATGTTTTTCCCAGTGAACCCGGCTTTGTCATCCTCGAAAGTGAACGGTCAGGTGCGGCGAGCACCATGATCCCGCCTGACGCCGCGGTCTGTGATGACTGTCTGGCTGAGCTGTTCAGCAAAAATGACCGCCGCTATCTCTATCCGTTCATCAACTGCACCAACTGCGGGCCGCGCTTCACCATTGTCGAGTCGATTCCCTATGACCGGCCGAACACGTCGATGAAGGTTTTTCCCATGTGTCCGGACTGCAGCGGGGAGTACCATGATCCGGGTAATCGCAGATTCCATGCCCAGCCCAATGCCTGCTGGCAGTGCGGACCACGCCTGAGCTGGCATGACGCTGACGGCCGTCGTCTGCAATGTGAAGATCCTCTGCAGGAGGCCGGCCGCGCCCTGGCCCAGGGTAAGGTCGTGGCTATGCGCGGACTCGGCGGTTTTCATCTCAGCGTTGATGCGGGTAGTGATACGGCGGTGCAAAGGCTGCGGCACAGGAAAAGAAGACCCAGCAAGCCCCTGGCGGTTATGGTGGGGGACGTGCAGGCGGCGATGAAAATCTGCAGCATATCCTTGCCGGAAAAGGAGTCGTTGCGTTCCTGGCAGCGGCCCATCGTGCTGCTGGCGAAAAGAGATGACAGCAGCCTGGCCCCATCAGTTGCGCCTGGCATTCTCCATCTCGGCCTGATGCTGCCCTACACCCCTTTTCATCATCTGCTTTTTCGGGTGGCGGAGACGCCGCCTGCGCTGGTAATGACCAGCGGCAACAGAAGTGATGAGCCGATCTGCACGGCAAACGAGGAGGCAATTGACAAACTGGCCGGCATCGCAGATTTTTTTCTGCTCCATAACCGTGATATCGTCACCCGGGCGGATGATTCGGTGGTCAGGGTCATCGCGGGCAAAGCTCGGCCTCTGCGCCGCTCTCGCGGCTATGTGCCCCGCTCCGTGGCGCTTCAACAGGATCTGCCGGCAGTACTTGCCTGCGGCGCGGAATTGAAGAACACCTTCTGCATGACCCGGGGCAGGACGGCCTACCTGAGTCAGCACATCGGGGATCTCTCCACAATGGAAACCCTGGAATTTTTTGAAGAGAGTGTTCGGCATATGCAGCAGGTGCTGGAGTTTGAGGCCGAGGCCGTTGCCTGTGATCTGCATCCTGATTACCTGAGCACCCGTTTTGCCGAAAGCCTGGGCCGCTCCCTGTACCGGGTGCAGCATCATCATGCCCATGCCGCGGCGGTGATGGCTGAGCACGGCCTTGATGAAGATACGTTTGCCGTGATTCTTGACGGCACGGGCTTCGGCCCGGACGGCACGGTCTGGGGCGGGGAGATTCTGCTGGCGGGATTTTCCTCTTTTGAACGGCTGGCCAGCCTGGAACAGATGATGCTCCCCGGCGGTGATGCCGCGGCCCGGGAACCCTGGCGTATGGCCATGGCTGCCCTGTGGGCGGCTTATGGCGAAGAGGGATTGGTCGGCAGAGATCACCTGGTCCCGGCCCTGGCAAAAATAGATGCTGCCAAAAAAGAGACCCTGGAGCAGATGATGTCCCGCAGGGTCAACACTCCCCTGACCTCAAGCTGCGGCAGGCTCTTTGATGCCATGGCAGGGCTGCTTGATCTCTGTCTGGTTTCCGGCTATGAAGGCCATGCCGCCATGGAGCTTGAGGCAACGGCCTGGCGGGCGGTACGGGACGACTGGATGCATGTTGGGGCAGGGGAAATATACTTTCCCGTGGAGATCAGAAAAGTACAGGGCCGCCTGGTGATCGGCACCAGGTCGCTGATCCGGTCGGTGGTCGACTGCCTGGCCGGCTCCGCTGACCCGGGAGAGATTGCCCTTGCCTTTCATCGCTGGCTTGCCCTGTCCGTAACCGCCGTGATCAAGGAACTGGCCGCAAAACGCGGCCGGAAAAAGGTGGTGCTCGGCGGCGGCTGCATGCAGAATGGTCTGCTGCTTGGCGGGCTGAGCAAAGATCTCCAGGCCGCAGGATTTCAGGTCTATTCCGCCGAGAAAGTGCCGGCCAACGATGGCGGGCTTGCCCTGGGGCAGGCGGTTATTGCCGGGATGAACTATGTAAAGAGTTGACTTCAAGCACAGACATCTCGTAGCATCTAACAGGAAATTGTTGTTTTTTTTCTGTTTGTGACTTCGAGATATCCGTGATTTTTGCTAAAATCAAAAAAATAGTGAGGATGAGCAATGTGTCTGGCAGTGCCCATGCGTGTAATCGCCGTAAAAGGAGTGGAAAATGACTTCACCACCCAGCAGCTCGGGGTTGTTGAAGCCCAGGGTATTGAAAAAGAAGTGCGACTGGATCTGGTTGACCATTGGCCGGAAATAGGAGATTATCTTATTATTCATGCCGGCTTTGCCATCCATACCCTGGATGCCGCAGAGGCGGAAACCAATCTGCGGCTCCTGCGGGAATTGGCTGACAACATGCAGGCCGCAGCCGGAGAGGAAAAACGGTAGATATGAAATATGTCTCAGAGTACAGGGATAAAAAATTTATCGACCCGCTGGTTGATGAATTGCGGAGGACCATTGACCGCCCCCTGCGCATCATGGAGGTATGCGGTACCCACACCATGGCGATTTTTCGGCATGGTCTGCGTTCGCTCATGCCGGAGGGGCTGGAGCTGATCTCCGGCCCGGGCTGCCCGGTCTGTGTCACCTCCAGCGCCCAAATTGATGGATTTATCGATGTGGCCAGTCGGGACGGAGTGCGGGTGGCGATCTTCGGCGATCTTTACCGGGTACCTGGTTCCCATGGCTCTCTGGCCAGGGCGCAATCCCAGGGTGCCCAGGTGGAGGTGGTTTATTCGCCCATAGATGCCCTGACGCTTGCCGAAAAAAATCCGCAGCAGATGACGGTGTTTCTGTCTGTCGGTTTCGAGACCACCATTCCGCTGGTTGCCGCCACAATTCTTGAGGCCGAGCGTCGGCAGGTGGATAATTTTACCGTTTTTTCCACCCACAAGATCATGCCGCCGGCACTTTCGGCCCTGCTCGGCGATCCTGAACTCCGCCTGGACGGGCTGCTCTGCCCCGGCCATGTAAGCACCATCATCGGCGCGGCTGCCTATGAACCGCTGGCCGCAAATTACCATCTGTCCTGCGTGGTGGCTGGCTTTGAGCCGGTTGATGTGCTCCAGGCGCTTATCATCCTGGCACGGCAGGCAAGGGAAGGAAGGGCTGAGGTGGAAAACGCCTACGGCCGGGCGGTTGACTGGCAGGGCAATCTGCGGGCCCAGAAGCTGATGCATGATGTTTTCGAACCGGTTGACTGCCAATGGCGGGGGCTGGGCACTATACCGGCCAGCGGCATGGCGATCCGGGAGAAATTTTCCCGCTTTGATGCGGAAAAAAGGTTTGATATCAGGCTTACGGAAACACCGGAACCGAAAGGATGCCTGTGCGGCCTTATCCTCAAGGGCAGGAAAAATCCGGCCGACTGCCCGCTCTTTGGCGGCCGGTGTACGCCGCTGAATCCGGTGGGTCCCTGTATGGTATCAAGTGAAGGAACCTGTGCCGCTCATTATCGCTATGGCCGGACTTGAGAAAGAAAGCGACAGATAAAGGACCAGCTATTCACATGAAAATGACGGAAACGATTCTGCTTGATCACGGCAGCGGCGGCCGTGCCAGCCAAGAGCTGATCAAAAATATTTTTCTTCCCCAGCTTACCAATCCGGTGCTCGCCTGCCTGGAAGACAGTGCCATTGTCGACACTCCGGCAGGGCAACTTGCCTTTACCACGGACAGTTATGTGGTTGATCCTATTTTTTTCCCGGGCGGCGATATCGGTGAGCTGGCCATCAACGGCACGATCAATGATCTGGCCATGCGGGGCGCTAAACCCATTTGTCTCAGTCTTGGGCTGATCCTGGAAGAGGGCTTTGCCCTGGATGATCTCAAGCGGGTCATCCTCTCCATCCAGGGGGCCTGCCGCAAAGCGGACGTGCCGGTGGTGACGGGTGATACCAAGGTGGTGCCAAAGGGCAAGGGTGACAAGATCTTTATCAATACCTCGGGCATCGGGCTTGTTGACCCCGGTATCCAGATTTCCGGCAAAAATGCCCGGCCGGGGGATGCGATTATCCTCTCCGGCAGTATGGGTGATCACGGCATAACCATCCTGTCTCAGCGGGCCGGCATCTCGCTGCAGGGAAATCTGCGCAGTGACACCATGGCCCTGCATCGGCTCGTGCAGCAGATGCTTGCTGCGGCCCCGGGTGCGGTGCATACCCTGCGGGACCCGACCAGGGGCGGGGTGGCCACCTCGCTTAATGAAATCGCCGAGGCAGCCCAGGTGGCCATTGAGCTTGATGAGACTGCAATTCCTGTAAAACCCGAGGTTGCCGCCGCCTGCGAGATCCTCGGCATGGATCCCCTCTATCTGGCCAATGAGGGCAAATGCCTGGCCCTGGTGGCACCGGAGCATGCCGGTCGGTTGCTTGAGCTGATGCGTTCTCTGCCCGAAGGGGCTGACGCGGCTGTTATCGGCCGGGTGAGCGAAGGCCCTGCGGGCAGAGTGCTGCTGAAAACAGCGGCCGGCGGCACACGTATCGTGTCCTCTCTGACCGGCGAGCCTCTGCCGAGAATCTGCTGAGCCGGGCAGTTGTTTCTTTACACCACGGAGCACACAGAGGACTCAGAGAAAATGATTTTTAATCACAGTCAGTTATCTCTGTGAGCTCTGTGCACTTTGTGGTTAATTTTCAGTTTTCGAGACCATCATTGATGTCAAATCATAGAAAAAAATCGGCGTGCTCGGCATCGGCAACCTGCTGCTCGGCGATGAGGGTTTTGGCGTGCATATGATCCGCATTGTTGTCCGGCCGGGTGGCAGAGGTGGCGGGAATGATACTACGCTGGAGGAGGAGGGGGGCCATGCACGAAATATCGCTGGTTCAGGGGCTGCTTAAGCAGCTTGCCGAACTTGCCGGAGAACACCAGTGCAAGGCGATCAGCAAGGTGAGGGTTGAGATCGGACCTCTTTCCGGCATTGTCATCGATTCCTTTCAGTTCGGTTTTGATGTGCTGTCCGCTGAGCAGGATTTGACCAGAGATGCCCTGCTTGAAATCGTTACCCCGCCCATCCAGTACAAGTGCTGTTACTGCGGCCATGTCTCCCTGAGTTCTGAAGGGGTACCGGATAGCTGTCCGGAGTGCAGTCATACCCTACTTGTACCTGAGGGGGGGGACGGTCTTATTCTCATGCAGGTTGAAATGGTCTGATAAAAGATTTATACTTTTTTAAAAAATATGAGGACGGAATAATGTGTGAAGATTGTGGATGTGCGAGCCCGAGTCATAATCATAAGGTAGTTGATGTCAATCAGAGCCTGCTTGCTGCCAACGACGCCCTGGCGGAAAAGAACAGAGAGCATATTGAAGAACTGGGGGCCGTGGCGATTAATCTGATCAGCAGCCCGGGTTCCGGGAAAACAACCCTGCTTGAGAAAACCATTGAGCGGCTGGGCAAGGAGCTGCGCATCGGGGTCATTGAGGGCGATATTGAAACGGAAAGGGATGCCGAACGCATTCGCGCCAAAGGCGTGCCGGTGGTACAGCTCACCACGGGCGGTGCCTGCCACCTTGATGCCGCCCTGGTTCATAAGGGCATTCACGCCCTGGAACACCAGCTTGATGACAAAAAACTCGATCTGCTCTTTATTGAAAATGTCGGCAATCTTGTCTGCCCGGCCACCTTTTACCTGGGTGAGCATCAGCGGGTGGTGATGATCTCCGTGCCGGAGGGGCCGGATAAACCGGCCAAATATCCGAGGGCCTTTATCGGCTCCGATGTTTTTATGATCAGCAAGACAGACCTGCTGCCCTATTTTGATTTTCCGTCGGAGATGGCGATCAAAGATGCGCTGCTGCTCAATCCGAAGCTCAAGGTCATGTCTGTTTCCGCCACGACCGGGGATGGCTTTGACAGTTGGCTGGCGTATCTGCGTTCCCTTTGTCGATGATATTTGGTTTAACCGACTCCCTTATCTTTCCCCCGCCTTATCTTGCCAGGGAGGACGGCCTGCTGGCCATCGGCGGAGATCTTTCCGTGGAAAGGCTCCTTCTTGCCTATGGCCAGGGCATTTTCCCCTGGTACACCGAGGAAGATCCCATTCTCTGGTGGGCGCCTGACCCGCGTCTGGTGCTTGAACCGAAAAATTTTCATCTCGCCAAACGGCTTGCCCGGATTATCCGGCAGGACCGCTTCCGCGTCACCTTTGATACCTGTTTTGCGCAGCTCATCAGAGCATGCTCATTACCTCGGGCGGGCAAAGAGCGGGGTACCTGGCTGGTCCCTGAGATGATTGAGGCATACATCCGTCTGCATGAGGCGGGTTATGCCCACTCCGTGGAATGCTGGGAGGGGGAAACCCTGGCCGGCGGTCTTTACGGCGTGGCCATCGGCAGGGTGTTTTTCGGCGAGTCCATGTTCTCCCGGGTCGCGAACTCCTCCAAGGTCGCCCTGGCCCATCTGGTCAATCTGCTGCAACAATGGGAATTTGCTCTGATTGACTGCCAGATGACCACCTCCCATCTGATGAGCCTCGGGGCCCGGGAAATGCCTGGTTACGAATTTTACAGCCGCCTGGAAAAGCATATTCTGCTGTCGGGCCATGAAGGCCCGTGGACAGAGGCTTTAATAAAAAAATAGCAGCACCTTGACTCCCTTCAGGCAATATTTACCTTTTAATTAGGAGGAGGCGTTAGTAAAAATAACTGACGAAAAGGGGGTGTTAGCATGTTCGATCTTATTCCATCACGAGGGCGGAAAGTTGAGGTGCCGGATGTTTTCGGGGAAATGGAGGATATGTTCCAGAGAATGTGGAAGGGGTCAATGCTTCATGACCTGATGCTTGAATCTGAACGAAACTGGGCGCCTCGCCTTGATGTAAGTGAAACGGATACGGCGATTGAAGTAATTGCCGATCTTCCCGGTCTGGAGAAAAAGGATATCGACATTTCCCTGGAAAACAGCGTTCTGGTCATCAAGGGTGAACGGAAGGAAGAGCATAAGGAAACTGATAAGCATGTCCATAGAATGGAGCGGCGGTATGGTTCTTTTTACCGGGCTTTACGGCTTCCTACCGAGGTGAAGAGTGATAAGATTGAGGCCTCCTTCAAAAACGGTGAGTTGAAAATCACTCTGCCTAAATCCGAGGAAGCGAAAAAGAATATCACCCGCATTGAAGTCCATTAGCAAGATAGTTTCCTTATAAAGAAGCCCGCAGCAATGCGGGCTTCTTTTATTGCTTGACAAAAATGTCTTTCCTGGAGATTAATGAAAGAGTTATTCCTTATTGGGTGGTATTGTCTAGCATGATTGCACGAAGTCCCCAAGAGAAAGTGCATAGAGAGAACATTCCCCAACGCCCAGATTTTATGAGTGTATGGCCAAACTCGCCATGCTTCTTTCCTGTCCCCTTCGTGATAAAAGTCTGACAAACTGACATGCGATTCTATGGCATACGAAGAATGTCCCGGTAAACATGCTGATACACCCGACTTGCAGCAGGAACGCGAGAAACTTGAACAGCGTATCAGGGAACTGTCCGGTCAGGTAGCCACGCTGACCCACCATCTTGATCGGGAGATTGCAGCCCGCAAGGAGCTTGAAGAGGCGATTGCCGAGAGGGATAAAAAATTCCGCATTGTCACCGATTTCTCCTGGGACTGGGAATACTGGTTGGCCCCTGACGGCAAGTTTCTGCATATCTCACCGTCATGTGAGCGGATAACCGGCTACAGTCCGTTAGATTTCTATAATAATCAAGATCTTTTTCTGTCACTAATCCATCCGAACGACCGGCAGCGCCTTGACGCCCACCTCAAGGAAGAGATGCATGAAGCCGCGGAATTCCATTTTGATTTCCGCATTCTGTCCAGAAGCGGGGAAGAACGCTGGATTGCCCACAGCTGCCAACCGGTATTCAATGAACAGGGGCATCCCCTCGGTCGGCGGGCGAATAACCGCGATATCACCCGGCGAAAACGAGCTCAGGCAGCCTTGCAGGAAAGGGAAAAATTTTTCCGCATGGTGCTTGACGCCACCTCCAACGGGGTCTGGGACCGCAACCTGCATACCGGTGAGGTCTATTACGGTGAAAACTGGGCAAAGATGCTGGGGTATACGCTCGAGGAGTTGCGGGACAGGCAGATAACCTGGGAGCAGCTGCTGCACCCTGATGACAAACCCGCTGCCCTGGCTGCGGTGTTCAATCATCTGCAGGGGATCACCTCCAGATATGTGGCGGAATTCCGTATGCGGAACAGATCAGGTGGCTGGCAATGGGTACTTGCCCGGGGCAAGGTGGTGGAATGGGATGAGAAAGGCCGGCCGCTGCGTTTTGTCGGCACCCATTACGATATTTCCGATCGCAAGAAGATTGAGAATGAGTTGCAGGAAAGTTCAAAAAAAATCAAGGAGTTTGCCTACTCTGTTGTCCATGATCTGAAAAATCCGGCTATTTCCATTCATGGCCTGGTCAGGCTGCTGCACAGTAAATGCGGGCATCTGTTGGATGATAAAGGGAAAAAATTCTGTGCCCAGATCCTCAGTTCGTCTGAAGAGATTGCCGCTCTTGTTGACAAGATCAATGTTTTCATTTCAGCCCAGGAAGTGCCCCTTGTTCTGCAGCAGGTCTCTTTGCCGGAGACGCTGAAGATCATCAGAGAGGGATTTTCTCTGCAGCTTGAGCTGCGCTCCATCAAGTGGCATGAACCGGAAAACATGCCGGAGATAACCGCGGACCGTTTGTCATTGTTGCGGGTTTTGCGTAATCTGGTCGATAATGCCCTGAAGTACGGCGGCGAGAAGCTGACTGAGATTGAAATCGGCTATGAGGATTCGGGGGACTTTCATGTTCTTTCCGTGCGGGATGACGGCGTAGGTCTGGGCAACAGCGAATCGGACGGTCTTTTTTCCATGTTCATGCGGAAAAAGACCTCCCTGGGCATTGAAGGCGCCGGCCTGGGCCTGGCCATTGTCAAAGAGGTCGCCGCCCAGCATAAAGGCCAGGTGTGGATCGAGCATAATCCCAAACAAGGCATTACCTTTTACGTCTCGTTTTCCAAGTCGCTGGAGGATGCCGGCTGAGCAGCCGACATTGCCCCGTTCTCCAAAGACGAATACCTTTGCATGATCAGCAATTTTCATCCATAATGCGACAGTCCGTGAATGGTCATGACCGAAGGGACCGGCATCATCATAGAACCGAGTAATTTTTTTCCCCGCAAAGAATCATTATAGAGGAGTATTGGTATGGCAGATTGGTTTGGATCGGTTCAGGAGCTTATTGCGATATCCGGCATCAATATGCTGGCCGCGCTGGCAATCTTTATGGTTGGAAAATGGGGCGCAAGATTTTTCCAGCATCTGTCTGAAAAACTCATGACCAGAAGCAAGGTGGAACCCACCCTGGTGAAGTTTGCCGGCAATCTGATTTATTTTGCCCTCTTGACCTTTGTCATTCTTGCCGCCTTGGGCCAGATAGGCATCCAAACCACTTCATTCATTGCCGTGATCGGCGCCGCAGGCTTAGCCGTCGGCCTTGCCCTACAGGGTTCTTTGTCCAATTTTGCCGCAGGCGTGCTTCTCATCCTGTTCCGTCCCTTTAAAAAAGGCGATTATATTGAGTCAGCCGGTACGGCAGGGACCGTTGAGGAGATTCAGATATTCACCACCATGCTTGTCACCCCTGATAATAAATTGATCATTGTGCCGAATTCAAAAGTCATTGGCGATAATATTGTCAACATCTCCGCCAAACCGACCAGAAGGGTGGATTTCGTCTTCGGGGTCGGCTATACGGATGACATCGACAAGGTAAAGACAGTGATCCTGCAGGTGCTGGCGGAAGACCAGCGGGTTCTCCAGGATCCGGAAGTATTTGTCGGAGTTCTTGCCCTGGCTGACAGCAGCGTTAATTTTGCCGTGCGGGCCTGGGTGAATGCAGCTGACTACTGGGCAGTGTTTTTCGACACCAATGAAAAGATGAAAAAACGCTTTGATAGCGAAGGGATCAGCATTCCCTTTCCCCAGCGGGATATTCATCTTTTTGCTGAAAAAGAAACTGCATAACAGGTTGTGGAAAAAGGAAGCGAGTATCCTAAGGGTATAAAACTCTGCTGAGCCAAAGGTTTATGCCCTTCAGGTATAAACTGAGACGACTCGAAGCAAAGAGTCGAGAACCGCGGATAAGCCGGCCCGCCGGGCGAGAGTTGCCCTGCGATGAGTAAAAAACGCAGTTTATACCGAGTAAATGAGCATTTCGAAGCGAATTTTGCTATAGTATCACCAAGTGCAATAATTTTTCAACAGCCAGTTAAGCCGGCAACGCCATTTATTTGCCGCTGTCGGCGATCATTTTGCTTAAAATGGCCCGCTGTCAGTCTTGAAAGCCGGCCTTTTTTGTGCCGTGGTATCTGCCGCAATGAAAATCAAATAATAAAGTTTGCCAGTTGAGTCGGAACGTAAAGGAGACATCTTTTGACAATTAACAAGGAATTAACAGCCGGGGATGATATCGATTCCCGCTGTCTGAAGTGTAAGCAAGTCACCAACCATACCATCGCGGCCATGGTGGGAAGCAAGGTGGCCAAGGTACAGTGCAATGTCTGCCGGGCGGTGCATAATTATCGTCCGGTGCAGGTTGAAAAAAAGACCACCCTGCGGCGAAGTGGAGAAAAAAGCGGGCAGCCCGTTAAAACACCTCGAATATCCAAGGAGTTAAAGGCTGAAAATAATTTCCTGGAATTGCTCGGAGGCAGAGATCCGATTGCGGCTGTGCGCTATGCCATGACCAAAAGTTTTGCAGAGGATGATCTCGTTAATCATCCTTTTTTCGGGATAGGGCTGGTAACCAGGGTGATTCCCCCCAACAAGATCGATGTGGTTTTCAAAGAGGGAAGCAAGATTCTCATCTGTGCACCCAAGGTGAAAAAGTGAGTGATTTTTTCCGGTAAAGCCGTGCATGCCGCAGCAGGGGTGGGTTTTATGCCCGCCTGCCCGCTTCAGCCCCGCAGTTTCGGCGGGACCGGATCAAGGTTTCTGAGACTGGTGAGCAGCTGCTGCGGAGAGGGGAAATAGGCAAGGGCGGTGAGGTTCTCCTCCAGGGCACGCACCGCCTTGGCGGCCATTTTTTCAGCCCCCTGCTGGTTCCCCCATGCCATCAGAATGTAAACCCCGGCTGCACGTATCAGACCCTGCAAGGCGGCTTTTTCACGGCCTTGTGCCACCATCCACTGCCCCTCCAGGATTTCGTGGACTTCAAAAAAAAGCTCTGCATCCCACAGAACAAAACTCTGCTCAAGGATTGATTGTATTCCCTGCTGTTCAACGGTTGTGATACATTTTCTGTAGCGGGAAATACGGTCCAGGATGTAAGCTTTTTTGTCAGCGGAAATTTTCTGCTTGAGCAGCTGCTCGCCTGTTGTTTCAAAGGAGGCAGGGTTCAGGTCTCGTAAGGACTGCACAAAGGCCGTGGAGAGGATGTTGCGGATCTGCCGCGCCTGTCTGTCCCGGAACGGGTCGAAATTGTTTTTTATCATAATAACCAAGGTTTACAGAAAAAATGCAGAAAAGCAAGCAGGAAAGTTGCTGATGGGCTTGTAAGCATTGCCCTGCACATTTTGCAGGTTATGCATGGCTGGTGGGTACAGGGCAGGCGGCGCATTTTTTGAGTGTGTCTTATCGCTTCCGTGGAGTTATCAATGAAGAAACTGGTGGACGAAGTCAGGCAATTCCGTGAGGAAAGAGACTGGGAGCAGTTTCACAGTCCGAAAAATCTGGCCATGGCCCTTATGGTGGAATGTGCGGAACTGGCAGAACATTTTCAATGGCTCACCCAGGAGGAGAGCAGAAATCTCTCACCCGGGAAAAAAGAGGCGATAAAGGAAGAAATAGCCGATGTCCTGGTTTATCTGATCAATCTGGCGGAAAAGCTGGACATTGATCTGCTGGATGCCGCCTGGGAAAAAATCGCTCAAAATAGAAAAAAATACCCGGCGGACAAGGTCCGGGGTAGAGCATCGAAATATCATGAATACGAGTAAAAATCCCGCAAGCGAAGAACTTGTGGCCATTGTCGATGAGGAAAACCGCGTGGTGGGCTGTGCCAGCCGCGGTGTCATGAGACGTTTCCATCTCATCCACCGGGCCACCTATATCCTGCTTTTTAACAGTCTGGGGGAGCTTTTTGTCCATCAGCGCACCGAAAGCAAGGATGTCTACCCCGGCTATTATGATATCGCTGCCGGCGGAGTTGTCCAGGCCGGGGAAGATTACGACCTTTCCGCCCGCAGGGAACTTGCGGAAGAGGTGGGCATCAGCGGCGTCCCCTTAACTCCGCTTTTTGATTTTTACTGGCAGGATGACAACAATAAGGTGTGGGGCCGGGCATATAGCTGTGTGGCCGACGGACCGATAACCCTGCAGGAGGAAGAGGTGCAATGGGGCCGGTTCATGAATGTGCACGACCTCCGTCAGCTGCGCGCGGAAAAACCGTTCACCCCGGACGGCCTCTATCTGCTTGATAGATATCTTGCCCAACAAGCAAAATCTATTTGACATGCTAGAGACCAGCTACCAACTTTCATTTAGGAATAATTATTGATTGGTCCTTAGTTGTTTCCTGTGAACTCAATGCCGTTAACTTAAGAAAAACTGACTACACTCGTCGTCACCCCGGCGAAGGCCGGGGTCCAGAATTGTCGTAACTACCTGGATTCCGGCCTTCGCCGGAATGACGAACCTGGGCTCAGGCAACCGGCGAAAAGGC